>JAYPWJ010000041.1:0-6278 GCA_038135085.1 bacterium
CGTTCAATACGAGAGTCTCGTTTTTCTTTAATAAATGGTTTGATTTTTGGATTTGAAGAAGCTTTTAATTTGTCTTTTTCATACTGTTCTTGGATATCATTCCATTGATCATTGCGCCATTTTTCTAACTCCCATTTTGTTGTGTATCAAAAGGGTGGTTTTGGTATTTTGCCTACAGTACGTTCAATTATAATCCACCCATAGCGACCGTGAGCTATAATTTTGTAAACGGTAGCTTCAAGTGAAAAAGAAGTGATTGAAAGTAAAAGTAAAAAGCGTTTCACAAAAAATCCTTGTTGAATTTAATAGTCATAATAGGGTTTAAAAATTTCGTCTAATTTTTTTGTGATATCGTCATATTGTGCGTCAAGGTTCTTGTGTTGATACTTACGCATTATTTCAATTTTTACAAGCTCATTTGGATAGTGTTGGAAAAGTTTTTCTGAAATTTCTGTTTGTTTTTCTATTTCTCTTATAGAGCGAATATAGTAACTGTTTATTTGATGAGAAATCTCATGAAAATATTGATCTCTTTTTTGATAAAAATCAGATAATGCTGCTTCATATTCTTCATCATTATTTGCTTTTTTGAGCTTTTTCTTATTTTCCTTTTTAAGTTTTTTGAGGTGTTTTTCAATAATACCGAGTATTCCTGGTTGATGTGTTTTAGCTAATTGTTCAGCATTAGCTCTCATGATATTTATGAGTTTTTGAGGAATTCGAGCAGAAAGTGGCGAGGCGATAAATAAGAAAAACAGTAAAAGAAAACGGTTCATTTAAATCCCTTGAAAACGGTTTCTATTCAATCTATTCATTGAAGTAGGATAGCAAAGTTTAAAGGAAAAAGGAAAAATTTAAAAAACAAAAAAATTAATAGCATATAAACGAGCTACAAATTCTATCATTGCGCCAAATGCTAGAAATGTACCAAAAGGAAGTTTTGTTGTTCGTGTTGAAGTTTTGTAAATGGTACAGCTTACAATTCCAAATATTGATCCTGTAATTGAGCCAATTAAAAGTGTTTTCCAGCATCCAGCAGGGCCTAACAATGCACCAATAAAAGTAAGAAAATCAATATCACCTTGCCCTAAACTAACTTGTCCTGTCCATTTGTAAGCAATTCGTGCAGTTGCAGAAAGTGTTATAAATCCTAAAAATGCACCAGCAATACTTTCAAGTGGTGTAATTGCAAAAACACCGAGATTAGCCACTATCAATGCAACTGGTGCTAAATAAATGCTTGTCCAACGAGAAATTAAAAGTGCATGTGCATCAGTTAATGCCGTTGTTACAATTGCTATTCCAAGTGGTAAAATCAAAATATGTGCTTCTAAAATTGAATAGAAAATAAGAAGAAGCGTGGCATAAAAAAAAGCAAAAGAAATAGCGCCTATAAAAATTGAAGAAAATTGTAAAAACTTATACGGAGGAGTTTCATCTTTAAGTAAAAATGCTGCTAGCAGTTGACTTACAGCGACTAACCCAAGAGCTTTTATAAAGACAATTAGATCAAAAGGGATCATAAATCGCCTTTATCTTTAAGATCCTCCAAAAGTTGTTCAATTCTATTTGTTTTTTCTTGGCACGTATCAAATTTAAAAACAATATCTGGAGTGTATCGACTAGAAATTTCTTTTGCTAAAGCAGCGCGTAATGAAGGTTTATAAAGTTTTAGCTGATGAATTTTTTCAGCAAATTCATCGCTCCCACCAGTAGCACAAAAGTAAACATCTACTTTACTTTTATCTGGCGAAAGAGAAACTCGATTAACATAAAAGCTACTCAAATTTTTATTATCCATTGTTGCTTCAAGAAAAAGCTTTGAAATGGTTTTTAAAAGAAGAGATTCTTTTTGAGCTCTTTTAATGTCAGATACACGTTTGTTATTCATTACGATGATAAAATCTTAGATAAGACGTTGAGAGATCATGCGCATAAAGTTTTGCTTAATAGCACGCATAAGACGTTTACGACGTTTTTGTGTTGGAGGTTCAAAGTAAACGCAACGTTTCATATCACGAACAACACCTTCACGTTCAATTTTCTTTTTAAGTTGTCGCAATGAACGTTCAACGTTTCCTGTTACGTTGATTTCTATGTTAGACTTCTTTTTTGACATACGTTTCTCAACTTCCTTTCAGTTGATGCTATTGATTACGTGCTTTTACTTTTAGCTTAAAGTAAAAATCATTTTGACTTACCACTATAATAGTCATTTGAGCTCAAAAAGTCCAGCTTTTGAGTTTTTTAGATAGATTTAAGCTTATTTGTTAAAATGTTCCGGCAAGTGTAATTGCAATTGCATTGGTTTTATAAGCTCCGCGTCGAGCAATTGGTGCCTGCCATGCAAAGCCAGCGGTCATATGTGGTGAAAGGTCGTAGTTAAATGCAATATTAGCAGCTTGAACGGTCCACTTAGTTTGGTTTTCAAGCACATGTGGTTTGAATGCCGTATCTTCCTTAATAAGCTTAATTGAATCTTTTGAGTGTGTGGTAAAGATATATTGAAGGTAGCATGAAAGCTTATCAATCATATGGTATGCATGCATTGCACAACTAAAAAACCATGTTTTTCCTGGGTCGTAACTTACATCAGTTTTAAATGGAAACACACCAGTTTGTTCTTCATTTGTTGGAACATAAAAACCAGCAATATCACGTTTGAAATAATGTGAAGTTCCTGCTTCCCAACTTATTTCTACACTTTCATAAAAATCCATACTAAAACCAGTTGTGACGCTTACACCGTGGTGTCCATTGTTTCCAAATGGCATTGAAAATGCGCGTGTTGGGTCCTGTTTTTTTCCAATTCCAACAATACCAGTGATTTTAAAGAATGGTGTCATAATAAACTTTCCCCATTCATCTACATCTTCATAAACATAGTCATGATGTGAACCGTTATCTTTCATAGTATTAATATGAAAGTTATGTCGCCAAAGGCAAGTGACAAATACGTCCTCGGCACCAGTTGCGTGGTAATCTTGAATATTAAGGCCCATTTGATCAAAAATTTGTTGATGGTTATCCATAAGGTTGGTATCAACAGTTAAAAGATCGGCTTCAACTTGTGCATCAGTAATTGAATTATCTGGGTGATAATCTTCTGAGTTACTCAAGAGACGTGCTTTGTTGCTTTGTCCCATATTGGTAAAGGCAGAATAAACCTGTCTAATATCGGCAATGCCAGCTTCAACTTTAACAAGAAGATCTTCTGCTAGACGTACTGAAAAATCAAATCGAACACCTAGCTTGCGGTATTTTAGTGGAATTGAAAAGTGTCCTAAGTTGTCATTAATATCAGTGTAATTTTCATGGTTAAGGAGTTGTCCGTCATGATAGGTTTGTGCGGCGGCTGTTGTTAGAAGTGCAGCGCGTGTTTGCCCTGTTGGTACATTTCCATAGAGTAATCCAAGCATATTCCAGCGTCCACGGTAGTCACCTACTTCTACTGTTTCTTTTGCTTGATTACGTGCCGTAGTTGCTTTTTGCCCAACAACGCTTACAGAAAGGCGCATGCGTTCGCGAATGGTTTGGTTTGCAAGACCTTTTTCGTATTCTTTGTGATGTAGGTTGAGAAAATCAAAGGGATAGAGGGTTGAATGAAGTGGCAAAAAATCATTTTGAGTCATCATTGGTGGAGCACTAATGACATTATACGTTTGCGCCAAAAGGAGCAAAAGTGCTATTACGGTAACGCGTTTCATACTAAAATCCTTTCTTTCTTATGCTCTTGGATTTTAGTTATAGCACCTTGCTCTTAGTGGCGTCAAATAACCGAGTAAAAATTACCCGCCTGCCATGATTCCTTGGATGGAAAAGCCAAATATAAGCAGTGCAGTTGTAATACCTGCAACAGTAATATAATTTTGGCCGGACTTCCATTCGCTTGGAATAAACAAGAGGGTCATCATAGAAAGTGTGTAAGCAACAAGTAAGAACATTGCTGTGAAATAAAAGAACATTTCATTGGTGAATATTTTAAAACTTGTAAAAATTGCAGCACCAATACATAACGTTGATGTTTTATGGTTTAGTAAACCATGGGCAATAATTTGTTGCGCGGTTTTATTGCGCATCTTTTTCATAAAGGTTAAAAAGAGTGCCCCGGCTGACCAAATCATAGAATGCAAGGTTCCCAGAATAGCTGAAATACTTGAAATATGAATACATTCAAGAATCCACTTACTTTCAAATACGTGTGAAAGAGGTCCTGAAACTGGACCAGGGTATTGTTTAAAAAGTTCAAGTGGTACTGCTAAAATTAATGATGCAACAAAAGCTAAATAAAGCCCCGCAACTGCAATTAATGAATAGGTTAATGCGCGCGGCAGATTTTTTTCTGGATCACGAATAACATTAAACAAAGATGCTGAAGCTTCAAATCCAAAAAATGAGAATGCAATTACGCGAGTTGCTTTAAAAATACTAATCGGCCCACCCGGTAAGAATGGGGTAAGATTGCTAAGATCAGCTTTTGTAAGGCACATAACGGTTGTAGTAACTAATGGAAAAACAGTGCATGCAATTAAAATCTGTTGCCCCAATGAAGAAAGAGAAACACCCATTACATTAAGAAGAGTAAGTGCTATTAATGTAAAAATACCAAGTTGATTTGCAGTAAAGCCAGGAATGTAACGAATTAAATGTGCGCCTGCAGCGTGAGCTAAAAGCCCCATTGCAATAAGTAATCCAGCTAAGTAGCAAGCATTTGCAAGTAGACCAATAGAATGACCGCCCCATTGGCGTGCATAGGTATAAAAAGAACCTTCTTGAGGGAAAAGCTGTGCTACGCGAGCAAGTGATTGTGCCATAAACCAGACAGACACAGCGGTGAAAATAAAAGAAAGAATGACTGCTGGGCCAACATCGCCAGCTAATGCGCTTGAAATCGTAAAGATTCCAGCGCCAATCATAGCATTCATTCCAACAATAGTTGCCGTCGAAACTCCTATCTTCTCGGAGTTACTCGTAGACATGGGGGCTCCTTTAAACAAGAAGGTTAAACAATTGACCGCCCATTATAATGCAAAAATAGCTTTTTTTGAAGAAGTTTACTTTTTAAGCTCTTTTCTTTTTGCTTCAGCTTGCTCATGCGTATCAAGCCCTAGTAGTTTTTGGTTAATTTCAAGAGGAAGCATTTTTGCTTGATTTTCAAAATTAATTAAATAGTTTATTTTCATAATTTGTATAAAACGATCGAGTGTTGCTGGATGAGAAAGGCTTCTAGAATGAACATAATGTCTTTGAGATAATGCATATTTGACCCAGTCAGTCATTGCATTTGGGTTAATAAAAGTAGCTAAAGCATCTGCTCGATTTTCTCTAAAATGATTAATTGCAATACAAAGGTTTTGAATGTATTCATTTGGTGGGTGTATTGCAACAGCTTGAGTAAAACAGCTCATTGCTTTTAGTTCGTCAGTTTCTGTAATATGTCCAAACTCATGTAAAAATGATCCAAGTGCAATTGAAAAAGGTTCTATTGAAAGTGACCCTTTACTCATATAAATTTGATTAGATACGACTGAAACTACACTTGCATCGTAATGGGAACGACCAAATAAAGTAATAGGTTTTTTGATCTCGCATATTTCTCCCATTTTATGAGCAATCTTTTGCAAAAACCCTAATCGTGGATGAGCTGTTACTGGAAGTTCATCTTTAATTTTGCACGGAGCTTTAGCATCTAAATATGCTCTTCCAATGGGACGTGCATATTTTCCTTTATAAAGCGGTAAAACATGAGCATAAAAAAGCTCTCTAAGTTGTTCATATTCTTTTTCGTGAGTGTTGAAAATTGCTTCATAAGCAGATTCGGAACCTCTTATTCTATGCCACATTGTAGCGGCTTGTTTTAATGCTTCTTGGTCCGCTTCATAAAGAAAAGGTTGTTCAAAATGGGTTACTCGGGCCCGTTTTGGGGGGCGAAGACTTTCGCTTTGATCTGCTTGGCTAGCAAAAGCAGAAAGTGAAGTGAAAAGAAATGTAAATAATAGTTTTTTCATTGTAATGTTCCTTAACATTCACTTTCGCTTGAAAGACCTTCGTCTAGACTGATATTTGGTGAAGAAATTCTTGAAGGATTTTCTGACAATGAAGCCAATGGTGAGGCGATTCCCGAAGAGGCTTCAGATGGTGAGGCAGATTCTTTTCCCAGCAAATAAACGATAACACTTGCTGCATGAATTCTATCAGGATATTCAGGATGGGTTGGGGTTTTTGTTTTTTTGTGGGTGGGTTTTCTTGGGCTGTTCCATCTGTTCTAAGACCAAGGT
>JAYPWJ010000041.1:6335-8058 GCA_038135085.1 bacterium
GGCCCTAACAGTGCAGCGCGTGAATCCGCTCTATGTTCATCAAAAACGGATGTTCTAGAAAATGATCTTATTCGATTTCCTCCCAATCCGCGGTATTTTGTAAGGCATGTTCGTGCTCTGCGGGTTGCTTTTAAGTAATCTATATCACCGGTGAAGTGAGAAATTTCATGTAGTAGAATTCCAAGAGCATAATGCAAGCCTCTTTTTAAGCTTTTTATTGAGATAAAAACAAGATTGTGTGGTTGGCGTAAACAGGAACAATCGAGTGTTTCTTCTCGTATGTAAACTTTAATTGGATAGGCAATGTTTAATCTTTCTTTATATTCGTCCGCTTTTTTTTGTAATATAGTAAGAAGCTTTTTTTCATCAGGGAGCAAACAACTTTCTTCTATCATATCTTTTGGAATATCTTCAGGAGTAATAAATGAAGGGAAAGGTTCTTCTTTGTGTCTAAGTTTTTTTCCACTAGAAAGAGAAAAAAACTTTTTTTCTTCTGTTTTAATTTTTTCTTCAGGATCTTTTAAATACTTGATTTCAAAGTATTCACGGACCGTCATTCCACTGGCTTCAATTTCTGTCCATATTTCTTCCGCATGCCTTTCTGCTTGGGTTACAATTTCTGTAATCGGTCTAAAAGATCGATCATTTGGCTTATCAGCATCAGCACTATAAGCTAAAGTAGGCAAAAAAAGTAATGTAAGTAATAACCTTTTCATAATAACCTCCATTAAGATTCAACAGTTTTAAATACATACTTACTCATTGTTTCTGAAACAAATACCTTAACAGGCGTTGGTGTACGTGATTCTTGTTTGAGTAAAAATGCAATAGCACTTGCAGACCTAATTCTTTTAGTTGAAGACGGATGAGTAGGGTTTTTTTCATGAGGCGCAGAGTGTGGTCGGTAATCATCTATTAAAGAACTTAGTACGCAATCGGCTTCAGATTCACCAAGTAAAGCACCTCTTGAGTCTGCTATTATCTCTGCAGAAACAGATACTTCGCTAAAGAAAGGTCGAATTTCGCCTTTGTCAGAATATTTACTAATTACGGCTAAAGCGTTGTCTACAGTTTTTAAGTAATCTTTATCGCCAACACAATGAGAAAGTTCATGCAGTAAGGCTGCCAAGGCGTATTGAGGTCCTTTTTCTAAAGTTGATTCTGAAATGAGAACAACATTAAAAGTTTTTCCTAATATAACACAGTCAGCATCAGGATTTTTTCTTGAATAAATTTTAACTGGTAGTTTGAGTTCAAGGCGACGACAGAGTTCTGGGAGTTTTTTTCTTAAAAATTCTAATACAATGTTTGTGCTTAAGAAGATTACATCTTCAGGGTAATCATCTTTATAAATTTCTAAGGGGAAGGGTTTTTTATCCCTCATTGGTCTTATTTTACAATCCTTAAAAACAATTTCTTGTTCTTCTTTTTGAAATTTTGTTTTAAAATATTCTTCTACCGTAAGGCCACTTTTTTGAATTATTTCCCATATTCTTTTTGCATCTTCTACTCCCTGCATTAACGCTTTTTGAATTATTGGGATATGAGGAGAAACAACGTTTGGTTTTGTTGGAATAGAAGTAGAAATGTTTTTTTCAGATGCACAGGGAACCGAGGTTGAAGCTGAATCTAATATATGTGTTGCATTTGCAACAGCAATTGCATATGCAATAAAGGCATGAGGTGAATAGGATGTCATATGGGCAGTTGATAAAATATGCAC
>JAYPWJ010000042.1:0-4928 GCA_038135085.1 bacterium
TTTCAGTATCTTGCAAACGCCAGGTTTTTGGAACATAAAATTCTGTTTTTACTTTTACATACCTATAACTGATTTCATTAAATGAATTAATTCTATGGCGAAACCACTGACGAGCAATAAAGATTGGCGCCTTTACCCTGAACGAAAGTTGATTGTGTTCAAATGGACTTGAATGGTTGTGCTCCATTAGAAAGTTAATTAATTTTATATCCCGTTCGCTGACTTCATGCGAAATACGGCCATACGAAACGCGCGCTGCATTAGCAATATCCAAGTCAGTCCCAGAACAACGAACAAGTTCAACAGAGCTAATTCCATCGCCAAGCGGATCCAGCTTATGTTCTTGATCTGTCCAAACAGCATCGCTTTGCTTTGTTGTTGCCTTTTGATTTTGCATAATGTTTCCTTTTTCTTGTTGTTTTTGTTTTAACCTAGTTCAAATCTTTTTTTTACGCAAAACAATGTGTCTCTTTTTTACTTGTCTTCTATTTTGACTCCAGCAAAAGCATCTACCATTTGCGCTTCCCTTGCTCTTTGCTTTCCTTCAGCGCTTTGGACAAAAGCGTTAAGTTTTGCCTCCAATGCATTTGTAAAAGCTGCTGTCATATCTTCTTTTGCCCCGGTTGTTTTACCGTTAATAACTTTACTTCCCACATATAAACTACCTACTGAGCGACCTTTTTCACTACTCATAGCATTTAAAGAAACTATTAAACTATTTATAATGACGACAACTAATAATTGTTTTGTTTTCATTTAAATATCCTGTTAAAAAACTTTAAGAGTACAACAATTTAAATTGCTCATTTGCCTTATGATAATTAAAGGCAGCTATAACCAAGCTGTTAAGCGCTGCATTCATTGGACCGCTATCGCCTTCATACGGAAATGAAGGATTGCGTCTTTCGCCTAAAGCAATTCTCCATTCATCTCTTTCTTTTTTAAGTTCCGCCATTTTTTCTTTTAATCTCATACGTTCGTCTTGCGGCTGCTGTGAAGCATAACAGTTAACAACCAACATAAAACCAAAAAAAACAAATATTATTTTTTTCATTTTTATACCTCACTAAAAACTAGTATCATCAATAACATCTTCAGAATTAAGCGGACGCATTGATATGCCGGAAGCAAATTGAGCCATCTCATAACTTTGCGCTGCTGCTTTTTCACGCTCCTTTTCAATCTTTTCTAATGCCTTCCACCGCTGTATTCCATCAAGCTGGCGTAATATTTCTGCTAACGCCGCTGCATTTTCTTCTCGTTCTTTTTTGTTTTTTTCAAGCTCTTCCTGAGTTCGATTTCTATCTTTAAACCTTTGCCAATAATGAGCATGCAACGCTTGTGCCCTTACTATTAAATTAGCATGAACCTTTTCTAAAAGCTCTTTTGATTGTATTTTCAAGCGCTTTTGCCACGGTCTTTTTTCTACTACAGGTTCTACTTTAACTTCTGGTTCATCAACCTCCGCAGATACATAACAACTAAAACACCAACAAGAAGTCCAATACTGCCACAATGAGGGGCGTTTTTTAACTGGCGGAGTTGAAAAAGATTTTCGTGAAAGAAGCGGTGAATGTTCATTTTTTTTACCATCGGAATCTACAAACTCAACTTCGCCACTCGCTTCAAGCGTTGCCCCATATTGTGCATATAAAGCTTGCCTATATCCATCATCTACTCCTGTTGCATCAGCTTTTACCCACATCTGTGCGGCAATATCAAGTGGCACTCCACCCTCTGATGCAATTAAAATGTTTTGGAAAAAAAGAAACAACAAGAGCATTAAAGTTTTCATTACCGCCCCTTACTGTTAGTCACTCACCCCGCAACAGCAACACCATAACGACCAAGGGCATTGTCCTTGTTTGTGAACGTACATTTTTTTTATTTTTCTTTCTAAAGATACCCCTTGAATGTCCCCGCTCGTACCTCGCCCAAAAGAACCAAGTAAGGGTGTTGTTACATTTGGAATTTTATCACCCCAATCATTAAATGCTTCTGTCGCTAGCTGTTGCGCAAAAAAAGGATTTGACTGGGATAATGTTGTTAAAAAAGTATTTTCTGCCATTATCGCCCCTAATTTTTCACCTCCATTAACAGCAGTATTTATTTTTTCTAATAATACTTTATGTTGCGCGCGCAAGCGTTTTATTTCAGAATCAGAAAGTCCTTGATTCGAAACAGCTCTGACACTCCCATTTACTATGATAAGTAATCCTAAAACCCACCTGCACATTTTTCCCTACTTTATTTTGCGTCCTTCCAGTTCTTTCCTACCGCCGTATCAACAACTAAAGGAACTTTCCAATCAACAACATCTTCAAGTGTTTCAATAACGATCTGTTTTACTTGATCGATTTGATCTTTTGCAACACTTAATAAAATTTCATCGTGAATCTGTAATAAAATGTACGCATCTAGTTTTTTTTCTTTTAACTTACGCGCAACATTAACCATCCCTAATTTCATAATTTCTGCCGCCGTTCCTTGAGCAACCGTATTAACGGCAATGCGCTTGCCAAGCTCTGCAAGATTTCTATTGCGCTCATTAATGTTAGTCACTTCCCGTTTTCTACCTTGCCAAGTTGTAACATATTCATCTTTTTTTGCTTGCTCAATAATGGCATCCATCCACTGACGAACCTTTGGATAATGTTCAAAGTAATTGTCGATATACCCTTTTGCTTCCTTTTGCGCAATACCTAAATCTTTTGCTAACCCAAAAGGAGTCAACCCATAAAGAATACTAAAATTAATACGCTTACCAATGCCCCGTTGTTTTGTTGTGACTTCATTAAGCCTAACATCAAACAACCCTGCTGCTGTTTCTGCATGAATATCATGGCCCGCCAAAAATGCATTTGTTAATGCTTCATCACGGGAAAAGTGCGCAAGAACACGCAACTCAATTTGTGAATAATCGGCCGAAAGAAACAATCGGTCACCAACTGGCTGAAACGCCATACGAACCGTACTACCAATCCCTTCAACAGGAATATTTTGCATGTTCGGGTCAGAGCTTGAAAGGCGCCCTGTCGCTACACGGGTTTGGCTATAGGTTGTATGAATACGTTTCGTTTTTGGGTTAATATACTCTGGCAATGCATCAATGTAAGTACTTTTTAATTTAAACAGTTCACGATATTGCGCAATGTAGCCAGGAACAGGGTGCTCTTTTGCAAGCTCCACCAATACTTCATGGTCTGTTGAATAACCGGTTCCCTTGGCGCTTTTCTTTTTAGGAGAAAGTTTTAAATACTCAAATAAAAGTCTTTCGATCTGCTTTGGGGAATTAAAATTAATATTCTCAAAATCTGGACCAATTAAATCTAAAATTGTTTTTTTAATTTCACTCAACTTTTTAACAACCGTTATATCAAGCTGATGAAGCACCTTTGCATCGCAATAAATACCTCGCGCTTCCATATTAAACAACTCATGCATGGTTGGAATTTCAACCTCATAATAAAGTTTTTCAACCTTTTTTTCTTTTAAAAGTTCTTTAAAAATTGGGTATAATTTAAAGGTTTGATGCGCATCGGCAGCACCATACTCTGTAGCATCTTCTAAGCTTACATAGCCAAAGTGTGGAAGTTTTTTATCACTTACCATATGAGCATAAGTCAACATCCCTTCATCAAGATAATGTTGTGAACATGCCTTGAGCGTTGCCTTTTGCCAGCCCTGCTTTACTAACGTTGCTGCAAGCATAGTATCAAACACAGGTCCATTAAATTTAACTCCATAATGATGAAGGACTAATTGATCAAATTTTGCATGATGCGCAATCATTTCAATTTCAGGATCTTCAAATAAAGCCTTGATCGTACCAACCACTACATCGCGCGAAAGCTGCTGACCAACTTCATGCCCACATGGAATATAAAATGATTCTTTTTCTTGGTAACAAATTGAAATCCCCACCATATTATCTTGCAAAGGGCGAACACCATCAGTTTCTGTATCATATGCAAATTTTTTGCGCTTTTTAACTTCAGCCACAATTGCATCAAGTTGTTCTTGTGTTGTAACCGTTACAAAATTATAGCCACGCTCTTTTGAACTTTTAACAGCGCTGATTGGTGCAGCTTGCACTTCACCAAGCTGCTTAATAAAACTTCTAAATTCAAGTGCTTGGAAAATTGCCCGCGCCTTTGACCAATCAGCGGGATTAAATTCAAGTTCTGGCGCTTTAATATTTGTTTTGTGGTATTGCAGTAAAAAAAGCTTTTCACTTAAAAACGCGTCCTGTTTATGTTTTGCAAGCGCTGTGCGTGTTCGTGTTTTTTCAACTTTATCAAGATTATTATACACATCTTGGAGTGAATTAAACTGTGTTACTAATTCAAGCGCACCTTTTTTACCAACACCTTTTACCCCAGGAATATTGTCAGCAGCATCCCCAAGTAAAGAAAAGTAAAATGGAGCCTTTAAAACAGGAAAGCCCATTTTTTCTTCAAAAGCTACACCATCAAGCATCACATCTTTAAAAGTGTCAAGTAGAATAACCTTGTCGGTTATCATCTGGCCCATGTCTTTATCAGAAGTAACCACTACAACATTACCGCCAGTTTCTTGCCACTCTTTTGCCAAAGAATACATCAGATCGTCAGCTTCAATGCCTGTTTGTGAAAGTTGATGCAAATTAATTGCATCGGCAAAATCTAAAATTAATTCTTTTTGTTCAAATAGATCACTTGGAGGCGCATCCCGATTTGCTTTGTACTCTTCAAAAATTTCATGCCGAGTGGTTTTGCCCTTACTGTCCCACACCAGCGCCATATGCCGGGGAGCAAATTTTTCAATCAGCTTACGAATCATTTTACAAAAGCCATAGACCGCTTGGACCGGCTCACCTTTTGAAGTGTGAAGCGGACGCAATCCATAATAAGCTCGGTATAAAAATGAAGAACCGTCAATTAAAAATA
>JAYPWJ010000042.1:4938-8007 GCA_038135085.1 bacterium
ATTTTCATGGCATTCCTTTGGCATAAAAAGTATTTCCCCAGTGTAACGCAAATTTTAAAGAATCAGAAATCTCGATAAGCCTTTTGCCCTTTGCGCACCAATGGATCATGGGCAAAAAGCAACTTGCGATGCTTTCTAAGCTCTTCTATTTTAGCTTTGCATTTATTTCTCATAGAACACACTACAAACAAAGAAGTTTTTGCTCCCCTTCTAGGGTATAATGCCTTAACTCTTTCTGAAAGTATTTCTTCTGCCTCTTGAAACCCTTTAAGGCGAGCAGAAACAGCTGTAGTACTCATATTATAATTTTGAAAAGCCTTCATAAAAACATCCTTTGGATCATTTTTTGCACTTTTAAGGAATGCCTCAGTTTCTGATGCACCCAAAAAACCAAATGAATAAGCTAAGAAAACTATTAAAGCAACACTAAAACGTTGTGTCATATTGATAAATCCTTTTGTGTTAATTTTTTTAGAGTCACTAAGGTAACATATTTTGACTAAGACACAAGCTACCTGCTGATAACCATTTCTGCTTGGAGTACTGCTTTTTTCTGTTCTTGATCAGCAGAAAGAGACCTACTTTCTGGAAAATACATTTTTATAACACTTCCTAAGATTGTTCTTTTTTCATCAAACGCTACCAAAGCAGCATAGTTTTTCACTGCTGTTTTTAGTTCTGCGTCTGTTCCTGTTTGCGCTGCAACATGAACCGCCTGCAAACAACGTCCTATTTTTTCTCGCTTTTTTATAGCAACACAAAAAACCTCGAAAGTATAATCTGAAGGCAAAGTTCCTGCAAAATCATTATACTGCTGCCACAGCGTAGCACCGCACCCAGCCTCTGCTCCATAAAGTGTACTAGAAAAAAACAAACCCATAACCATTACACTTATTGTGCTTTTTTTTAAAATCATAGAAAAAACCCCTAAAATACGTCTTTTTTGCGGATAACTAATCTGCTTTAAAATAAACTGAAAATCAAGATTTTTATTGTCAAAACCTTACAAAAATTGCCAATAACAGCTATCAATGGTACTATTAGAAACATCCAAACAAGTGGTAATTGTTTCAAAATGGGGTATTTTCATGAAACCAATTTTACGTTTACTTATTTTTGGGCTTATCATAAGCTCGCCAATTGTTGCTAATCCAGCAGTTCAATCAGTATTTGAAGATGTAGTTGTTCGATTCGAACAGGAAAAATGTGGTCAAAAAGAAGTAGCCATTTATACTAAAGCGTTTCAACTTCCCCATGAAGATACCGCTGCATACACCCCGCTTTACGCTGTTAAAGAAGATGCAAATTATGAATCAGGGGATATGCTTTGTGTAAGAGCGTACGCTTATATTGAAGCTGCAGAAGGCCTTTTTAAAAAGGTACTTTTAGGTCTTGCTTTGATCACAAAAGATTCTAATTCCCAAGATAGTTTATATATTGAATACCTGTGTGTTGACCCAATTTGGCAAAGATGTGGAATTGGCAAAACCATTATTACCGCCCTTGAAAACCATTTTAAACCAAAAGCTATCAGACTTTTTTCAATTCAAACCGCTATTAATTTTTATAAAAAACTTGGCTTTGAGCGCGAACATGACTGGTCAAACAATATGATCAAAAAACTATAAAAAAACTGAATTTATTAGAGCCCGACTACTACCATAATCACCACTGTAATATCATCACGACTACCACGTTCGCGCGCTATCTGCGTTAACTGTTCTGCTATTTTGGTAATATTATAACCAAGGTGATAATAATAATTTACAAAATTAATAACTTCATCATTTGTCATAACATCAAATAAACCATCTGTTGCTGCAATGATTATATCACCTTCTTTAATTTCAACAGTATCAATTTGTGGCTCTTCAATAACAATATCATCGCGATGACAGGCGGTATCACCCAATGTGCGCGAAACTGCAAGCCCATGAATACCATCAATGTCATATACATACGGGCCATTAATAATGCCCCCTTCAATTACAATGCGCTCAAACTCTGCGGGGTTGTGTGGCTTGTGGTCAACGGTTGAAAAAATCTCTTTTCCATTTCGCGCTACCAGCAAACGAGAATCCCCAGTATTTGAAACTATTAGTTTATTGCGGTCAAGAACGCCAAATACAGCGGTAGTCCCGCTTTTCCACGCATACTCTTTCGTTTCAAGTTCTGCTTGCAATGCTGCATTAGTATCTTCTAAAATGGTTTGCGTAAGAGGGTCTTCTTGCAAAAGGTCGGGCAATGTATTGCAAACAAAGCTAGCAACTTTATCACCCTGCTTACCATGCCCATCAAACACACCGAAAATAATTTGATCTGGTGAAAGCTTTTGTATCAAGCTTCGATCTTGATTAGAGTATTTTGCTTTTCCATTTTTGCCACGAACATTTTCAAGCGTTGCATGGCCATGGCGACATAAACGATCAGGAAGAGAAAGATCTGCACTGGCTGACGCCACAAATGTAATCGCTGCTAAAAAAAGAATGTGAGCATGTTTTGAATTCATAAATACCCCAATAATCGATAGTTTAAAGCTACTTATGCTAGTATAAAATGAAGGGGATAAAGCGTCAAAAGCCTAAGGGGGGGAATTGTATGAAGAAAAAAACATTAAGCTTATTTTTTATTTTTTTAGCTGTTTTTGCTGATGATGAGCCACTCTATGCCGTTGAAAAAAAAACCAAACTGGGAACTGTTGTATTTTACATTTACGGTATTAGAAAGGCAATAAAAGATAAGATTGAATTTAAGCGTCCAGTCACAGAAACTGATAAATACTATATTGAAGCTCAAAAGAAAAATACAAAAACTGTTATAGGGCAATGTATAACATCAACAAAAGGCCCTGGCGACAGTATTTTTACTTCAGAGCGTGTATTAGCTATACTATCACCACATCTTTGTGCAATTGCTGCTCAATTGCGTAATGATGGCAAACTAACTCCAAAGAAGAAAAAGATTTCACCGCCATGTACATTACTGTAAAAGTATTTTCTGGATTCTCTGAGCCACTACTTTACCAAGTTCCACAAAGCTGGGAAAAACCAGTCACTATCGGTTCAATTG
>JAYPWJ010000043.1:0-1722 GCA_038135085.1 bacterium
ACTTATAGGAGATGATTTTAAAAGATTTTATAGGGGGTATTTTTATGAACTTTTTAAACCTTATCAGAAACATTTTGGCACTCGTTGGTCTTGTTGCATTGGCACACTACGGGTATAACTTTTACTACACAAACTATACACCAGTTACCTTTACCCCAAAAACTGTCTTGATAAAGAAAACAAATTACGCCGTACAACCACAAAAAGTTGTACTAACAGAAGATGCAAACGTTCAGACGGCACCTGTTGTTGAAACTGTTTTAACGTGTAAAGAAGACCTTGAGCAGCTCAAAGACCAAGCAGAACGCGCAGTACGCTTTCTACAAAAAGAGACCGCTATACCAGAGCATACCCAAAACAATCTAATATCTCGCCTCAAAGAAGTAATCTCGCACATTGATCACCTTGATAAGTATTTACAAAAGGGACCTTCGATAGAAGAAGGGGCAGATGAATCAGTACGAGAAAATTCAAAATCTATTTTTGAAAAAACGGTTCAAAGAAAAGGGTTAGCTCTTGCACATAAACTGGAGACAGTGCTTGCAGAACTGACAAATGAAATGACTGGACAAACAACTGATGCAGAACCATCAACAACTGTTGCCCACAGCATTCAACTCAATAGTGACCTCTTGAATAAACTGGTTCTATCGGCATAACAACGTAATGACAATGTTGAGCCCATAGATAAATACAACAAAATATTTGTTCACTCCTCTTCCTTTGGCTACAATTTTTTGAGCACAATTCCCTCTATTCTTACTACACCAGAAAAGAATTGGTCTTTGCAACACTTGTTTCAAAAAGACAATAAGTTGATAAAAAAAGAGGCTGTACCCTAAGCTTAAAAACTTACGTAAAAAGACAAAGGGCCAAATAGTTTTTAGCTACTCTTTTTCAAAAAATGCTAAGAATTCTTTGTTACCTGCCGAACCAGTAATCGGCGAATCGGTAACCCCACAAAAAGAAAAGCCGTTTTCAATAATCCCTGCAACTACTTTTTCTACCACCTCTTTGTGCACCTGCTCATCTTTAATAATTCCACCACGTCCCACCTGCTCGCGCCGGGCTTCAAATTGTGGTTTGACCAAGACTAACAAATGACCACCTGGTTTTAAAATCGCATTCACACTTTCCATTACCTTCAAAACGGAAATAAATGAAAGATCAAGCGTAACAATATCAACTGGCTCACCAACATCTTTAAGATACCGAAGATTGGTTCGCTCCATTACGTTGACACGCGAATTTTGCTTTATTTTTTCATGCACTTGACCGTAACCAACATCAACGCCATAAATACGCTTTGCACCGTACTGCAAAAGACAATCAGAAAAACCACCGGTTGAAAGGCCCGCATCTAAAATTACTTTATTACGAACTTCAACACCCAAATGCTCGAGCGCCTTTTCTAACTTATGCCCTGCGCGACACACATATTTTGGTGTATCATCTTCAAGCATAAGGGCCAATAGTGGGTCGATGAGTTCACCCGATTTAGTATGAACTCGCCCATCAACCTTTACTTTTCCCTGCATAATGAAACTTTGAATTTGATTACGGCTTAAGTGTGGAAACTTTTCCTGTACACACAGATCTAATCGTTTTTTTTTCACGATGTTCCTTCCACGCGTTGTTTAACTTGCACGCTCCGTTGCTGCAGCTCCTTCGCGCTGATCAAGCAATTCCTGCATAAATGATGAAATTGGATAATGATAAATT
>JAYPWJ010000043.1:1732-6248 GCA_038135085.1 bacterium
GAGAAAGCACAAAGAAAACACCTTCTGTTGTTTTGAAAGTGACAAAGTCTTTCTTTGCAGCGTTACGCAACTCAGCACGCAGCCCATCAAGCGTTGTTACCTCTTTGCCATTGATTTCTGAAATGACTGAACCTTCCCGTAACAGCTCTAAACGCTGTACCTGAGAGTTTGGAATAACATGTGTTACAATTAACGCAGGCTTTACCTGATTTTCAAATTCCATGTACTTTGCCAAGCTTGGTGAATTATTAATCAAAATTGGCAAATGATTCAAGCGTAATGGTTGCAACAACATGCCCCCAAAAATCTCATACTCAATTTTATCATAGCCAGTAAAAATTTTGTGAACTGGTAACAGTTCAGAGAAATCAAATTTGAACTTAAGCGTTTTTTTAACACCCTTTCTGTAAAGAACAACCTTTACATCTTGCCCAATTTCAAGACGAGAAACATAATCAATTACCGAAACACGGTCTTCTGACCACGGCACGTTCAAATCACCATAGCTATCAACGCGGTGTTCATTAATTTCGTAAATCATATCGCCCGGTTTCACCCCTGCTTTTGAAAGTGGGCTCCCTTCATAAACATCAACCACATAGCAGCCACCAGGTGTTGGGTTTCCAAGATATTGTGCAAGTTCATCACTCCCATTATTAAAAAGTACCCCCAAAAATGGACGACGAATTACTTTGCTCTTTTTTAAATCTTCAGTAATCATTTTCAGTTCATTAACCGGAATAATATACCCAACATTTTGCGCCCCTGGAACACCGGCACATGAAACACCAATCACTTGTCCATCAAGGTTAATAGCTGGCCCCCCTGAGCTTCCTGGGTTAATTGGCGCACTAATTTGAATTAAGTAACGACCACCCAAATGCTCACGGCCGCTCACAACACCAGAGGTACTTTTGATAGAAGTTTGTGTATCACCCAACGGATAACCAAGCGCAAGCACTTCATCAGAACGATGTACTAAATCAGAGTTACCAAGCTGTAGATACGGCACACCACCAAGGTACGCGTTAATTTGTGCAAGCCCTTCAGGCTTTACTTTGAGCAATGCAAGATCCCGCTCAGGGCTTGTTCCCACCAACTCAACATCAATAATTGCTTTACCCAATGAAGGTACCTTAATCCAAATAGCTTGTGCTTCATCAATTACATGATGGTTGGTTACAATGTATCCATCAGCGCTAATAAAAAACCCTGTTCCAAAACCACCGCCTTGTTTTGGTGTTTTATAAGGTTGTAATAAATTGGTCTCTGCAGTTTGGGCAATAATACGAACAACCGTATCTTTAATTAACGCCTGCACGCCGGCCCATGGCTGTTGTGCAACCACCTTTTCAACCACTTGCACTTCCCGTTGTGGCTCTTTAACATGCTGCACCGTTTCAACTAATGTTTTTTGTGAATCAAACAGTTCTTTTTGGTTTTGGTAGAGAAAGAACATTCCGGCTATAGCAACCGCAATAGAAAGCCCAAATACTGTTTGCTGAAGGGTTTTTTGTACCATGTAAATCCTCTAGTTTTAACCATAAGTTTTCTTCTTTGATCGACCCAGTCTACCCCTTTTTCCAAAAAAAAACCACCCCGTAAAGGAGCGGCTTAATTTTCACATATGTGTCTCTTATCTAAAAGGATTCCAGCGATGCATAAAACGATACGCCTTACTTTTAATCAGCTTTTTTCGTTCCATACTTTTCTTCTTCTACAAGACGTACAAGATCTTCAATTAAACTTTCTAAATGCTCTGTACGTGCTTTGCTCCACTCTCTAATCACAATATTAACATGAGCTGCATCAAAATGAGTTGCAAATTTATAACGATCAAGTGGAATCCCAAGCTCTAACATAAATGGCCATTTTTCAGGCGCTGCTACAATGTCAGATATTTTGGTTACTAACTTTCCATCGTCAAGCCTGAGCGGACGTAACGGTCCACCAGACGTTGTTGGATAAGCCAATGTATCGGCCCACTCAACTGGTGTATCAATCGTAATTAAATTTCCAAAATCATAAATCTCTTCGTGTAGTTTTATAATCTCTTCTATCAGTTTTGGGTGTTTTGCACACACTGTATCGTAAGCGTTACCGCTCTCATTCCATGCCTCAAAGAGTATTCTAAAATCTTGTGCATTACGCCCTCGCCAGCTACTTTGATCGTAATCCCCTGCTATATACTGCAATGGATTAGAACCATTTCTACTTCCACCTAATGAAAGTGTCGTAAACAGTACCTTTGGTCTTTGGGCTGAAAAATCAGTTACACCGTTTTTAACCACCTTTTGAGCAGTTTTATGATCAAAAAAGTCATCATCTTTGTAACGTAAACATCTAAAAGTTTCAGGAACTTTCTTACCAAATGTACGTTCTAACATTTTTCTTCTTACTCTTTCATAAAGCGCCCACTGTGAAGACTGCCCGTGGAAGAAGGTAACTCTCCCTGCTGCTTCCATTTCTGCTGAATACTCATGCGCATCTGTTGCAACTTCAGCCAGTAGTGAACCTTTTCTTACCGCCGTTCCAACAATGCCGAAAAGATCTTTTTGGTGCTTTTTTACGTGTACTGCTGTTACCGTATTTAAATCACGAATCAGAACTTCTTCAAAGTTTGTCGCCGCTCTTAATTTTTGCCAAAGCTCTGGATCATTTTCTGGGGTAATTTCGCACCAACGAAGCAAATTTAAACTATTATACCTTCCTACTGGAATCGACTCATTAAGAGCCCAATCAAAAAGTATTTTCTTAGCAAAGTACGATGTTGCTTCAGTATATGTTCCCGCTAGAATATCCTCTACTTCTGGACCAACACCTTTTTCTTTCCATTCAATTGACCAATCTTTAATAAGACCTTCTACTCTTTGATGCTCATTATGAAACTCCAAAAAAACTTTACCGATTTCTGTTGTATCATCCAACCCACCAGCTGTTAAAGTACGTTCTACTAAATCAATTACCCCTTCATAGGTTAAAGATGATAAACAAATTTTAAAAACTGGTAGTGGTATATTGGTAAGATTTTCAGTACGACGATAATGCTCTAAGATATTCAATGCTATTGTTTTCTGCTCATCTTCTGGAAGTTTCTTTAAAAAGGTATCTAATGTATTTGGAAGCGAATCTATTCGAGATTGATCAGTACAGTAATCAACCACTTTGCGTGGATAGGTAGTATCTATCATATCTAATAAAAGTGAATGCACTGCTTCTAAATCATCTAATTTACCTGCATAAAGGTAATGATCTAGAATTTTTTGCCCCACTTCATTTTTACGTGATGAGTTATTGTGATCCAAAGGCAAAGAGCATAGCAAAGCGTTTAAATCATCATAGAAAATGGTATGAATTGTTTCTTGCTCTAAATACTCATTTAAAAGAGCTTCTACACACTGGCCAATCTGATGAAATCGCTTTTCATTGGTAGCTTGAGCCCTATCTTCACCAGGATTTCTTTGAGAAAATAAAAAATCACTGAGATCAGAACGCGCACAACTATGAATGTTACTTTCAACCTTCGTTTCGATAAATGCCTTCATGTAATGCATAAATTGATCATCATCTAAAACATTAAACAATTTTCTGTGAAAATGACCTTCACTACTATATATTTTTTTCTCTTTAAGAAGATCTTCAATTATTGTAAGAGCACTAGCTGCTCGAGTTTCTTCAGTTTGCAACACATCAAAAAAAGCCATTTGTCCGTAAGTACTCATGGGCTCAAGAGCTTGCCTTTCAAATGCATCAAAAACTTTTACTGCAAAATCATGCGCTTCTTCTTTTGGAAGTTTTTCCAGTAAGAAAGTAAGCTGGGAATCAAGAAGGTCAAATCTTCCTTCTTGAAGGTAACGGTTTAAAAGCACTCTACTTACTTTTACACCGCCATCTGTAAACACACTAAAAATACTTTCTTGTGTATCATTTAAGGTACCTACACTTCTGTAGAAAGCATTAGAACACTCTTCTGCAAAAAATTTAGGCGTATAATAGAGTTGTTGTTCTTCAGAAAGTGCCCCCAGAACAAACGCCCCTTTAGTTATCTGAGATTGACGTTCATCTTTTTTTCTACAAAAAAGCCCCGTTGTTACAGAATTACCACCCCAATAGTCGTGGGCAATTCGTTCTGCCAATTCAACTTTTTGATCTTCAGGAATGTACTTAAAGTAATTCTCAAAATCGTAGTTGTGTATTTGCCCAATTCTATTTTGAGCTAAGACACGCTCAAGTAGTTTGAGACCGATAGCTCCTCGATCTTTTTTAGTTCTTAATCCCAAAAGAAAAACAGAACTTTGGTGAAAATCTGAAAGAAAACGATCGTAGTCATTATGCTGTTCTATGTTATGAAAAATTTGAAGACCAAGAACATGAGCTTCTTCTTTTGAAAGTTTTTTCAACATCGTCCAGATTCTATGACTACGAAGGTTTAAAATCGGCCCTTCGGCAAGATAATGCTTAAGCGTTACTTTTACTATTTCTGGCCCATTTGGACTATCAAAAATAGAACCAGATC
>JAYPWJ010000043.1:6258-7759 GCA_038135085.1 bacterium
CCCATTCAGTATTTTTATCCACTTCCTCCAAAGAAAGGACTCTTACTTCTTCAGCATCTTTTGATGACGTTGAAAGGAATCGTCTTGCAAAACCAGTAGCTGCATTCGTCAACCAATTTGACTGTGGCGCTGCAGGCGTAACATGTACTGACTGACCGCCAGACAAAAGACCAACTGCCGCTGGAGCTGCCGCTGATGCGCCATTACTAACAGGCTCAATAACACGTGGTGCAATTCGACCACCATGACGACCAGCACGCATTGCCATTACAGCAGCACGCCCACCATTTCTCATCATAGGAAATAGGTTCCCTACAAAACAAACGGCAAGTACTAATACTTTTAATTTTGAAAAACGTTTCATAATAACCTCCGGTTCTACCCTTGCAATTTTAATTCCATTTGTATTAATTATACAGGGTATTCAAAATAAATCAACTCCCCCTTTAAGCTTATTTTAGCCTATAACCAACTCTAATTTTGGGGTTTTAAGGAATTATGGTATAGTAGATGCTCATTAATGATGAGCTTATTTAAAGGACTTTTTATGGCTTCCAAAACGGCACCTTCACTTGATACAATTGTTTCACTTTGCAAACGACGTGGTTTTGTTTACCCAGCTGCTGATATTTACGGCGGAATTAATGGGATCTACGATTTTGGGCATCTTGGCACTTTAATGAAACAAAATTTACGCAATTTATGGATTGCTTCATTAGCCAATAATCGTGGTGAAGTTGTACAAATTGAAGGGGCACTTTTAGGGCCAGAAGCTGTTTGGAAAGCATCAGGACACGTTGATGGTTTTCATGACCCAATGGTTGATTGTAAATCCTGTAAAAAGCGCTTTAGAGCTGACGAAATGGATTTAAATAAGGGTTGCCCTTCATGCGGTAATAATGATTGGACCGATGTTCGTCAGTTTAACATGATGTTTAAAACTGAGCTTGGTGCGGCAGAAGGAACCGGCTCAACCGCCTATCTACGCCCTGAAACGGCTCAGTCTATTTTTACTAACTTTAAAAATGTTATGAGCACCAGCCGCGTTAAAATTCCGTTTGGTATTGCGCAAATGGGTAAAGCATTTAGAAATGAAATTACACCAAAGCAATTTTTATTTAGAATGCGTGAGTTTGAACAAATGGAAATGCAATGGTTCTGCAAAGAAGCTGATGCCGCTCAAGAGTTTGAAAACTGGAAAGAACAACGCCTTAAGTTTTATAAATGGCTCGGCGTGAACCAAGATAAAATACGAACAAAAGAACACAGTAAAGAGGATCTTGCTCACTATGCGGCAAGCGCGCTTGATATTGAATATGAATTCCCATTCGGGTGGAAAGAACTTGAAGGTATTCACAATAGAACCGATTTCGATTTAAGCCAGCACACCAAAGATTCTGGAAAAGAACTTACAGCGTTTGATGATGCAACAGAAAAATCTTACACGCCACACGTTGTTGAATGTTCAGTCGGGCTTGATCGACTCTTTTTAACCTTGCTG
>JAYPWJ010000044.1:0-7598 GCA_038135085.1 bacterium
CGTTTAATAATAAAGAATGGAGTGAGTGTTGCTATACAATACCATAAAAGGCCTGGCGTAATAATTTCTTGTGGAAGATTAAGTGAGTATTCAATATGGTTGCATGAGATTGCTGAAGAAACACCCATTGTTAAACTGACCCAGGCAAGGCTAGTTGAAATAACTGCGCCAGCGCCAACAAGTGCAGAAAGACACCGTTTGCGGTCTGGGCTAGATTCCATTTGCAGGACAGAATACGGCACCCACGTTGGCCAGACAAAAAATGCGAAAAATAAAAATCCATAGCGGGCTAGCATGTTTTGAGATGCTAATGCTGGGTCCATTTGTGTAATCCAAACGACTCCTTCAAAAAGTTGTTGAATCCCAAACATTAAAGGAATAGCAAAAAAGTATCGCTCTGTTTTTTTGTGTGGATTTTTTAAAAGATACGCTCCAAATGCGGTCAGGCCGCCGCCGGTTAAAAAACTTGCTTCAGCTGAAAAACACATAGATTTCTCCTTTTTAGGTTACATTTTTTATAATGATCAGGGCAGTTCTGATTCTGCAAATGTTCCATAGTTTAAGGACAAGGGGGGTTCACTTGCAAACGCGCTGGGGGAAGGGCTTTTTGAATAAAGAATACTTGGGGGACTGCCCCATCCTAATCGGGTTAGCTCATCTTCAAGTTCTTCCGTAAATGATTCAGAAAGTGGTGATGGAGCCTCTTCTTTAGACTCAGGGGTTGTGGCGTTACGGGGAGGGTAAGAAGGCTCTTCAAATATTGTTTGGAAAAAATCAGCAGCAAAAATGCTAGTAATGCGAGCATAATCTTTAACGGTGATTCCATGCATATTAACTGCGTGAATATTTGCTCCGACAGTGCGGAGCTCAAGAAAATCTCTCGCTTTTCCAGCCCATGCTGCTACCATAATTGGTGTTGCTCCGATGATAGTTTGTGCCTCTAAATCTATTTTTTCATGGCCTAACAGTCGCCTAATAATAGTGTATTCTCCTTGCTCTTCTTCTCCAAGATCAAGAATAGTGTGTAATGGTGTAAATCCGTACTCGTCGCTAAAATTTGGATTAGTAGTTTTGTTTGCAAGGATTCCTGAAAACAATGAGTGTTTTCTTAAAAGGCCCATAGCTGCGAGAGGGCAAGTGGTGACTATTCTGTTTTTGAAAGGAAAAGTAACTGTAATATTCCAATCAAAAACTTGTTCCCAAAGATGTTTTTTATAAGCGGGATCAATTTTATAAGGGCTTGCCTCAAAGCTGACAAGTTCTTGTGCTGCAGCATTATTTGATTTGTAGTCTTTAACCGGTTTCCCCGCTTGAAGTAATTGAAAGCTGCTTATTAGTAGTAGAGTTAACTTGCGCATTACTGTCCCCCCGGACGTTTGAATGTTCAGTTCCCTGCTTTCTTTGTAACCCAAAAGAAACGATCAAATCAACAAAATCCATTGGTTTAATGCCGATTTCTGCAGCTTGATGAAAAATACAAGTTGCTGGAGTCATGCCGGGAAGCGTGTTAATTTCTAAAACAATAACGCGCTCTTTGCTTGTTTTGCTTTGCTCTTTTGTTTGATAAAAACAATCAATGCGGGAGTATCCTGTGCACCCGGCGGCCTTGTAGGCTTCTTCTATTGTCTTTTGAACAAGCTCTGTTGCTTTTTTTGAAAGCGGTGCCGGAGTTTGGTTTTCACCTGCGCCGGGTAAAAATTTTTCTTCAATGCTTAAAATACCACCTGCAGCAATGGCTTGGCTTGGCGGAAGTGCTTGTGGCTTTTCATTGCCTACAACGCCAACGGTTAGCTCCATCCCTTCAATACATTCTTCAGCCAGAACTTTTGAGGCATTTGTTTTAAAGAGTGCTTCAATTTGTTCGGTTAATTCTTTTTCTGTTGTTGCTTTTGAAACACCTACGCTACAGCCATCATCATGGGGTTTAACAATTACGGGCAATTGTAGGGTTGTCGTAATTTTTTTAATGAGTTCTTTTTTTGAAAGTTTCCATTCTTGTTCTGAAAAGTAGACTGCTTCAGGAACATTGAACCCTTTTGTTTTTAAAAACATATTGGTTTTGTATTTATTCATGCACAGAGCACTTGCTGCAATGCCCGGGCCATTATAAGGAAGCCCAAGCATTTCAAGCGTTCCTTGGACAGAACCATTTTCCCCCACGCCGCCGTGCAGGCCAATAAATACAAAATCGGCAATGGTTGGTAAATCGTGCCACGCAACTTTTGTTTTTGGGTCAAGTTCCCTTTCAATGTCATGTGTTGCGTTGTGCACTAAAAGTTTTTGTGTCAGTGGATAAAGTTCCCGTTTGCTGTCAACAAAAATGGGTGTCACTTCATATTTGTGTGGGGAAAGTTTGTAACAAATATTTCTCCCTGAATCTAATGATGTTTCTCGCTCATTGCTGTCACCGCCTAATAATACAGCAACACGTAATTTTTTGTTGTCTTTATTTTTTTCTACTTTTTTGTTCACAACAATTCCTTGTCGATGGAGTTCCACTTCAATGAGATGATTAATTAAGTCGGTATGGCTCATATTAATTTCTGCTGCTTGATTAAATACAAAGCTTGAAGGGGCCATGCCAGAAAGAGAATTTGGATCAACAATAATTATTGTGCCATCTTTTTTTACAAACCCATCAACGCGTGAGATAGTTTCAAATTCTAAAAGTTTTGTTGTTTTTAAGCAGGCCTCTTGAATTGCTTCTAATGTTTTTTTATCTGCGCGTGCGGGGGTAAATTTTGTTGCTCTGCCGGGCATGTATTTCTGTTGATAATCATGAAAATGAGTTCCAGCTTCATGCACTACTTCAGTTGGCGGCATTAAAATTGGATTGTTATCTTTATCAAAAAGTGTAATACAAGAGTATTCCATCCCTTCAATTTTTTCTTCAATTAAAACAATTTGTTGTTGCCCTGGATGAATAGTGCAAGCCGCTTGCAATGCTGGTAACAGTTCTTCTTTTTTTAAAATAACTGAGACTCCAAGGCTTGAGCCCTCTTCGTTTGGTTTAACAATGAGTGGTAGTTGTAGGTTTTCGGTTTTTAATTTTTCCCAAAGTTTGCTTTCATCTTTTTGAACTAGTTTTAGTTCGGCGGGGGTAAGTGCAATGCCATGGGGAACGTTGATTCCTGCTTTTATTAGAATATCTTTTTGTCGCATTTTATTCATACTCAATGCGCTGCCTAAAACTTTGGCGCCTAAGTAGGGAATGCCTAATACTTCTAAAAATCCTTGGATAGTTCCATCTTCTGCATAGCGACCGTGAATAGCGATATACATAAAATCAATTAATGTTTTTAATGTGTCCCATTTAATTTGTTCAGCTTCTTTTTTAAGGCGGTGTTCAAAATCGCTAATTTTGCCACGATGTAAAAAGTGCCATGGTAAAATATAAAGTTCATTTACAGTAGTTTGAAAAATTGGCACAACATTATAAAAGCTGGTATCAAGGTGGTCACAGATAGTTCTGCCGGAGTTAAATGAAACCTCCTTTTCAATTGACATCCCTCCCATAATAACTCCAACTTTAATTTTCTTCATAACTTGGCCTTTTGAGTAGTTGTGCAAATAACAAGATGCGATCAGCCTACAGAAAGAATCATTACTGGACAAGTGTTTTAAAACTGGTATCCTTTCTTTCCCCAAATATAATTTTTTAACAATAAGGGACGACACAATGACAATTATAGGGTTGTTGGCACTTGTTTTTATGATGCCTTCAACAGGCCGTCAATTAACATCAGGAGCTGAAAAAAAAAAGAGTTTACCAAAGGCGCTTGGGTCAGGTGAAATGTGGCAATCTGTTTCAGTTGCAGAAGAAAGAAGGCGTGCTTTGAAAAGTGGTGATACAAAATTTGGCAATGGAAGCTTGCTTAATAATAAAAAAATTAATGGTAAATAAAGGAAACAATGACACCAAATATAGTATTTATACTTTTATTTTTAATGAGCCCATTGGGCAAAAACGCAGAGGTTGCTCAGCCACAAGTAAACCAGCCAAAATTTGTAGAACCTTATCCAAATGCAAGAAAAGGGTCTTTGCAGGATTTTGTTAATAGAGCACGAAAGCAAATCTGGGATAGCGGGGACTTTAAAGGAAAAACTTTAGTAAATTATCCAAATAAATCTGAAGTAAAGGCTCTTTTAATGCAAGGTCCACTTGATCCAAAAACTAAAAAACCGATCGCTTCTTCAATGCTTGTTATTAATGATGAACTTTAATTTGGTTGGTATTTTCCCAAAAAATTGATTCTGTGGTATTTTAGATAAAAAGACAGACTGTTAGCAGGGAAAAGGAATCGAATGCCAAAGGCGACTGAATCAAAATTTATTTGGATTGATCTTGAAATGACCGGGCTTGAGCCGGAAAAAGATGTAATATTACAAATAGCAACAATTGTGACCGACGGTGATCTTAATATAATTGCCCAGGGTCCAGAAATTGTTATTTCTCAACCAGAGAAAGCTTTGGATGGTATGGACAAATGGTGTACGGCTGTTCATACCAAGTCGGGCCTTTGTGATAAGGTAAAAGCATCAGATACTTCTGTGCAAGAAGCTGAATCGCAAACTTTGGCTTTTTTGCGTGACCATTGCACTGAAGGGCGTTCGCCTTTGGCAGGAAATTCTGTTTGGATGGACCGTGTGTTTATTATGAAATACATGCCACGTCTTTATAACTTTTTGCATTACCGCACTATTGATGTCAGTACCATTAAAGAACTTTGTAAAGCTTGGTACGATCAAACAGATCAAGTGAAATTTAAAAAACAAAATGCTCACCGTGCGCTTGATGACATTATTGAATCAATTGATGAGCTTAAATTTTATCGTCAGTTGATGTTTCAAAAAGATTTGATTGATTCTTGATTAGAGAAATTTAAAGAACTTAAAAGAAAGCGAGTTCTTTAAATTTCTCTTTGAAGATTAGAATTTAGCTTTAAGGCTAAATCTTGGCCCAAAAGAAAGCGTCTTCCATTGTATCATTCCTGCCTTGTTCCCATAATTTAATTTGTCGGTTTCAGCAATAAGATTCTTTGTAGCTTTTGATCCACCATATGAGCAGAAAAGGCTAATTTCTGTTTCAAAAAAATCACTGTTTTTAATATTTGTTCCAAATGAACATTCATAATAAAAAGAGGTGCCGGAATTTTTTGGGTAGGCTCTAAGGTCTTCGCTTGTTAAGTATGTATTGCTTATTCCAATGCCGTTTTCTATAAAAAGAGAAAGGTTTACGCGTTCTGATGATTTTATTTTTTTACTATATAGCGCTTTAACTCCAAGAACGAAGCTATCCCCATTTGCCGCAGCTTCGTTTACGGTATCCAGCTCATTATTTTTTTGAAGTTCATAAACAATAGTACTGGCGCTTGAGTTCATAATTAAAAATAGATTAATATCAAGGTTATTAGTTAGTTGTCTTCCAATTGAAAGGCCGAGAAAGGGAGAGTGTTTAGCAGATGCTCTTCCTAGAGGTCCTAAAAAAACAGGGTCATCTGTGGTTCCTAAGTTAAGATTTGCGTCTGGTTTTTTGATACGAACTGCTGTATCAAATGACGCACCAAAAGTCCATTTTATATAATATGGTTTTTTATCTTTAAAATTCCTATCATTTTTAATATGTTTAATAGGCTCTCTAGAGGATAATGTACTAGCTGTTGCTGCTATTAAAGAAAACGCTAATATTTTTTTGTTCACAATGCTCCTTTTTGGTTAAATTAATTTCATTAAATTTGTATGATAGCTTAAGTGGTTTAAAGCTGCAAGGGGTTCGGAGTAAAAAATAGTTTACTTCTGAACTGTTTTTGATTCACGCTTTGGTATGTTTTAAGAATTGGATCAAACCCGTCTGCTTTTAAAAATAATTTTCTGCTGAATATTTTTTTAATTTTTGCTACTGGTGGCTGTGTTGGGCCAAGTACTAGCACTGCTTCTTGTGCCATTAGCTCCATTGCAAGGCGATGTGCTTCTTGCTCAACCGTTTCTTCATTTGTATGCTTCAGTTCAATTTCTGCAAACCGTTTAAATGGTGGATAACCTACCTCTTTGCGTTGTTCAATTTCAGCGTGGTAAAACTTTAAATAATCAATCTCGTTTACAAATTCAAAGATTGGGTGGTTGTTCATTGCTTGCACAATAACGGTGCTTTCAGGGTGTTGGCGGCCTGCTCTACCTGCAACTTGAATAAGCTGCTGCAGTGTTGCTTCTTGTGCATTGTATTGTGGAAAGTTTAAATTAATGTCGCCCCATAAAATGCCCACTAGGGTAACGTTGGGAAAGTGATACCCTTTGGTAATTGTTTGGGTGCCCACTAAAATATCAAGTTCTTGATTTCTAAAAGCAGAAAGTGTTTTTTGCCAAGTAGTACGGTTAACGGTGGTATCAAGGTCAGCACGCGCAATACGTGCCTGGGGGAAAAACTTTTCAAGTAACGCAACAACATGTTGTGTGCCAATTCCTTTGCGAATAAATTCTGTGTCGCCACATTCAGTACATCGTTTTGGTTGTTGGATTAAATGTCCACAATAATGGCAGCGTAGCGATCCATCTGCATGCAGCGTGAGGCTCACCGAACATGAAGGGCAGCAGAATACAAATGAGCAGCCTTTGCACTGTACAAAAAAACTCATTCCGCGTCGGTTTAAAAATAGAAGCGTTTGTTCTTTTTTTACAAATTGATTTTCAACTGCTTTTAATAATTTCTCACTTAACCAAAAATTGCGGCGTCGTTTTTTATCAAGCAAATTAACAAAATGAACCGTTGGAAACGCCCCTGCAAAGCGTTTTTTTAGTTGGAATAGTTTCCATCCACGCGTTTTAATATTGTGCAAGGTTGGCAAGCTTGGCGTTGCAGAGCCTAGAATAATGGGAATGCCATGCAGCTGCGCGCGCCAAAGTGCGGCTTCTTTTGAATTAACTTTTGGATGTTTTTTTTCTTGATAACCTACTTCATGTTCTTCATCAACAATAATTAACCCAAGCTCTGGAAATGGCAATAAAATTGGTAAATGCACACCGATAATGAGTTGGGGTTTTTTATTGAGTAAATTATGCCATAATGTTTTGCGGTCTTTTGCTCCTGTTGCGCTATGGAAACTTAAAATAGGAAGTTCGTCAGGCAATTGTTGTTTTAATAATTGCTCAAATTGTACTGCTAGTGTGACTTCTGGCAAAAGTAAAAGGCTTGTTTTGTTATTAAGAAAAGTATGCGTAATTAGTTTTTTATAAACTTCTGTTTTACCAGAACCGGTTACTCCATGCAGCACTGTTGGCGTAAATTGTGATGTAGTTATGTGCGGTGTTACAAAATCAACAACGGCAAGTTGCTCTGATGTTAAAATGAGTTCCTGTTGTGGTTTTGCTTCAACCGTTTGAACCGGTACAGAATCTGCCTTATGTTTAAAAAAAGTTTGTACACGTTTTAAAAAATGAATTTCATCAACTTGATGATAATGGGCAAGTTTTTTTACAAACTCAAAGTAATGCGGGTCTTCTGGGAACGCTTGCAAATTAGTTGCATGGCGAATGGCAAACTTTACCTTTGGTTGCTTTTTAAACGTTTCAAGCACAACGCCAGAGACAACATTGTTCCGCAT
>JAYPWJ010000045.1:0-3525 GCA_038135085.1 bacterium
CATAATTAAGCCCACGCATCAACACAAAGACTAATAATGCAATTGAAAGATTAAAATTAAAGGTAAGCAATGCAGTTCCTAAAAGCACTAGCGTTGGCAGAAGGAGCAAAGTTCTTAAAAGCCCAAGCGTTCTGCCAATAGCCCCAACTCCAAACAATAAGCATAGAAGAGCTGTTCCATTGGCAAAAATAGCACTTTTAAAAAAGAAACTATTTAATGCATTAATAGAACCGTAGTTCATCTTTGCAAGCGTTTTAAGGTGAAACTCAATAATGGTACCAACTACCTCATAAAGTGTTACCACCCCTACAATACCAATTAAATAAGAAGAGGAAGCAATAAGCCGTAACCCTTCAAAATAGCCAGTGTGAGGCTTACGATATCCAGCTGTTTTTATTTCGGTATGAAACCCAGCCAACTCAGATTTTGGAGTCACTTTCATAAAGTAAAAAACTAAAGCTGCGATACAAAGCATCCCTCCCGCTCCAATAAAGGCAAACGGAATTGGGCCCCATTTTTCTGCCGCACCATAAAAAGCAAGTGGTGCAAAAACCCCACCAAACTGTGCTCCAAGCGCAATAATACTAAAACCCCTTTTTGCAGAATCGGGTGTAGAAGTATCAGCAGCAAACGACCAAAAAAGAGCAACAATAATTGATCCAAAACTTTCAATAAAGGCGTACCAGGCCCATCCTAAAAAACGCCACTTGCTCAGAGTAGTATTTGCAAGCCCTATCGTAGGGCTCATCATACAAACACCAAACACACACGAAACCAATGCATAAAACACACAAAGCGCATAAAAAACTCTATGCCGAGGGAAGGCGTCAACCAAACGACTATAAAGCAAAATAGCAGGAACCATAATCATAAGAGAGAATATTTTTGCATAAGGCAAATAATCAAGCCCTACCGTATGAAGAAAAACAGGATCCTTAGTTGGATTAATAATCCAATAGACCCCAATAGTAAAAGCAAATATTGCTGCCAATCGAACAAATTTTGCGCATTCCTGGGGGGTTTCAAACTTTCCCCATAGTTTTTGGGCAAGGCGGCTCAACATGACATCATTTCCTTTGTAAAAAACGACCTAACAGACGATTAGAAGTATTTTACCATTTTTTTAAGGAAACAACACTTTCTTTTTTGAAATAAAAAAGCCCGGGTTAAACCGGGCTTTAATTTTATTCGACGATTTCGCCATCTCGAACCAGCTGAGCATTTTTTTGCCCAACGTAAATTGCGATAGCAAGCCAGAAACCGATCACGCCCAAACAGACAATTGAACCGATTCCAATAAGATTTGCAACAGACGCAACAGGATCCCCAGGAACGTTTAATACCTCAGTAACCTGAGCACCAGTCATTTTAGCAGAACGGCCACCAAACATATCGGCAAGCCCTTTTACTTTAAACTTCGCATCTTTACTGGTTGGAATGTACATCATCTCTTTGGTTGGGTTGTTAACCGCATATGAAGTTGCTGTTACCAACATCATGGCACCAAAAGTAACCCAGAGCAATGCTTCTTGACCAAGCCCTGTATTAAATAGAATGTATTGTGCAATAATAGCGGTACCAAAAAGAACCGGGTAAAGCACCAAACAGAAACGCAATCCATAGCGACGCATCAACATGCTAGTTCCAAGAAGCGCCATTAAAAATGCAAGACCATTAACACTCATACCATAAATACCAAGGAACTTTTTGAAGTTAGAACCGTAAACCAAAGAACCTTGAGATTTCATTTGATAATCAAGAACACTTTTTGCAATTTCATAGAAAGTTGAAACAACCAAAACACCCATCAAGTAAGGCTTTGTTGCTAAAAGTTTAACACCAGCTAAGAAATCTGGAGATGATTTTTTTTCAACTTTATCACTTTGCAGCTGCTCTTTTGGAAAATGGTTTGCAATATAATAAATAATACCCATTAAGGTACAAATAGATGTAATACAAATTCCAAATAAAACTGGCTCTGGAAGGTTCAAATAAACCAATGCAGAACCACCAATTGTTGCAATTTGAGTAATCGCAATAATGAATGGGAATCCACGTTTTGCTTCATCAGTTTTGGTAACACTGACTGTGTATGACCAGAACAATGCAATAATTAATGAACCAAAACTTTCCGTTGCCAAGTATGATGCAACACCAACGACTGAAAGAATCTTCCAGCCAATAAATTCAGCACCATAAGTATTTTTAAGCACCAAAACGGTTGTTACAAATGAAAAAAGACAAATGTAAAATGTTCCAATTACATAGAAGAGTTGGTGCTTTTTAAACATATCAACAAGTTTACTGTATACAAACACAGAAAAAAGCACAAAGAATAAAGAATAAAGCTTAATGCTTGGAATAAATGCACGCCCATAATCAGCACTCCAACCCAATTCAACGGGGAATGCAATTTGGTAAATTAACACGTCTTTGAGCAAACGGAGAATCCAATAGGTTCCCAGTGTGAAAAAACACGCAGCTCCAAACAGACTAAACTTTGATATTTCTTCCGGCTTAATATCCGGGTAGAAAAAACGAACGATAGCATTATACATGTGATGTATACCTTTACTTTAAAGGGTTTATAATATTTTATAGGTTAATTAACAAACAAGTCTTTTTTCTTTTACAGCCTGTCTATGAATGTTGCCAACTAAGTAAGCAGCAACAATCCAAATACCAATCAATCCAAGAGACATAAACACAGTCATGCTTACAAACAGGCTCTCTCCCAGCGCCTCCTTACAATTATTAATTGCTGCACCAAGCCCTTTTGCAGTTCGGTAACCAAACATGTCAATCCACGCTTTTGCTTTATATTTTGATTCCCGGCTTGTTGGAATATAAAGTTGCTCTTTCGAAGGTTGAATTAATGCATAATTAAGTCCCTTGCATGTTACCATAATAGTAAACGCAATCTGCAAGATTGGGTGCATATAAAATGTAATAACAGCAACAGCAACTAAAATTGGAAGTAATAAAAGTGTTCGGGTAAGCCCTAGTTTTCTTCCAATTGCGCCTGCTCCAGAGATCAAACAGATTAATGCAACTCCATTTGTCCACAAAGCATAACCATAAAGATAGTTTGTTAGAGCATCACCCGTGTATTCGGTGCTTGCAAGAACTTTAAAATGGTAATCTAAAATTATAGTTACGATTTCGTAAAATGTTACAATGGTTAAAATACCAAAAAGATATGGACGAGTAAAAAGTAAACGCGCACCTTCTAAAAACCCTGTTTTCTTTGGTCTTCCTTCGAGCGGTTTTTTTCTATAGTCAATGACATGCGGAAGTTTTTCATCTTCTGGTGTAATATGCTTCATGTAATAATAAACAAGACCCAAAAGCGCAATAAGCATTGTAACTGGTATAAGCAATGCTGGACCAGTTCCGCAACGATACGTTACCTGCTGAGCAACTAAAGGAGCTAAAAATCCCCCAGTTTGCCCACCAATTGCGACAGTAAAATAACGACGTTTTGCAATTTCTGGTGTTGTTGTATCAGACACAAATGACCAAAAC
>JAYPWJ010000045.1:3581-7103 GCA_038135085.1 bacterium
GATATCTATCCACAAGTTTTGAATAAACTAATACACAAAGCCCAACAAAAAAAACTGAAAGTATCTTTGCTTTTGGCTGATAAAACTTTCCAACCATAGTAAAAAAGACTGCATCCTTAATTGGCCTAAAAAGCCAATAAGTCCCAATAATAAGCCCAAATACAAATGATAAAAGGCCATATTTTTTTCGTTCAAACGCCTGAGCATCGTACATAATATTTTTTCCTTGTCCCTCATAAAAAATAGCTCCCCCATAGCCGGGGGTTTAATCCCTTTTTATCAAAAATGTCTAAGGGAAGGTAACTATTATAGCCCCCAGTTTCAAAAAAATCCAGTTACTACTGCTCAAGACAGCCCATTTAAGCTTATTTTGAAAAAGCCTCTATCGACTGTATTTTATGAAAAAGCTCTTAAAATCTAAGTTTTACTAACTTCTTGGTCTTTGGTATCATAGATGATGATGGAATAAGACTTTTAAGGCTATAAATATAACATAAAAGCTTAATCAGCGATAAACCCTTCTATTAGGGGCTAGGTATTACCTTTATGGATAAAGAAAAAGAGTTACTTGAAGAGCATGAGGCATTAACACCGGCATTATCTGATGATAATGAACAAATTTTAGCGCTTTTACCGCTTAAAAATGTGGTATTACTGCCAAAAAGTATTTTGCCTATTATTGTCGGAAGACCTTCTTCAATTAGTGCAGTTGAGCACGCATTAAAACAAAATAAAGTTATTTTTATCAGCTCCCAAAAGGACCCTGATATTGAACAACCAACCGAATCTGATATTTATGAGCACGGAACACGCGCTGTTATTTTACAAGTTATGCGTATGCCCAATGGATCGCTCAAAATTTTGGTTGAAGGTATTCGACGTGCAAAAATTTTAAAATCAATTCATACAGATGATTTTACCTGTGTTGAAATTGAAGACCTTCCAACTGAGCAGCCAAAAAAGCCAACAGAACAAGAAGCTGCATGGCGAACACTTAAAGGCCTGTATCTTACCTATACAAAGCTGAATGAAAAAGCGCCTCAAGATTTAGTTGGTAGTGAAAAAACACCAATCGATATTGATTATATTGTTGATACTATTGCTGTTCATTTGAATCTTTCATTTGATGAGCGACAAAAAGTTCTTGAAACAGTAAACCTTAAAGAACGAATGTTTATTATTTCGTTGTTCCTCAAAAAAGAAATTGAAATTCTTGAAGTAGAACAACGTATTAAAGGTCATATTCAAACACAAGTTGAAAAAAACCAACGCGAATATTACCTTACAGAGCAAATTAAAGCGATTCATAAAGAACTTGGTCGTGAAGATCAACAGAGTGAGTTTGCACAACTTCGTGAAAAAATCGTCAAACTTAAACCTACCAAAGAAGTACTTGAAAAAGTAGATAAAGAACTAAAACGTCTTGAACAAATGCCACCGCTTTCATCTGAAGCAGTTGTAAGCCGCCATTATGTTGACTGGGTAGCTTCATTGCCATGGAGTCAAACCAGCAAAGACCGTATTAGTTTGGCACAAGCAGAAAAGATTTTAAATACGCATCATGCTGGACTCAAAAAGGTTAAAGAACGAATTATTGAATTCTTAGCTGCAAAGAAATTTTCAAAAACACTCGAACGCTCACCAATCATTTGCTTAGCTGGTCCTCCAGGTGTTGGTAAAACATCCCTTGCAAATTCTATTGCACAAAGTTTGGGACGTAATTTTGTACGTATCTCACTTGGTGGGGTAAAAGATGAAGCAGAAATTCGTGGACACCGAAGAACCTATATTGGTGCGCTTCCGGGTAAAATTATTCAAGCAATGAAAAAAGCAAAAACAGTTAACCCAGTTATTTTGCTTGATGAAATTGATAAAATGTCTATGGATGTTCATGGTGATCCTGCTTCAGCATTGCTGGAAGTTCTTGACCCTGAACAAAACAAAACATTTGTTGATCACTTTTTAGATGCTGAATATGATCTTTCAAAAGTAATGTTTATTACAACTGCAAACCATATTGACAGTATTCCATACCCACTTTTTGATCGTATGGAAATTATCAACCTTTCTGGTTACACCAACGCTGAGAAACTTACTATCAGTAAAAAGTTTTTGATTTCTAAAAATCTTAAAGAATACGGCCTTGAAGCAAAACAGTTTAAAATGAGTGATGAAATGATTAGTCTTATTATTTCGCAATACACTAAAGAAGCCGGCGTAAGGCAACTTGAACGTACTCTTGCAAAAATAATGAGAAAAGGCATTCAAATACTCTTAAAAGATAAAACGAAAAAAAGCGTTACTGTTACACAGGAACTAATTAAAGAATGGCTGGGTCATCCCCCATTTAAGCAAACTCGCCTTGAACAAGAAAGTAAAACTGGTCTTGCAACTGGACTTGCATGGACTGAGCTTGGTGGTGATGTACTTGAGACAGAAGTTTCTGTACTCCCTGGTAAAGGTGGATTTACTCTGACTGGTCAACTTGGTGAAGTAATGCAAGAATCAGCACATGCTGCACTCAGTTATATTCGCTCACGTGTTGCAGATTTAGGAATTCCTAAAACATTCCATAGTAACAAGGATTTACACATTCACTTACCAGAAGGTGCGACACCAAAAGATGGTCCTTCTGCCGGTATTACCATGTGTACCGCCATTGTTTCTGCACTCACAAAAAATCCAGTTAAACCGCATATTGCGATGACTGGTGAAATCACATTACGTGGACGCGTATTGGGAATTGGTGGAGTAAAAGAAAAGCTACTTGCTGCAAAACAACACGGTATTAAAACAGTGATTGTTCCACATGAAAATAAAGAAGATGTTGAAGAAGTGATTAAAGAAACTGATCTTGAGTTGACTGTTAAATTTGTCAAAAGTATGGATGAAGTACTTAAATACGCTTTAAAAACATCCCCATTTTCTGTTAAAAAAGCAGTACGGAAAAAAACTACTACCAAAAAACGAAAATAACGGTACACTGTCTGGTGTTACATGTGTGAGGTACAATCTTCTAAGAGGCTAGTTATGAATTATTTTATTTCTTTATTTACTTTTTTATTAGTAGTTCTTCCTGGCTGCAAAAGAGATGTTGAACAACAAGTAAAAGCAGAAAAAGCATTAACCGAAAATGCTGAAAGAATGCAACGTTCGCAAAAAGAGCCAATAGATTTTTATGAAGAAGCAACACAGCAGCCTATCTCACGCAAAACTAAGGATAAATTTTTAAGTATCAAAGACTAATCAATTAACATTACAACAGCGGAGATTGTTATGAAAAAATTCATTACATTCACAGTTTTATGCATTGGCGCAATGACCGTTTTATCAGGTTGCTTAAAAGATAAAGAGCAGCGTGAAAAAGCAAAGCAAGAAAAAAGAGTGAAAGCTGCAAGCAAAAGCAAAGAACTCATTGAACGCGAAATCGTTTAAAAAAATTATAACCCTTTAATATGAAAATATTGAGGGGTTATTTTTTAATGTACATGCATACATTGTTGTTCAATTGGATACGGTGAT
>JAYPWJ010000046.1:0-7052 GCA_038135085.1 bacterium
CTTTAATACAGGTATCAAGCTCTACTCCATTATCAGTTTGGATTCTGAAAAAAGCATCTCCATTAGTTTCTTCTTCCATAAAAAGAAGATGTGATACCTGTGGTGTCTCAGTTCTTTGATTAAAAATAATAGAAGGATCTGCTAGCTTTTCATACTGTTCATGGTTACGGGTAATAAGATCAAAATAGATCTGCCGTTCAAATTTGGACTTATAGAGATTAATAGGATTTTCATTATTATAAACATACAGAATATCATGAATATATTTATACCGACCTTGCGCCATTTCAAACATTGGCAACATAAAAGCAACATCAGTTGCCACCATCAAAAACTTTCCACAATGAATCAAATCTTGAACCTTAACCTGCTTGAAAAGCCCTGCATAAAAAGTGCGTGGGTGCACCCCTCTAAAACCCAACTGACGAAACCCAAACTGCTCTATTTCCTGATCTGTGTAATCACGATACCCTATCTTCTGTCCATTAGCACTCTTACAAGCATTACCAACTGTAAGCAACACCTGCTCCTCTGTATAAACTTTATTAAGATAGGCCAATACTTGAGAATTCTTAAACCAATCATCCCCATCTAAAAGCACAACAATTTCATCATTATCACATTCATGAATTGCTTTATAACGGTTAAAAAGCTGCCCTTTGCGAAATTTATTTTTAACCAAACAGCAGCGATCTTCCAATCCTCTTTCTTGAAGATATTTTTCAACAAGATCACCCGTTCCATCGGGTGAATCATCATCAACATAAATGACTCTATAATTTGAATATTCCTGCGAAAAAACAGAATCAAGATTTCTTTGATACCAAGCACTATTATTATAGGATGGAATCACAATAACCATAGGCTTTTCTTGATACAAATTAGCGCTAAGCGTACCATTAAATAGCCACAAAAATACTATTATTAATCGTCGCACTGAGAACCAGCTAAACATGTCGTCCCCTCTCTTAATTTATTCCTCCTTAGACCACCCCTAGTCACTTTTATCTTTATCCTATTACTTGCCGTAGGGTCAATTAATTAATAAAAAAAAATCTGTTTAAGGCAATCAAAGTAATTTTACTCTTTAAAACTCACAGAGTCTCTAGTAACAATTTACGGTAATTTTTCATTACTTTTCCTTACTTTTCGAATGCTTCATGCTATAGTAATTCATGAAAAGGTAGAATTCTCAATGCAAATAAGTTAGCGATAAAGGAGAGTAAATGAAACGCTTGGGCGTGCTTTTTTTACAACTCTGTCTATTCGGTTTCATAACTCAATGTTTTGGATCCACACAAAAAACTCGTATGATCATTTTCATTCATGGAACAGTTAAACCAGCTGAATTTTCTTTTTCAAATCTTATGAAAATTATTCGTGATGAAGTTGATAATACACTTTATTCACTAGGTGCAAAATATATCAGACAAGATCCTCTTTTTCATAAAATGCATATTATGCAAGATGAAGGGCTTCACCCTATTATTTTACCCCCTACAGGAAAAACCTGCAATGCTGCTCAACTTGTTGCACAGCTTTATAACATTCAATTTGAGCATTTTGAAAAAGAACCCATTAAAAATATCTATTACACTTTTGGTTGGAACGGTCTTTTAAGTAAAACAAAACGATACCAAGAAGCCGTCTTTTTTTATGATGAACTTACAAAAGAATTAAAAAAACTCAAACAACAAGGAATCAACCCATCTATAACAATTATTGCCTATAGTCATGGGGCAAATGTAGTACTTTATTTACCATCCGTACGAGATGAGAATCCTCGTTTTAAGCAATATCCCTTATCAATTGATCAGTTAGTACTAATTGCTACCCCAATCCAAAAAGAAACCGATCATTTTTCAGCCGACCCAATGTTTAAACAAATTTACAATATTTATTCTACCGAAGACAGTATACAGGTGCTTGATTTACTTTCCTCACATCGTATTTTTTCTGATAGAATTTTTACGAACAGAAGAGACTTTAAAATTCCACCAAAAATACAACAAATTAGATTCCGTGTTGTTAAAGATATAAAACGAAAACGAAAAGCACGCAATCTCAAAGCAAAACATGAGGTGCTAACCCATCCAAAAGTAAAACTCATACACAAAGACCCCGGCCATACCGAAATGTGGGCATTTCACTGGGGTTCTTATTGGTATAGAGATACTTTTCCACTAAGACCTCTTCCAGGCGCAACCTTTATTCCAACCATTCTTTATGCGGCTGATACCCATAAAGCTTATAAAAATCTTACTTTTACACTCGCACCAGAACAAAATAGCTTTTCAATCAAAAGTAAAAAAGACCGCTTTCAAAAATCATTTCAATTCCTACCTGATGCACAAAAAAATGAACTTTGGGAAACTGCCCGTGAACATCGCCCTGAAGACTGTAATTTAAAAATTGAAAAAGAACATGTAGGGCAAGCCCTTAAAAAAGCACAAGAAGAACTTGAAAGACTTAATAAATACCGAGCACCTCACAATAAAGCGCTTGCGCATTATATGAAAGAAATTTTAATTGGAAATTTCAACGTTCCCGCCTCATTGCCCGAACAAGAACAACTAAGGCTTGCACACAATGATTAACGATTAAGTAAATTCCAAATATCAAGAAGTGTTGCAAAATCCATTTGCTGAGCACGCAATGAAAGATATTTTTCAATACGCGCAACATCAAAATGTGTTTGTGCCAAATTGTTTTTAAGCGTTCTACGTGGCTGAGAGAAACAACATTTTATAAATTTCCAAAACCCTACTTCATCAGGTATTGGTGTTACTTCTTTACGAACAACAAACTTAATAAGACGAGAAAAAACTTTTGGTTGTGGGTAAAAAGCTGTTGGTGGAATTTTTGTTAATAACGTCCATTCAAAATAATGCTGAAAAAATAATGAAATATACCCATACCCACGCCCACCTGTTTTAACAATCTTTTGAGCAACTTCCTCTTGTACCATTACTACTCCTTGGGTAATAAGATGGCGATGCGCTTGAACCTTTTTTAAAATTGGAAAAGTCACATGATAAGGAAGGTTAGAAAGCAATGTCCAAGGCTTGGTTGCTTCAAAAATAGAAAAATCGATATCTAAAAAATTGGCATGATACATTGTCAACTTGCCCGATTGCTTAAAATCTTTTTCAACCTTCTGGGCCCAAGCCTCATCAATCTCAAATACCCATAACCGCTCAGGGTCTGATGCAATAATTTCACGCGTTAAAAAACCATCACCACAACCAATCTCAAATACCGATTGGCCCTTAACAGTGGTTGCATTTAACATATCATAGACAACGGAACTATCACGCAAAAAATACTGTCCGTGATGCTTTTTTAAAGGAATGCCTTGGGATTCGGGTCGTTTCATTTATTCTTTATCTCATGAGTACGTCTTTGAACGTATCAAGCTCATCAACCACTTTACCTGCACCTTTTACAACGCAAAACAAAGGATCATCTGCCACTTGAACTGGCAAGCCTGTTTCTCTTGAAATCAATTCATCAAGACCACGAAGCATTGAGCCTCCACCGGCCATCATAATTCCACGATCTACAAGATCAGAAGAAAGTTCTGGTGGAGTACTTTCAAGTGCGATACGCACAACATCAACAATATTAGCAATTGTTTCAAGCAACGATTCATGAACTTCTGGTCCGGTCATTTTAATTGTTTTTGGAACACCGGTTACCAAGTCTCGCCCCTTGACATCAATCGACATTTTTTCAATCTCTGGGTTCAATAATGCTGAGCCAATACTCATCTTAATTTGTTCAGCGGTACGTTCCCCAATAAGTAGATTATACTTGCGTTTTACGTAATGCACAATAGAACGGTCCATTTCATCACCACCCACACGAACCGATTGGCAAAAAACCACATCTTTTAAGGTGATAACAGCAACCTCGGTGGTTCCACCACCAATATCAACAATCATGCTACCAACAGGCTCTTGAACCGGAAGCCCTGCTCCAATTGCCGCTGCCATTGGCTCCATAATTGGGTAAACTTCCCTGGCTCCTGCCTGCTTTGCACATTCTTCAACCGCGCGTTTTTCAACCTGGGTTACCCCAGAAGGAAGCCCCACAACCATACGTGGACTCACAAGAGTACGACGATTATCATGAACTGCACGTATAAAATGTCGTAACATACTTTCAGTCAGCTCAAAATTTGCAATTACACCGTCACGCATTGGGCGACACGCAACAATACTTTCTGGAGTTCTGCCAAGCATCTCTTTTGCCTTTTCACCTGCTGCCAATACCTCATTAGTATTTGCACGAACAGCAACTACAGAATAATTCCTTTTGAACGGGCATAAACAACCGTATTGGCTGTTCCCAAATCAATAGCAATATCACTTGAAAAAAAACTAAATAATCTTTGTGCCGGAAAAAATTTTAAAAGATTTGGCATTTTCATTACTTCAGACTTTCTTTAGGTTAAAAAGGAAACTCAACCGACAACCCGATACGCTGTGATTTTGCAATGTTTTCACCGCCAAAAAGATCAATTGGAATATCCCATGATAAAGAGATAACCGGATTAATCTTGCGGTCCGGATTCACCCTACCAAAATCATAAAAAAGATTAAAGAGAAGATATTCTGTTTTCCATTTTGAAAGTCCACTAATGTTAGAAATATCGATTGTTAAAGTCTTATCATCTCGCTTATCTTGCCATACATCACGCGAGTGCACACCAAACAGATATTGCAGACTTAAACCAATGGCGCTTTGCATATCATGAAACGCAACTTTAGGAGAAATAATAAAAGTCACACCTGGGTCAACTTCTACCTTTCCAGTTGTTGCGCCAAAAACTTCCGGCTCACCTTTAAGTGGAATACGACGTGTTTGTGTCTTTTTAAAGCGGTTACTAATTTCAGCTAAAAAGCCAAACCAAATATCTTCTTTTAATTCAAAGTTTGCATCAACTCCGGCAAAAAAACCGACCATATTTTGACCACCAAAAGGAATCGCTGCCGGGTTATCTGTTGCACGTTGTTTTGCTGAAGGAATAAATGCTCCAAGTTTTACGCCAGCGTTAACCTGCCGACACTTAAGCCGATAATCTTTTGCCCATCCATACCGTAAATACAGCTGTGTATCGGTCAACCCTGAATAAGACCATTTGGTTGTATCAAAGCCCAAATCTTTCAAAGTTGTTCGGAGATCACTTTCAAGGTCATTTTCATCTGAAGCAGTAAGTACTAAATCACGCGCGGTGTCACGAGGCAAAATAAATTTTTGATTGGAGCTCATATGTATAAATGCAGTTGAACCACCAATAGAAATATTATCTGTTACTGCATATTCACCAGAAAAACCAAAACCTTGGCCCTGAATTTTGCCATAGAGTTTCCATTTAATATCAACCGATTGCCAAGCTGGTCGTAATGGGTTCGCGTTACCTGCCGCTACCGATGCATCAGTCAAAACACGCTGATCAAACTTACCCCAAAGCTCTGGTAACTGTTCTTTTCGATTAACCACATTACCATAAGCACTATCACCCGTAATAAAAATCCCTTCAGTTTTGAAGTATGATTTTTTATCAACGGTTCTATTAATTACACGCGGGTACCAAGGAATAAACCGGTTATCAAAACAGTTTGCAGAGAGTGCCCCTACAAATGTAAAAAGGCCTACCAACAAGACATTACGCGCTACTTTTTTTATTGTCATACTGTTGTTCCAGATTGTATGCAAAATTGTTGCTACTGTTAGTTGATAAGCTTATCTTGTTGGCCCTATTAGTCAAGCATGAAAGGAGCTACCTTAATGCAGCAAATTCAAAAGCACCGCCTTGTTCAATATATTCAAACCGAGGTTCTTCTTTTCCGTCAACTTCAATAACCTCTGTAAACATTTTTGCAGGCCGAACCCACAAACCATAGCTTCCATAAAGTGCTTGGTACACAACAAGCTCCTCAAGCGTTTCTGAATGACGAGCAACACCAAGCACTTGATAGAGATTACCATTACGATGCTTATAAAGCCCCGGCTTAACCATAGATACCCTTTCTTATGGTTTTATTTTATAACCTTTATTGTTTTAGTAACAGAATCTTCAACGCCATCTTCTTTTATCCCATAAATGGTAAATCCTGCAACCCCAGCTTTTTTTGCTTTAAGCTTGATTGGTCCTGTTGTTGCAAAATCTGGATCAGGTTCAAGAATAGCATCATTATGACTCACAACTTGCATTGTTTTATAATCACCTCTTCCTGAACTGGTGATTGTACGCGTCGTACGTGTTACGCTTGGAATACGTTTAACCGCACGAGTTTTGCTGACATCACATTTAAGGCTTGAGTAAGCAGTAATAGCAGCAACCACCAACAATATATATATAATAAATTTTTTCATTTTATTTCTCCATTTTTTATTTATAAAAATACCCCACGATAACCTAAAGGATACGCAGGGTATTTTTAACGTTGATATCAGTTAATTAAAAACTGTCAGATGAAACTGAAGCAACATTACCCATATCTTTAACAATCTCAGCCGATCTTTGCTGAAGATCCATAAGATCATTCATATGCTTTGTTCTTACATTTGCAGAATCTTGCTTAAGCTTCACAGCTTTTTCAGCTATTGTTGAAATATTATTATGTAAAGCCTCAACTGCCGCATTCGAAGTATTTACAGCTTGTAAAGTAGTCATAGTTTCACTATCATGCTCTACAAGTCTTCCACCAAAAGCAGTAGAAACAACACACACCGACAACACAACTAATAGTTTCTTCATCATAACCTCCGTATTTAGAAACTAGAATTTATAATACCCCATAGAGACCATCCCTAAGAGGGATTTTCAATGTACAAAAAAGAAATTTACAAATGCAAGAAAAAAGTTTCAAAAAAATGACACAAAAGCTTTCTTCGGTGGATTCTTTATAAAACCACCAACAAAACTTACCAATTCCCCCTACAGATCAATAAATACTAAGTTTTCAATGGTTGTGATGACCATGGTCGTGGCCGTGACCCGCATGATGAGCATGATGGTGACCGCATCTGCATCCACCCAAACC
>JAYPWJ010000047.1:0-6929 GCA_038135085.1 bacterium
GATGCTTAACTCTGAGTTAAAAGCGGTTATCCAAGAACTTAAAATGTATAAAGATAACTATGTTAGCTCGTTGCTTGATGAAATGCTTTCTGCGATGTTTGTTGATCATCCATATCATTATCCTATTATTGGGTTTAAGCAAGATTTATGGAATTTAAAAAGAGACACACTTTTTAATTTTTATAAAAAACACTATATTCCAAATAACGCAGTTCTTTCGGTTGTTGGCGATGTAACTCCAGAAGAGGTTTTTGAAGAAGCAGAAAAAATGTTTGGTTCAATTCCCGCTGATCCAAATTACAAGCGTGAACAGTTTTATCATGGTAAAGATTTAGCTTCAAAGTCGGTAATTTTGCATCGGGACATTCAACATCCAGTTGTTTTAATGGCTGCAACATTGCCAGGAGCAAAAACAAAGCGCAGTTATGTTTATGAAGTACTTTCTTGGGTGTTAGGTGCCGGTAAAGTTTCTCGTCTTGCTAAAAAGTTGGTTGATGAGTTGCAACTTGTGACAGACCTTCAAACATTTGCATATGATATGGAAGATGCAACACCTTTCTTTATCTATTTTGAACCAAAAGATGTGAATGATATTGAAAAAATTAAATCAATTATTCATGAAGAAATAGCAAAAATTATTAAAGAGGGCCTTACTCAAAAAGAACTTGATAGGGCGACTCGAAAAGTTAAGACCGGCTTGTTGAATTTGCTTGAGCGGCCAGAAAAGCGGGTAAGCAAAATTGCTGAGTCATATGTGATGACTGGCGATGAAAATTTTATTTTTAATTACACAAATTATGCATGTGATGATTTAGAAAAAGAGATTAAAGAAACGTTGTCTGCTTACTTCTTGCCTTCTATGATGCACACTGGGCAGGTTCTTCCGCTTGATGAAAAAGACAAACAACAATGGATTTATTTGCAAGAACTTTCTGATACTGAAGACGCAAAAATTCTTGAAGGTAGAAGTCGAGAAAAAGAGATAGAGCCGCTTGCGCTTGCACATAAAATAGAACCAAAAGAGCCAAAAGAATTTCACTTTTACCGACCAGAAAAATTTGAACTTTCAAACGGCGTTAAGGTTTTTGTTCATAATAATAAAGAACTCCCAAAAATTGATTTGACACTGAGCCTTAAAGCTCGAACAGATTATGACTCACAGGAGCTCCAAGGGCTTTATAGTTTTGTCTGCGATATGTTGCTTGAAGGTACAAAAAATTATCCGGGAACAAGTATTGCAGAAAAAATTGAAGAGTATGGAATGTCGCTTTCTGTTGGTCCGGGCAAAATTTATATGAGCATGCTCAGTCAAGATTTAGAAAAAGGGCTGGAGCTGCTGCATGAACTTTTAACAAATGCATTGTTTGATGAAAGTGCGGTTGAAAAAATTCGAGCTAAAATGTTAACAGACCTTAAGTTTTTTTGGGATGACCCAAAAATGTTTGCGGGGCAGCTGGTTAAAGAGGCTATTTACAAAGGGCACCCAAGCTCTAAAAATAGTTATGGAACATTTGATTCACTTAAAAAAATTACACAAAAAGATCTTAAAGATTTCTATGCTAAATATTTTTCTCCATATGGGGCACGGCTTGCCGTTGTGGGGGATTTGCATGATTATCACACTAAAGAACTTTTAGAAAAAACGTTAGCAGATTGGCAGGGGCCAGAAGTTGAAGATCTTTTTTATCCTGCAGTTGCTGATTGCAAGCCAGAAGAAATTAAGTATCAGATTAACCGTGACCAGGTAGTGCTTGCTTTTACTCGTCCTTCAATTACTCGTCTTGATCAAGATTACGATAAACTCACATTGTTTGAGCAAATATTTTCATCTGGTGGAATGGCTTCTCGCTTGTTTCAGCTTCGGGAGCGTTCCGGCTTGTTTTATACTATTACAGGGAGTGTTGCAGCGAATGCAAATGAACAGCCAGGGTTTTTTGCAGTACAGACAATTGTTTCGCTTGACCGTTTAAATGAGGCGGAAAAAGCAATTAAAGAAGTAATTGACACAACAGTTGACACATTAACTCAAGAAGAACTTGATAATGCAAAGCAAGCAATTATTAATGCGCAAGTCAGCAACTTTGCAACAAATAAAAATACTGCAAATGCATTTATAGCTATTGATAGATATGGATTTGCAGAAGATTATTTTGATACTCGTGCACCGCAAATTTCTGCAATTACTTTAGAAGAGGTTAAAGAAGCTGCGCGAAAATATTTGGACAGCAGCAAAATGATAACTCTTAAAGTTGGAAGAGTATAAGTATGAAAGTGATTTATGTTACCTGCGCTTCGCAACAAGATGCTGAAAGAATTGTTCGACATTGTCTTGAAAAAAGACTGATAGGGTGTGCAAACATTATGCCTTCAACGTCTTTATATACTGACAATGGCACAATCAATCAAAAAGAAGAAGTGGTTGTAATTGCAAAAACCATGAAAGAGCATGCGCTTGTAGTAATTGATGAAATTAAAAGAATTCATCAGTATGATCTTCCATGTATTATGGAATTTGATGCTCAGGCAACCCAAGAGTATCGTGCTTGGATGGAAAAACAACTTTGTAAATCATGAGTAGCAAAACATATTCTTTTGATCAAATTGAACTTTTTAAAAAAAGTATTTGGGATTTTTATGAAAAGAACAAGCGCTTTTTTTTGTGGCGGGAAAAGCATACCCCCTACTACATAGTGGTTTCTGAAATTATGCTTCAGCAAACACAAACCAGCCGCGTTGAAAAAAAGTTTGTAGAGTTTGTTGAGCGATTCCCTACGTTTGAAGTGCTCGCAAAAGCAGAGCGGGTTGATGTCCTTGCTACATGGGTTGGCCTTGGCTACAATCGCCGCGGGGTTGCACTGCATGAAATTGCCAAAAAAATAGTAACAGAGTTTAATGGCCAGCTACCTTGTGATGTTGAAACTTTAAAAACGTTCAAAGGTTTGGGGCATGCAACGGCATCATCAATTGTGGCCTTTGCGTTTAATAAGCCAACGGTATTTATTGAAACAAATGTTCGCGCAGTATTTTTATATTCATTTTATCAAAAAGAAGAAGCGGTGCATGATAATATGCTTATGCCGCTCATTGAAATGGCGGTTGATAAAAACAACCCCCGTGAGTGGTATTATGCTTTAATGGATTATGGAGTTTACTTAAAAAAGCAATTCAAAAACCCCAGCAGAAAGAGCAAGCACCACACTACACAATCGCAATTTGAGGGATCTGACCGTCAAATACGGGGCGCTATTATTAAGCTTTTAACAGTGAAAAAACAACTGACTCAAAAGCAGCTTTTGAGCAATTTAAGCTTTGAATCTGCCCGCGTTGAAAAGCAATGCCAAAAGCTTATTACAGAGGGTATGGTTTTTAAAAAAAGTGGCTACCTGAGTCTGTAAATAAGCTTAAATCTTAAAGCTTTATAAAATTCTTTTTTCTATTCGTCGCAGTTTAGGCTTATTTATAGGGTGTGGGCTGTTGCAGATAACAACTGCTTTGCTATACTAAAAGTGCCTTAAATAAGACATTTTAGAGGTTATAATTCTAATTCTATATTAAGGAGGTTCCAACAATGCTAGGGACACAAATGATTAAAAAATTAACATTAATGACTTTTTCTGTCGCTTTTTTATGTAATTCAAACATGCAAGCTATGGATTGGTTTCGGGCGCGTCGTATAGAAGGGCCAATTTTGCCAGTTGTAGTGCCGGTTGATGCTCCAGCAGAAGATGCTGTTGCTCTTTTTAGAGGAGTTATTAATGACTCAGGAATAGTAATGCGTCAAAGAACCTGGCAAGGGATCAGAAATGGATCTGTTTTTGGTGGCTGCATAGCCGGCAGAACAGCGCTTATTTTTTCTGCTGATCTTGAACGAGCTGTAAAAGCAGGTGCAGTAGGAGTTCTTTTTGGTGGAGTATTTGGTTGGCATAGCGCAAGCTGTGAAACAGCTGGTATAGCTCTTACGCAACAACTTGCACAAGCGCAAGAAGCAGAAGCATTGCGTCGTCGAGAGCATGATTCAACGGTAAACCGAAGACTTGCCGCTATTGAGCGAATAAATGATGATTTGCACCATGAAGTAGCTAATGATAATGGCGCAATTGCTCAACGATTTAATGCCGCAGAAGCAGCAGCGGGCGATCGCGAGGAGGCTTTAAGACGGCATGCTGATAGGCGCTTTAACGAGGCTCGAGATGAAAGAATGGCAATTGTTGGTCGTGCTGATACTCAGTTCGAGTTACTTCGTCTTGATATTGCTGAAATACCAGCAAATATTATTGCCGAGCTACAAAGAGTAAATGCTCTTGCTGCAGCAGGCGCTCAAGGTCAACGCCGTGCTTTAGTTGATTACCAAGATGATGATGACGAAATTGATTAAAATAAAACAGAATTAAAATTAAAGGCCTCAATTACGAGGCCTTTTTTATTAACTTAAATGTTTTTTAAGTAGTTCATTAATAATTTGTGGGTTAGCTTTGCCTTTAGTTTTTTGCATTGCTTGGCCAACAAAGAATCCAAAGATTTTGTTTTTTCCGCTTTTGTATGCAGCAACGTTATCAGGGTTAGCATCGATAATTTCTTTGACTAGTTTTTCAAGTTCTGCAGTGTCCCCAATTTGTTCAAGGCCTTTTTCTTTAACCACTTCAGATGCGCCTTGACCAGTTTGGCTCATTACCTCAAATACTTCTTGGGCTGCACGATTATTAATAGTTCCATCTTCAATAAGGGCAATTAATTCAGCAAGTTTTTTTGGTGTTACTTTGCAGGTTGCCGGACATGCTTTACTTTCTTTTACGCAGTTAACAACTTCACGCAAAACCCAATTGATTAAAAGCTTGCTTTGTGTGTGTTGACGAGCCTTTTCATAGTAATCAGCAAGAGCTATATCTTCAATCAAAATAGTTGCCTCATATTCACTTAAGCCTTCACTGCACAAACGTTTTAGTTTTGCTTGTGGGAGTTCTGGCATGCCTGCTTTTACCCGTTCAATCCATTCTGTATTGACTTCAACAATTGGCAAATCAGGGTCTTGAAAGTAGCGATAATCAGCAGCTTCTTCTTTTGAGCGCATCGGTGCAGTTTCGCGTGTTTTAGTATTCCACAAGCGTGTTTGTTGTGTTACTTTTTGTCCGCTTTCAAGCAGCTCAATTTGACGTTCAATTTCATATTCGGTTGCATCAGCAATAAATTTAAATGAGTTAATGTTTTTTAACTCGCAACGCGTTCCTAAATTTGGATCATCTTTTTTGCGAACAGAAATATTAGTGTCTGCCCTGAATGAACCTTCTTCCATGTTGCCTGTAGAAGCACCAATGTAAACCACAATAGCGCGTAAAGCTTTTAAATATGCGCGTACTTCTGAGGTGCTTTCAATGTCAGGATGACTTACAATTTCAAGTAATGGAGTGCCGGTTCTATTTAAATCAACAAAGCTTTCATCTGAGCCAGCAGCATGAATATTTTTCCCCGCATCTTCTTCGATATGAATCCTGATTAACCTAATGTCTTTTTCAGTTCCGTCTTCTTTTTTAATAGTAACATGCCCATCAAGACAGATAGGGTGCTTATCTTGAGTAATTTGATAGTTCTTTGGCAAGTCAGGGTAAAAGTAATGTTTACGGGCAAAAGTGCTTTTTGGAGAGATTTTACAGTTTGTTGCAAGGCCCGCTTTAATTGCATTTTCAACAACCATTTTATTTAAAACAGGCAATACCCCGGGGTACCCAGAACAGACCGGGCAAATATTTGCGTTTGGTTGATCTGTTTGCTCATTTGAGCAGGAACAAAAAATTTTACTTTTTGTTTTAAGTTGAACATGGACTTCAATTCCAATATCCACACGATAGTTGGGGTACCGTTCAAGTACTGATTGTTTTTCTGACATGTTGCCCTTTCTCAGCCAAAATTCTTTTCGCTTAGTATACCACAAGCTTTTATAAAGCAAAAATTGGCCTATACTTTGTTTTCAAGCTCAAATTGTGGAATCTCAAGTCCCTTTTTGCTTTGCAACACAATTTTGCAATTGTGGGTTTTTTCAAAGTCAAATACGGTATCATATTCGGTAGAAGAAATATAATCAAAAACTTGCGGGTTAAGGTTGAGGGTAATTGTTCCTTTTGTTTTGCCCGATTCAAGTTCTTTTTTGATTGAATGCAATACGTTATAACTTTCAGCTTGCACAGAAGGGGTCATGCCGCTTCCTTTGCATTCTTTGCAATCATCAGTTAACTGTTTTGCTAAAGTTTTGCCAGATCGTTTTCGTGTCATTTGTACAAGGCCAAACTCTGAAATACGCAATACTACCGATTGGAACTTGTCCTGTTCTTTTAATGTTTTTTCAAAAAAGCGAATTAATTTTTGACGGTTTGAATGTGTTGCCATATCAATAAAATCGATAACAATTAGGCCACCAATATTTCTTACTTTTAGTTGGCGAACAACTTCTGCCGCGGCTTCAAGGTTTGTTTTTAAAATGGTGTCTTCTAAGTTGGTTTTTCCAACAAATCTTCCTGTGTTAACGTCAACAACAGTCATGGCCTCAGTTGCTTCAATTACAATTGATCCACCAGATTTTAAATCAACTTTTGAATGGAGACATTCTTTGATTTGTTCATCAATTTTGTAGCGCTCAAAAAGAGGCGTTTTGCCAGTATAATTTTTTATTTTTGCTGAATGTTCTGGTGCAATATCTTTTACATAGCGAGCAAGCTTTTTTTGCTCCTCTTTGTTGTCAAGAATAACTGCTTCAATATCTTCATCTAAGTGGTCTCTAACAACTTGGAACGAAAGCCCTACATCTTCGTAAATTTTTGCTGGAGCTTCTTCTGTTTTTTTATTTTTTTGTATTTGGGCCCAGCTGTTCAAAAGAAACGTAAGGTCCTGTTTGATTTCTTTTTCTTTTCGGCCTTCAGAACAGGTTCTAATAATTGCAC
>JAYPWJ010000048.1:0-1400 GCA_038135085.1 bacterium
GAGTTAAGCATCTGCTCATCAAACCGCGCATTACGCATACAATCAGCCAGAAGACCAATGCCATGCTTCCAGTTTTGTGTTGGAAATTGATAAACATACGCAGTTGCATCATGCGAGGTAAAAGCATTCAAGTAGGCAGAAAGCTTATGGGCAATTACGTTAAGATCTGATTCAGAAAGTTTCTCTGTCCCTTTAAAAATCATATGCTCAATTAAATGTGCAAGCCCTTTTTCTCCGCTCTTTTCATCCTTAGAACCAACATGATACCAAAGCTCAATTGAGACCTTTGGAATACTTGTCATAGAGTTAACCAAAACAACAAGCCCATTTGATAATACTAACTTCGCAATTTTTGACTGAATCAGCGCCATAATTATCCCTCAAAAGCTATGGTAATCTGCTCTTCAAACTTACACCCATTAAAAGCTAAAAACAACCATACATTGCAGTGTGCACTCCCTACGCCTATTGCATTACTCTTTTATTTACAAACCAAGCCCCCATAGAGACAGATTTATTTATTCTATAAGAAAAATAATTGATCTTTTACCTGCCGCCACTGTACTTTTTATTTTTTCTTTCTATACTAAAAAAAATTTTATACCCTCTTTGGTTCTTTATGAAAATAAGCCAATCATTTGATTTTTTTTCAACATATAATTCTCTTTTTTTTAATGCCGCTTTAATCGCAGGAATTTGCTGGCAAAGTAACTCTTTAAGCTTTTTTCTTCTCTTTGCGATCTCAAGTTTTTTTATTTTTTATTCATGGTATTTCTCTAAAAAGCTTCTATGGGTCTGTGCTGCTGGATTTGCCTTAGGGGGAATCGCCCTTTGGGCCCATACACAAAGACTTTCTATTGATTTTTCCTACTTTAAGGGCCCTTTTGAAGCAACAGTTGAAGAGAAACAACTTACAGGCAATCCCCACTGGCCTTTTAAAATACGAATAAGGTCACTAATAAGCCCTAAAGCCTCTTTTTTTATTTACACAAAAAGAAACCCTGCTTTAGAAATTAATGACCGCATAAAGTGCGATGTCCCCACTCTTAAGCCTCCAGGAGCAGGAGATTTTAAAAAATATTTATATAAAGAAGGGGCTATAGGTACCGCGTTTATCAAAGAATTTAACCCGGAACTGTTAAACAGGCCGCGTTTTTCTTTTTTAAATTGGATAGAAAAAAAGCAGGAAGCACTTTTTAATGCACTCAAGCAGAAAATGCCGCATCACTGCTTTGTTTTTTTTAGTTCTCTTTTTATGGGAGACAAGGCACGAGTAAAGCGCAGCATTGAAAAGCAAAAAAACCCTTTTAAGCAGTGGGGCATTTCACATCACCTTGCCCGTTCAGGGCTCCACCTGATGCTATTTGTTCTTGTTTGGCACCTCCTTATCAGCTTTATTC
>JAYPWJ010000048.1:1410-6739 GCA_038135085.1 bacterium
CTTTATTCCTATTCGTTTTAACTTAAAAACAGGGCTCATGCTTTGCCTTAGTTGCATTTATTTTCTTTTAACCCCTGCTACCATTTCTTTTATTAGAGCATTTGAGCTTTTTCTTTTATATAAGCTTTGTGCTCTTTTTGATAGGCAAATCAATTCAATTCACTTGCTCTGCTTGGTTTGTTCAGCAACACTTCTTTACAATCCTTTTCAGCTTTTTTTCTTAGATTTTCAATTGAGCTTTTATTTAACCTTCTGCCTTGCGTGGCTCTCTCATCTAGGGCGCAAGAAAAGATCTTTAGAAGCCCATCTCTTGCCACAGAGAAAGAAAAACGGTTAAAATTTACACTATCAACCGGCAAACAAAAGGAGTCTTATGTTGCATCGTTTTTATTTCTTAAAATTTTTTGTTTTTCTTTCCTTAATTTCTTCTCTTTCAGCGTACAAACCTGAACCTCTTACGCTTTTGCCTGAACCGGCTGAGCACCGCGAAAGACGTAAAGAGAACCGAAGTGATTGGACCTTTATTGTATATATCGCAGCAGATAATGATCTTGATTATTTTGCACGACGCAACATTGAAGAAATGAAGCTTGTCGGCTCAAATAAAAATATTTCAATTGTAGTACAGCTTGATAGGCATGGAATTCACGAACGCACCAAGCGACTTTATGTAACACAAGAAGCTATTTATCAAATGAATGCAACAGATGAAACAGCTGGACAAAAGCTTAATAGCGGGAGCGCCCAAACACTTATTGACTGCTGCAAGTGGGCTATTGAAGAATTTCCAGCACAACATTACGCACTTGTTTTATGGAACCATGGAATCGGAATTTTAGACTCAATCCGAAGTAAAACAACAAACGCATCAGAACTCTTTACCTTTAACCCGGCAAACCATATGCTTGAACTTGATCGTTCCATTGGGTTTTTACAATTCTTAGAAGAAAAAGCAAATCAACCAAACGATCGAGGAGTTTGCTTTAGTGACACCTATGGATCCTACCTAACCAATCAAAAAATTGACTACGCGCTTAAAGAAATAACTCAAAACTTTCTTGGCGGCAAAAAGCTTGATATTGTAGCATTTGATGCCTGCCTTATGGCAATGGTAGAAGTTGGTTCGCTCATAAAGCCTTATGTAGACTACATGGTTGCTTCGCAAGAAGTAGAACTTGGAACAGGATGGCCCTACCACCATGTGCTAGCGCCCTTTCTTGAAAAACCACTTTCTCCTAAAGAATTTGCATCACACATTGTTCGCGGCTACAAAAAAGGATACGAAAATATTACCAGCGACTTTACCCAATCAGCAATAGACCTTAAATATATAGACGCTATAGAAAATTCAATAAAAAAAATTAGCTCATTATTAATTCAAATGCTACACCACCAACTTGACTACTCTGTCAAACGAGCAATTCGCGCAAGCCGTTCTCGCCGCGTATGCACCTGTTTTGCAGAGCCAAGCTATATAGATCTACACCATTTCTTTACAAACCTTCTTGAAACAATTGACTTTATGCATCTTGAAAAAGAAAAAATGCCCCTCATTCCAACACTAAAAAAAGAACTCTGGGCTTGCCTTAAGGCTATTGACCAAGCAGTTATTACTAATGAAACAGGCTCAAACCTAGAAAGCGCTAAAGGCCTTTCTATTTACTTTCCGCTTAGACACATTGACCCTTCATACCTACAAATTCCATTTATAAAAACTACTCGGTGGGACAATTTTTTACGAACTGCGCTATAGTCTTGAGTTCTTTGCAACAAAGCCCGTAAAATAAAATTAGTATTTTGTGGGGATAAAATTGTGAAAAGATTCTTTTTAATTTCTTTTTTATGGGTTTTTTTTCTTGGCGCTCAAGCCGCTCAAAAAAAGCCCTGGACCTTCATGGTCTATATTGCAGCTGACAATGACCTTGAAGTTTTTGTTGATCAAAACCTCAAACAAATGATGCGCATTGGGTCAAACCAAAACATCAATATCATCGCACAAGTAAATACAAGTGAAAGCTGCCACCAAAAAAAAGAATCAAAAACCTTTTATATTGAAAAAAACAGTCGCAAAATAATTAAGAGCTCTACTAAACATATTTTAACCGACAGCGGAGATCCAAAAACACTAATTCAATTTTGTACTCAATGCATAAAAGAGTTTCCTGCAGAACATTATGCATTAATTTTTTGGAATCACGGAACAGGCTCTATTGACCCCTTCCTTAACAAAAGCATCCATTCTTCCGATCTTTTTCAGTTCCCTGAAGCCGCCACAAACAACTCATTTCATTTTTTTAAATTTCTTGATCCTTCCAAGCTTGAGCCCGAAATTCCCGTCAAAGGTGTTTGTTTTGATGACACAACAGGAAACTTCCTTACTGAATCCAAAATACGAGCCGCACTTAAAGCAATTACTGAACAATGCCTTGAAGGTAAAAAAATAGACATTATTGGCTTTGATGCATGCCTCATGGCAATGATAGAAATAGGGAGCTCTATTAAAGATTACGCAAACTATATGGTTGCGTCACAAGAAGTTGAGCTTGGAACGGGATGGGATTACAAACGGGTCCTTTTGCCATTTCAATTTGAAGTACTTACTCCCGATGAACTTGGAGCACATATTGTAACCGCTTATTCAAAAACTTACAGCTTTATCGATGACTTCACTCTTTCGTGCCTTGACTTGCGCATGATGGAAGAAATTGAAAAATCTCTAACAGCGCTCTTTACGCTTCTTAAAGCGGGGCTTAAAAATTTTTATCCATCTGTTTTTGAAATGATGCAATTAAGTCGCTTTGCCCATTCATGCACTCACTTTGATGAACCGGATTTTATCGATATACAGCATTTGCTTGAAAACATTCTGTATAATGTTGAACTTGTGCAATCAGAAAACAATTATGATTCTCTTAATTTTCAAATTAACATCATAGCAAAACTCAAAGAAATCCTCGCCCTAATAAAAAAAATGGTCCTCGCAAACAAAACAGGAAGTTTTTTCCCAAATGCGCGGGGCGTTTCTATTTATTTTCCAGATTATAAAATACATCGTTCATACAGAAAAAATCGATTTGCTTATCGCACGCAATGGTTTTCTTTTTTGCAAGACTATCTTTACCGATAATTAATCTTGAGATTTAAAAACAAAAAGCTATACTAAGCCTCCAAAGCAACACCGGAGCCTTTATGGACAAAAAAGAACACAAACAAACACTTCTCAAAAACCTTTACACTCCCTATCAAAACTGCAAAATGTGCCCTCTTTGGTCTCTAGGCAGAACCAACATTGTTTTTGGAGAAGGAAACCCAGACGCACAGCTCATGCTAATCGGAGAAGGGCCAGGAAAAGACGAAGATGAGCAAGGTCGGCCCTTTATCGGTAGATCAGGGAAACTTTTAACAAAAGCACTATCTACATTAGGCATCAAACGAGAAGAAATTTACATTGCAAATATTGTAAAATGCAGGCCGCCAAATAATCGCGCTCCCCTCCCTAGCGAGCTTTCTGTATGCAAAAAATTACTTCTTGAAAAGCAAATAAAAATTATAGAGCCAAAAGTGATTTGTTCTCTTGGATCCTCTTCTACAAACGCGCTACTCAATCAAAAAATTAGCATTACAAAAATAAGAGGAACTGCTCAGGCCTATCAAGGAATAACGCTTATTCCTACTTTTCACCCCGCGTACATCCTTAGAAACCGGAAGCAACTCAGCAAAATGGCACAAGATTTGCAAACAGCCCTTTCTCTTGCGCTCGCAGTTTTGCCAGACACAAAAAACCCCTAATACTAAGCTATTAATTAAAAAAATAATTCGCATAGAAATTGTGGATAACTTGTGGATAACCGAAAACTTAGCAGCTGAATAACGCCTAAAAAAAGCAGGATTGAAAAATAACCCACTGAAAGCTCCCTCCTACAAGATAAAAGAAGAATCTATTGGGAGTTATCCACAAGTTATCCACAAGTTATCCACAGGTTATCCACAATTTTTCAAAAAGGTAATAAGGTTTACCACAAGTAAATATCAAAAGAAAAAAGCCAAGTTATCCACATTTTTACCCAAGCATAATACTAACATATACCAAGAGAGTATATTATATAATATATATATATATAGCTTGCCCCTGTTCTTTTTTAAAGCTAAAATCTGGGTTTTTACCCTAAAAAGGGAAAAAGCTTCTATTTTTCTCAGTTTTTGGTACAATATCTTAGGCAGGGCTCTTCAGCAAAAAGCACTTTTTCAGTGAAGAGATTTTTTATTACACACTCTAGAGGGAATCAAGTTGAGTCTTTTTCAGGTTATAGAGGCGCTCGTTGAAGAGCGAGGGCTAGACAAATCAGTTTTAAGCGAAATTGTATGTGAGGGGATGCTTGCCGCCTATCAAAAAAAATATCCTGATTTTACGTTACGAGCAACTTATGACCAAAAGTCTGATGCCCCTCTTTTAGAAATTGAAAAAACAGTCGTCGCTTCAGTTGAAGATGAAGATATTCAAATAAGTACACGAAAAGCAAAAGGCATAAGCGCCAAGCTTAAAGCTGGTGACACTGTCTGGCTTCCCTTTGATGGAACTATTGGTCGAATTGAAGTTTTAAGAGCGAAGCAGTTTATTGCTACCCGTATTCGAGAAATCGAAGCATCAGCCGTTTATGAAGAATTTAAAAGCAAAGAAGGCTCTGTGCTGCAAGGCGTTATTCATAAATGTGAAAGAAGCGGTGTTGTGGTAAAAGTTCAAGACAACATGGCTTTCTTACCTAAGTCTCTTTCGATTCCAGGCGAAAAATGCATTGTTGGTTTTCCTGTAAGAGCTCTTTTGAAGGAGGTTCTTGAGGTTCCACGCAATGAAAACCAGCTTATTCTTGATCGGGCATCAGAGGAATTTTTGAAATGCTTGTTTGAGCTTGAAGTTCCAGAGGTTTTTGAGCACTTAGTTGATATCAAGAAAATTGTACGAACAGCAGGATATAAATCTAAAGTTGCCGTTGTTTCGAACGACTCTAATATCGATCCTGTAGGCACCTGTGTTGGGGTTGGTGGGGTAAGGATTAAGCCTATCTTAAAAGAACTTGGCAATGAAAAGATAGATATTATTGCCTGGACAGAGTCGTGGGTAAAAATTGTGTGAGATTCGCTTAAACCAGCAGAGATTAAAAGGGTTGAGATATCTGATGACAATAAGAGCGCAAAGGTATGGCTTGATGACGACCAAAGGTCTTTAGCTATTGGGAAAATGGGGCAAAACATTGCGCTTGCTTCACGTTTGACTGGCGTTAATATTGAGCTTGTTCAGGCGGAGAAAAAAGAGGACCTTGAGTTAAAATTG
>JAYPWJ010000049.1:0-2975 GCA_038135085.1 bacterium
TCTTTAACCTGAATCACCTTTTGGTGCTTCTTGGCTTCAGCTAACTTCTTTTTACGATTATAAAGTTCTTTCCCATAATCCATAATTTTTGCAACAGGAACACCTTCACCACCGCTATCTGCGATTAAAACTAGATCAAGCCCTTCATTACGTGCTTGATAAAGTGCATCGCGTCTTTCAATAACACCTAAGTTAGAACCATCAGCACCAATAACCTGCAGTGTTTCTGCACGAATATCTTCATTAGCCAAAGGACCAGTCGCCTGACGAGGCCTTGATTGGTTAAAATTGCTTTTTTTTCTAATAGTTCTTCCTTATACCGTTACAGCTGCTTTACTAACTTTTTCAAAAATTGCTTCCGTAGTCTCTTTTTCAGACTTTAAATATTGCAGAGCCTGTTCTCTTCCTTGTGCAATATTATTCCCCTCAAATGCAAACCATGCACCTGATTGGGTAATAATACCATGTCGAAGTGCGGCGTCAAGAAGTTCAAGTTCCTTGCTCACCCCTTCATTAAAGAGAAGGTCTAACTCAACCTTTTTAAAAGGCGGAGAAACCTTATTTTTGGAAACTTTAACTGCAATTCTGTTTCCAACTTGCGTATCGCCACGCTTTAAACTTGCAATTCGTCTTACATCAAGACGAATTGAAGCGTAAAATTTCAATGCATTCCCACCACTGGTTGTTTCTTTATTGGCAAATGCAAAGCTATTAATGTTTTGTCGAATCTGGTTAATAAAAATTAAAACCGTTTTCGATTTATGAACAATCGGTGTGAGCTTTCTTAAAGCTTGCGACATTAAACGTGCCTGAAGTCCAACATGAGTATCACCCATATCACCTTCAAGCTCTGCTTTAGGAACTAAAGCTGCAACCGAATCGACCACAATAATATCAACAGCTCCTGATCTGACCAACATTTCAACAATATCAAGCGCTTGCTCACCGTAGTCAGGTTGTGAAATAATTAAATCATCAACGTTAATACCAAGCTTTGCGCATCGATCAGAGTCAAGTGCATGTTCCGCATCAATAAAGGCACAAATCCCTCCTTTGCTTTGCGCTTGGGCAATTGCATGAAGAGATAATGTAGTTTTACCAGATGCTTCTGGACCGTAAATTTCAACAACTCTGCCACGTGGAAAACCACCTACTCCAAGTGCCTGATCAACAAGCATTGAACCGGTTGAAACGGTTTCCACCTTTGCTCCTGATGCTTGACCAAGAAGCATGACAGCTCCTTTTCCATACTGCTTATCAATCTGAGCAAAAGTTACTTCAAGTGCTTTCTTTTTAAATGTTGATTGGTCTGTGGTTTCGTCAGCCTTTTTTGGCTTTACTTTTCCAGGTGTTTTAGATTTCATAGACTATCATTCCTTCTGTCAGATGATGTATAGGTCTCTATTGTAGCATTTCTGTTCAAAGAAGCAATAAAACTGCTCATAAAAAGCTGGCGTAATTGCTTTTCAATTGAGACTTTAAGTTGGTTTTGCTTGTCTACTTCAAGCTTATTTTCTGGATTTTTAAGCTCATCAAGGCGTATTACAAACCCATCTTTAGCTCCCATAGCACTGATTATTCCGCCTTTTTTATCAAGCAGCATGATGTCTTGAGGAACTCCCTCAGCGAAAAGTTTTTTAAGCTTATCATGTGAATTTACATCGATCCATTCAGTTTTTTTGACTGAAGCACCGGCAGGAATCTCTAATTTTCCTGCCTTAAAGCTTTGAGCTTTTACTTTTTTGATTTCTTGAGTAATTGCCTTACGGGCCTTATCGTTTAAGTAATCTTTTTTTACAAAGGCTTTGAGCATATCAAATGGTGGAAGATTCTTTTTAAGAATATCGTTTAATTCAAGAATTACACCTTTTCCATCAGATATGTAGGCAACTTTATCACCACGCTTTTTGAGTGAAAAAAGGCGTAGTGCAACTGAATTTTCATTTTTTGCAACTGCCGGAACTCTTTCCTCTTTACCTTTATATTTTGCTACAAACTCTTTGAGTGTTTTTACTTTATCATCTGACTGAGAACGAAAAATGCGATTTGCAGCTTTAGTAAACTCTCGAGTGAATTTCTTCTCTTTCAAAAGCTTGTTAAGTTCAGGCTTTACTTTTTCAAATGGTTTAAAGACATTTTCTTTTCGCCCTACTCTTTGAATAATTGCGTATCCATTTTCTAGTTGGATAACTGGTGAAATATCTCCATCAGCCTTTAATCTGAAAGCTGCACGTTCGATGGCCTTATCTTTTTGACCACGTTTAAAGAAGTCAACGAGTCCACCATTTTTGGCTGTTTCTTTTGCATCTGAATTTTCTTGAGCAAGTTTTGAAAAATTAGACGGTTGAGCAACAGCTTTTTGGTGAAGCTTTTCCATCTGCGCTTTTAATTCGTGTAGACCTTTGTTTTTTACGTCATTCAAAATGATTTCACGAATTTTGACTTGCGTTGGAACTTCAACAAAACGGGATAGTTTTACCCTGTTATAAAAGTCTTCAAGCTCTTTTTGTGTGATTTTTACTTCAAAGTCAGCAGAATCAAAAACCCACTTTGTACCATTTCGTTTTGCTGGAATATAGTAATGTTTGCTTTTTCTATTTTGCTCATCAAAGAAGTTTTTAATTTCAGCGTCTGTTACACCTTTTTCTTCAGCCTTTTTAACTGCATCTTCAATTGAAAAGGTTGCAATAGAAAATTTTCTTTGAAGGTTTTGATTTTCAAGCATTTCATTAAGTGCAAATTTTGGTAACCAGAATGCATCAGAAAGCAGAGTGAGGGCCATTTCTTGTTTAAGCGAGTTTTCTAAATCGTCTTCAAGTGGACGTAAGTCATAACTACTAATAAAACGATTAAACGCTTCAATATTAACGCGACCCTGATGGTTAATAATGTCCTGCGGCATTAAATGGTAAATTTTTGAAACTAAGAAATAGGGGTCCTGAAGTTTGGTTTCAACGTACTTAGAGGATAAATAA
>JAYPWJ010000049.1:2985-4944 GCA_038135085.1 bacterium
GCATAGCCATTAGTGCTGAAGCGGATTGACCAAATCGTTTATAATAAAGGTTAATTTCTTCTTTTGCTTCATCATGCTTACGAGTGAAATAGGCTTTTGAAATTTCTTCTCCGTTAACCATGGCAACACCATCAGTTCTTCCACCCATTACTCTTCTGACCAATTCGGCAATTCCGAATCCACCAAAGAGAGCAATAAAGAAAAAGAAGAGAAGCATTTTTGCTATCGGGCTCTTAATACCAGTACGAATCTTTGTAATCAGCATGAACCATTAACCTTTCTTTTTTTCAATAATCTTTACCTGTTTAATTTTCTCTTTTTCTTGTATTTGAGCAATTACTTTTTCAAGTTCATCTTTAGTTGAATATTCATTTGTAACAGCTTGATACCAAACAATTTTTCTACCTCGTTGAGTTTTACTAGATCGTTGTTTTACAACAACCGGAATTCCTCTCTTTTTTACACGTTGCGCAAAAATATTAGCTGCATGTAGTGTACCAAAACCAACCAATGGCGCAACATAAACTGTTTTAGGTCCTTCTACAGCTGGTTTTTCTATCTTTGCTACAAGTTCTTCACTTGCTTCTGTCTCTGGTTCAGCTGATTCAGAGGTTGCATGAGCATCATCATCATCGTCAGTTTCTTGCGGATTCATTGCATAGAATGAATAAGTGATTCCATCAGCAAAAGATTCTTCTTTTACTTTATAAAGAAATTGGGAAACAGCACGTCGTTGCCCCCAAAAATACCCAAAGCTAAACATCAAAAAACTCAGCACAAGGGCTAAAGCAATAACCCAACTTAGTTCTCGATTGGGCAAAAAAAGTCCTGCTTGTTTTGATTTTTGTCCCTTGGACTTCATAGCTCTCCTTTAGTTACGATAAAAACTGTTTTAGACCTTCTTTGACTCCCTGTGCATTAGCGTCATCGGTAAGGTTTACCTCCAACACCTTTGAATGTGAGCCTTTAAAAACAGGGATCAGAAGTTTTTTAAACATTCTCCAAAACGTTTCTTGGCGCTTTGCATAATTGCGTGTCTTTTGGGCGATAAGTGTCATTACGTTCTCTTGTGCTTCATTACTTTTGTCAGTGTCTTTAAGGTACTGCATGATCTCAGTATACCCTATAAGTTTTTTTCGTTCCAAAAAATTTTCCCAGGGGGTTCCAATCAACTTTTCCACTTCTTTCACCCACCCTTGCTTGAACATAATTTTTGTTCGTTCATTAATTCGTTGGTACAGTTGCTTCCGGTCGCGTGTTAAAAAAATAACAAGACAATCTCCAGGTAATGGCTCAAAATGTGGTTGATAATCTGATGGTTTTGTATCATGGTGCTGTATCATACTTAACGCTCTTTGAATACGATAGGTATCATTTTTATGAATAGAAGCAGCTCGTTCAGGGTCAATTTTTACAAGATCTTCCCAACTTCCTTCTACTGTTTTATTCCATTCTGCTGGCTTTCCCCGGGGAGGGAAAAAAAGTGATTTTCCATAAAAACCTGAACCACCAACTAAAACGGGAGTGTTGCCTCGTTGCCAAATTTCTTCCATCTTTTTTTGAATAAGAGTGCGGTAATGGGTAACTGAAAAGTCTTTTGGCTCAGTAATAAGATCAAAAAGATGATGTGGGATTGGTTCATTTTTCCAATCAGGCTTTGCTGTTCCTATGGCCATTGGCTCATAAAATTGCCCAATATCGCAATTAACAATCTCAATAGACGCCGATTGCCCAATTGCAGTGATTGTATCACTTTTACCAACCCCCGTTGGACCATGCACTAAAATGAAACGTTTTTTCATGCTCAACCATTTACTCATTGATTATTTAAGATGACTTGAGTATAGCATAAAAAACAGCTTTTATAATTTCTTTGTATTGGCGCGTATTCTTTCAATGAAACCAATGAAAGCTATTTCACGCTCTTTTGCTTTTTTTGGTTCTTCAAGAGTTTTAGGA
>JAYPWJ010000049.1:4954-6640 GCA_038135085.1 bacterium
TCAACATTCACCCTACTTGCTGAAGTGCTATTGCAGATAAAGCCTTTATTTAATATTTCAGTAAGTTTATAAGAAGGCCCTTTTCTATCTTGCGGAATGAAAAGAAAACCATCATGTTGTCGATAACATTCATAATTCTTACCATCATACATGAAAAGTTGAATACTTGGCTCGGCATTTTTTAATAAAAAACAACAGAGAACTAAAAGTAACATAGATATGAAATGCTTCACGCTTTATCCAAAATAAGCTTCAGCCTGTTTTTGTATTTCTGGACCCATTGAATTGAAGAGCTCTTTTGACTTTTTTCTTAATGTTTCATAATACTGTGGGGGTCTGTCTTCAATTTGTTGGGCTGAAGGTGGTAAATCAGCTTCTTTAGAGGTTCTGTAAGTTCGGTTAATTCCATTTTTAAATAAAAAATGAACTAAGTTGTCCTGAGAAACTAAAATGACATTTTTATTGAAAAAACAAAATTTCTCTGAAGAAAAAGCTGTAAAGCTACTCAAAAAGAAAATAGCGACTAAAACAATATGTTTTATATTAGACATGCTTTCACTGCCCCTTGAAAAGCCCGACCGTTGCCGGGCTCTTTAATTGTTTTTATCGGGTGAAATATTTTAATACTTCTATCCATGCGTTTTCTCGAGCAAAGTAGGTTTTTTCATAGGTGGTGTCAATTATCTTATCTGGGAAGTAGATAGAAAGTCCTCGTGCTCGTGGTAAATCTGCGCCACAGACATTTGCTATTACTGCTGTTTCAAGCATTTTAATACCACTTTCTAATGTACGTTCAAGTTGATCAAGCAACGCAGAATGGCCTTCTTGGAGTTTTACAAATGGAAGTGTTAAACGCAAATTAGAGTAAAAGTGGTGAAGATCAATATAACTTGGTTCGGCAAAGCAAGTACAAAAGCGACGATCCTTACTAATTTCAACTGCAAGATCTAGCGTTCCTTCAAGTTGTAAATCAATCGCTTGTAGTAAGATAGTACTCATCCTATTAATATTATCAATTAGGCCATGTGACCGTCTAAGTTGAATTGCTGATTGGGTAAATTCGCGTGTTTCTAAAAGATATCCAATTCGATAACCTTCAACTGCATGCCGCGCTAATTCAAACGGTGATACGTAGCCATCTTTTAATGGCGCAAGCACTTCATGGTACCACCAGCCATCACCTGGTTCAACTTCTTCTGAAGCAACCATGTAATCGACATAATAGCGGGTAATATCTACGATTTCAACCATGGCCATAAGGCAAGCATCAAACGCAATCAAGTCAAGCTTTTTTCGCCTGAGTGAAACAATTTCTGATAAGGCACTTTCAAGCTTTTCATTGGTTAAATAGGTTCCATAGGTATCACTAAAACAGATTCCCCGTTTTTGGATAAGTTCCATGAAACCAATTGAGCGGTCAATTTCAAGCATATTAGTTAAGGGATTTCTTTTAAAGAGTTGTGAGGCTTTAAATGGATGTCCGCGCGTTGGGTCAAGAATTCCAGAGCCATGATTCCATAAAACAAGTGCATAATGGTCTGCTGGGTAATTTTCCATTGCCCATTTAAAACAATCAACTAATGTTTTATCAGAGCCACTATCCAGTTTTTGGTCAGAAACAGACTCTTCAAGGGGATTGACGACATGTGTAGCGACCGGGAGGGGGGGGTGTGGTGGGCGGGTGGG
>JAYPWJ010000050.1:0-6608 GCA_038135085.1 bacterium
GGGATGCACTTGAGGGTAATCCAGGTCCTTTTTATTTTATGGCATTCATGTCAACCAGCTATCCAAGTATGTTATTAAATGAAGGTAAAACAACACTTTTATACTTCATTAAAGAGCGGCTTAACCAACTTAATGAGCATTTCTATCAATGTGAAACGGCTGAAAATTTCTTTAGAGGTGCGGCAGGTGGAAAAACACCAATTGAAGGTGAGCTTGCAAAGGTTAATAAGATTTGGAGTGAAATCGAAAAAATTTATAACGACGCATGGAAACAGTTTACTTTAAATTCTCCTACGGTAAAAGATGCTCAAGCTTTGAAAGCTTGGACTAAAAAAACTGATGAAGAATTGGTTGCGGTGTTTGAAGATTTTGAGCACCAACGTAATGCTATGCTGATAAACTGGTATTTTAAATTACTCAAAGAGCTTTCAAGCAAGTATAATGAAAGCAATTATTTATTAAAGAATTTTAGCTATCAAGTTATTCCAAATGTTGCAGTTTTGGAGGGTTATTTGTCACTTATTCAACAATCATTCACCGCTTTGATGGCTTCAAACAAATCATTTTCATTTGGCCCTTATAAATTTGATGCAAAGGGTTCGGCAAAGGGTGATAATACAGTTCCTTCACTTACTGGTGATGTTTATATTGCTCAGACGTTTACTGATAGTACAGCGTTTAAAAATCTATTTAATAATTTTATTAATGAAAAGATGGCAACACTTTCTTATTTTGCCGCTATGGTTGGTTTTGATAAGGCACAGAAACTTTCTGAGGGGAAAATTTTACCCGATCTTATGGTTCAAGGTGACCCACTAACGGGTAATTATCAAGACACTGCTTACTTTGCAACTTATAACCCAGCAGAGCCGGTAGGAGATTTAGAAAAAAGAGCTCCACTTACGGCAGAAAGTATTACTGCTTATCCAAAATTTAATTTACTTCAAAATCAGTTTCAGTACGTTTCAAGTTTTATTGAAGATGTAATGGGAGCATTTGGTTTTGATATAAACAATTATGTGGTTTGGTCAGAACGAATGGGATATAGCGCCTTTGTTCCACTTAAATCGGTGGAAATTGGTGATGACCCTCAGAAGGTTTTAAAAAAGGAATTAGAAAATGCTATTGCAGCTCAAACAGCCACTGATTATTCAAAAGAGTTAACAGAAAAGCAATTAGAAAAAACAGATGGTAATAAAAAAAGTAGCAATACAGCGGCTCAAATATTTGAATCATTAGTTCTTTCAGCTCGTGGGTTTTATGTAGCTGCAGATTACTCTGAAAAGTTGGGTAATCGCTTGAATGCTCAAAAATATAAAGAGTTTTATCAATTGCTTGGTTCATGTATAACTTACTTCCATCGTGCAGTGACTGCTTATGAAGCATCATTACAAGCAAAAGATTTTATTACAGGAACTACAGGAACCACACAAGGGCAGTTTTTACACGCTGCTCAATTAGATTTTGGAAAGGCGTCTGATGCGTTTCAGCTTCTTGAAGTTCCTGAATTGGTTGTTTATGCGCGTAAATTAGCTGCTCAATTGGCACTTGAACGGTATCAATCAGTGACGGCTGGATATGTCAGTTATTATCAACCTTATGTAACGGATTATATTACGATTGCTCAACAAAAGCCTTTTATTCCTGATGAGGCAGATGGTTATCGTTGGCAGGTTAATGAAAATTATAACGGTCGCAATATTACGGAATATCAAAATTTTCTTGATGATATTTTTAAATATTTTGACAGTATGTTGGATGACGCCCTTTCAAATTATCAAGAGGAATTAGCTTTTTATTTTGCATTAAAAAAACCAAATAATAAACAGAATGAGCAAGCAATTGCAGAACTACAGGCTGCGTTAAAAGTATTTAATGAAGTTAAAGAAGCCTTTTACAAAATTTATCATTGTAAAACTGGCTCTGATGGAACACTTATTTGTCAGCCGGGAGATGATTTAAGTAAAATTAATGAGTGTCTTGCAACCGCTGATTCAGTTACTCAAACAGGGACTTCTCAATGCTTTGGTGCGGATAACTATATTGAGAGGGCAACAAAAGGAACGCTTCAAGATGTGATTGGGTGGGTGACCTTTGCAACCAGTAAATATTTGCAAGCGCATCCTCATTTTGAAGAGGTTGATACACTTTTTAAAAAGTATTCAAAAGAACTTAAAAATTACACACAGCTTCAAAAATTATTTCAAGATAGTCAAGGCCAAGAAATAAACATGAGTAACTTTTTTTACTTGCATCAAGCACATCTTTATATGTCAATTGGTCAACGTTTGTATTTGGGTCAAGACTGGAAGGGTAAAAAAATTAGAGATGTTTCACCCGTGTGCATGTTGCTTTTCTTATGGTCTCGTGCGCTTTATAAAAAAGGTGGATTTCTTATACAATCACAAGATGTTGATTCAATTGTAAATCGCTTTTTAAAGAAGTATCCAAATGAGGGTGAGTCGTTTGCTTATGAAGCGGTTCAAAGCGCAGAAAAAATGCTTACAGAAAGTTCAGTTGATAAGGCACAAGTTATATTTGAAGAGACTTTGGCCTATTTTACAACTGCCTATGAGCTTGGAGAAACGGCAGTTATCGATGATTTTTTGACTTTTATTTCATCTGATATTGTGCCGCCAGTTCAAGCTAGTAATTTAACAGAAAGTACAAAGAAAAAAACTTTTTATGAGGCTGTAAAAAACCAGGGGGGATTTGTTGAATGGGTAGAACAACATAAATCAGATCTTACTTACCCTTCGTTACTTGAGCTTTCGGCTTACTATAGGGGTTACTTGTTAGCGCTTAAATCTTCTAATGAGCATGCTGATACTTTTTTATCAAAGGCAAAAACAGCACTTACTCAAATGTATGCGCAACGAGCAAAACTGTATCAAGCGGCAAAACTTGTTCCAGGGCGTTCTGTTACTCAAACAGAGTATGAAACTAAAGAAACAGCTTTGCAGCAATTGATTGAACTTGATAATCGCATAAATGGAACAAAGCTTTTTCTTGAATTATATCGATCTGTTTTGAATATGGAGCATGCGGAAGATCTTTCATGGGAAACACAAAAATATAATATGCATAGTCTTTTAGGTAATTTGTATACACAAAATGCTGATAATCAATTAAAACAAGCTCAGGAAAGCTTTGCTCAAGGGACAACATTTGGATCACAAGATACACAGCAGTATGAAAATATTCTTGCTGAATACAAGAAAGCATCTGAGCAATATGCGATGGCAAATGATCAAAAAAACTTTGCTAAAACTCAACTTGGTATAACAAATACTATTGCGTTTCAATCCTATAGTTCAATTTTTCCTGTTAATCAATTTGATTTGAAGGGTATTACCCTTAAGAATGATGCGGCTGATTCAGATATTACCACAGACCTTGCAGCACCTGATTGTGGTACGACGGTAACGGTTCAGGATGCAATGAAGAATTATAATGCTAATATACCACTCTATCTTTTAGCTTATAAAGAAGAAGTGGTACCTTCAAATATGGGACAGATTACCAAACCACTTGCTGGTAAAACTGATGTTGCTTCAATGAAAGAGATCGCACAAAAAATAGCAATTCCAATGTATAGAGCAAAACTTAATAGTCAACTTGGTGGGGTTGGTGACCTTGATACTTATGTAACTAATTACCAAAATCAACTAATGCATATGATTGAAACTGGCGTAACTGCGTGTGGCAAAAAAATACATGCAAAACTTTTTATTAATACGATTATGGCCGAAGATAATGCGGGCAATAAAGTTCCTCAATATTATTTACAGCAAAATAATACGCCGTTAAATGCTTTTCCTCGATTCACCGGTGATCAGGATTGTGCTTATACTAAGTATAGTCTTGGGGCACTTAAATTATATGGGCCAGGGCCAAACCCTATTAAATTTGGAGGGAGAATGTTGGTTCCTTCAAATAATATACAAGGGGTGGCACTTGTTAAAAAAGCTCTTTTAAATACTTATTTGGCACACTCAGTACCTGCCGGTGCGCAAATACAGCAGCTACAAAAAGGAAAGGCTTATACTGATTTGGTAAAATTAACCCAAGCAGAGCGAGTAACAGCAACGCTTACGGATGCACAAAAAACTTTAAAAGCAAATCTTGAAAATGATTTTATTGGTTTGAGTTCAATTTACCTTGCGTTGCAAAAATTTGTTGAAACGTTTGGAAAGGGGCAGGGGGTTGTATATGCAATGTTGGCTAACACCTATCTTGAGTGGACAAAAACAAAAGTACCTTTTTTGATTGGGGATCCAACCGATAAATCATTTGAATCTTCTGCTGCAGCAATTGGTTCATATGCTAATGAAGTTAGCTATTATGCACAGTACCTTAAAGAGGGGCAAACATTAATTTCTGAGGCGCAACAAGTCTTTATCAATGCGATTCTTGATGTTGCTAATTACCTTGAAGTAACCCCTGAAACAAAACAAACAATTCAATACTCAACCGATGGAACTGAAAAAATAGAGCGATTTGAAAATGCAACAACGTTTCCACTTTCTGTTCCTAATTTTGATAAATTAAATAAATGGAAAGAGGCTTGGAAGTATTATATTATTATTGAACAACAGATTGAGGCATTTTTGAAGGAGCCGATGTTAGTAGGTATGTCATTCCCAACTATTGAAGGATATTTGCCAAAAATACGTGTTAAAATGGCAAAGGCCTTGGGTCAATTAGGAATTTATTATCTTTCACTTTTTGGTTACAATACTTATCAACAATGTCTTTGTAAATTAAATAATACTGGTATAATTTCTGGTGCATCGCCTGCATCATTTCTTCTTATATATGGCAAAGATTATACAGGTTCATCAGCACAAACAGAAATTAAAGCAATGTCTGCTGCTCAGTTACGAGCGGCAACACCCCAATCATACAACATGTGGGAGGTGGAAACAGCTTCTACTAAGAACCCTCCAGCAGCAGGTTTTCCGTTTAGATTGTTTTCTAATTCAGGACAATATCCAAAATTAACAACCACTAAAAATAAATATGGAGATACCATTTTCCATTGTCCTAAGCCGGGTACTAACGTCTATCCATTCGGTCTTACAACATTTGGTCCAAAAAGTGAAAATGCAACCATTTTTCAAGGGGTAGCGTCGATACCTAACCCAACTGCCCAAACAATTATTCAAGGAGGTCAAGTTGGTTCAGAAGAAGTTGGTATGCAAAGTTTTCTCGATGGTTCTGGTGCAGGTAGTTCAGATGATGCAATTGGAGCTGCTTATAAGATACTTCAGGATTCATTACTTTATTCAATTTATTATTTTGAACAGGTAATGACGGTACTTGGTAAATTAGGTCCAAAACTTGATCTCAACAAGAAGAAGGCTACGCAAGTAAAAGTGACTCCATCAGAAAAACTTATTACTTTTTATGTTGCTTCAATTCTTTCAAAATCTCCAGCTTTCACCGGTTCAGGTGCAATAACTGAAAATGCTCCAAATATTGTTGTTCAGGCAACAAAAACCAATAAACAAAAAGGGAAAAAGGCGGTAGCAATGAGTTACTTTAAGCAAATAGAAGATTTTGCAACTATCTCAACCGATACTGAAAGTTTCTGGCATAAACTTTCACTTTCAAGTCCTTCAACCATTTATCCGCAAACGGTGCAATATTGGCTTTCAACGCCGCAGGCTGGGCCTGATATGCTTAACCAGTATCTTGATTGGATTGAGCCACCAACGGCATCAACTGATACTGCAACTCGCCAAACATTTTTTGAGGCTGCTGCTACATGGATTAATGATTTATCATTTGTTGCGCGGTACTGTTATTGGCAAAATTATTTACCAGGGCAATCGGATACCGCAGCAAATAGTGCAATTGATAATCAAATTAGTAATTTAAGCAACAATCTCTTTATACAGGCGAGTGAGTATGTTGGATAATATTTAGGAAGCTTTGCATTTATCGTAAAAGAATTTTGCTTCTGCAACTGGGTCATCGCTTTCCATAATTGCTTTGCCAACAACAATACCATCGGGTTTAATTGCGATTATTTGTTCAATTGTTTCACGGTTAATTTTTGCAGAAACAAAGATTGGGAGTGTAGTATTGCCTCGTACAATTTCCCATTGATCAAGAAAAAGAAGTGATTCACCTTTATCGTATGGTTGATGAAAAAGTAATGCATCAACGCCCAAACTTTGGGCTTCTAATGCTTCTTGTGCTGGGGTTCCTGCATCAATTAAATCGAGAATGACTTTTTTTCCAAGGTCATGGCCTTTTGAGCATACTCCATGGATTACCTCTCTGCTTGTTCCTGCTACAACAGATATCCAATCGGCTCCGGCTAAAGAAAAAACACTGGCAACATCTCTACCTCTATCAACTATCTTTGTATCAGCAAAGAGAATTTTATTTGGAAATTCTTGGCGAAATCGTTTTACAATTTCAACTCCATATTTAAAGATAGGAAGTGTGCCGATTTCAAGAATATCGCTGTATTGGGCGACTTGCCGTGCAACCTCTAAATTTTGCTCGATGTCAAGACTATCAAACGATATTTGAAGCTTCATACTGGTCCTTTTTGTTTCGACTCTCAAACCTTACTTGCCGGGTCAGTATAGCAT
>JAYPWJ010000051.1:0-6581 GCA_038135085.1 bacterium
TTTTGATACCGATGTTCCACTTGATGGTGAAGTAGTCAAAACGGTTGAAGCGATTGTTGCAAAACGCAAAGAGATTGATGAGTTTTTAGTTCCATTGTTTTCTAACTGGCGTCTTGACCGAATCGGCTGTTGTACTCATTTAATCTTGTATATGGACATTTGGGAACTCATGGATACTGACACTCCATCAACCATTGTGATTAACGAAGCAATTGAACTTTCAAAATGTTTTTCTGAAAAAGATGCTTACAAATTTATCAATGGTGTTTTAGACCAAGCGGTTAAAAAACTTTCTCATTAGTGTTGGCAGTATTCTTGTTGTATCGTTTTTAAACTCATCAAGATCGCCAGAAGCAAAGAATGTTACTTTTGTTATTTTAGTTTCATCAGTTTCAAATAAATTTTGTGCTTCTAAATGCGCTGATACAAGTTTAATCTGTGGCGCTAACTGTTTTACTCTGTCAGCAATAAATGCATAATGGGTGCATCCAAGAATGAGCGTATCAACGCCGGCGCGTTCCATTGGTTTTAAATAATGTGCAACTGTTTTGATAAGTTTTGGTTGATCATCAGCTTCAATTAACGGAACCAACTTGGGACACGGTTGTTCAATCACCTCAAGCGCGGGGTTAACTTTTAAAAGTTCTTGTTTATGAACCCCACTTGTAATAGTTGCCGGCGTTGCAAAAACACCGATTTTATTATTGTGTGTTGTTTGCGCTGCTTTGGTAATTGTTGGTGCAAGCATATCAATAAAGGTGACCTGTGGAAAAGTTTCTTGAAGTGTTGGCAAGGTGGTTGCAGATGAGGTGTGGCAGGCAACAATGATGGTTGTGATTTCACGGTCTAAAAAAAACTGCGTGATGAGCTTGCCCTGCTTAATAAGTGTTTGGGTTGGCTGCTGGCCATAAGGTAAATAGGCCGTGTCTGCAACATACACAAACTCAAATCCAGGCGCATGCAAAAGGGCTTTTAAAATCGAAAGCCCACCAATGCCCGAATCAAAAATGCCAATTTGTTTTGACATGTCTATGAGCTTTCTCTTGGTTCAATTTTTTCTATACTTTCAGATGCCCATGCTCTTGGTACGAATACGAGGGCAGAAATTAAGAATAAAAATTTTTTCATGATACTTCACCACTTATTTTAATTAAAGGTTCAGAACACTGTGTTTCAAACTGTGCTTCTTGCCTATTATATCGTTCTTCTAAGAGTTCGAAAAGCATTTGGGCAAAAGTACCAGAATAAACGGGCATAGATTGTTTTCCTGGTGTAGCATCTTGAGCGGAATAGTCTGCAGGTTCTCCTATCGTTTTTATTCTTACGGCATAAATTCTTTCTGTTGTGTATGGGTTGTAGGAGCTTTCGTAAGAAATAGTAGTTCCTCCCGATTGAACTGTTTTTATAACAAGATCAGATGCTTTTGATAATTGAAAGATTACTCCTGGAAAGAGTAAAAAGTATAAAAATTTAATCTTTTTTCCTCTTGATCTGTACTATTTTTTACTTATTGATATAAAAAAAGGCTGGAAAAAGTCCAGCCTTTTAATTTTAATGGTTTGTAGCTTAGAGCTCTGGGAAGAAAAATGCAACTTCTCGAGCAGCTGATTCTGGTGAATCAGAACCATGAGTTGCGTTTTCACCTTTTGAAGCTCCAAACATTTTTCTAATAGTGCCTTCAGCAGCTTCTGCTGGATCAGTTGCACCCATTAGATCACGCCATGCTTTAATAGCGCCGTCTTTTTCAAGCACCATCAAAGTCACAGGACCAGAAGTCATAAAAGTAACGAGCTCTGGGAAAAATGGACGTTCTTTGTGTTCAGCATAAAAGCCTTCAGCCTGTTCTTGCGAAAGATTTGCTTCTTTTTGCTCAACAACAGTAAAGCCATTTTTCTTGATGTGTTCAATAATTGCATCATTAAAGCCAGCAGCCATCGCGTCTGGTTTAATAATAGCTAATGTTTTTTCGGCCATTATTCTTCGTCCTTATCGTTACGTGCTGCGTGTTTTTCAAGTTCAAGCTGGAATTGGCTTTTTGCTTTTACTGCTGGTTCAGAAGGAGCTGCCTTTGGAGCACTTGTTTGTGCTGGGCGTCTTTCTTCTTTAATCTCACCAGTCAATTTGGTGCTTAAGCCAAGTTTGCGTTCATCTTTGCTTACTTTAATAACACGGAATTGACGTTTTTCTCCAACTTTAAATAAGTCTTCAATTTTTTCGTCCGCTTTCTTTTCACTTTGCAGTTCAGAAATATGAACGAGTCCTTCAATTCCACTTGCAAGACGAACAAACATTCCAAAGTTGGTAATTTTTGAAATTTCACCGTCGATTACTTGACCAACTTTGTATTGTTGCTCAATTGTTTCCCACGGATCTTGATCAAGTTGCTTAATACCAAGTGAGATTTTCTTGTTTTCAATATCTACACCAAGCACAACCGCTTCAATTGGTTGGTCTTTTTTGTAGATGCTGCCTGGGTGTTCAATGTGCTCTGTCCATGAAAGATCAGAAACGTGAACTAATCCATCAATACCTGGTTTAAGTTGAACAAAGATACCAAAATCAGTAATGTTGCTGACGGTTCCTTTAACTTTTTGACCAGCTTTGAATTCTTCTTCAACCGCTTTCCATGGGTTCTTTTCAAGTTGTTTAACACTCAAAGACATTCTGCGGTTTTCTTTATCAAGCGAAATAACAATAGCTTCAACTGCATCTTTTGGATTGAAGTGCTTGTTTAAATCGTTAATACGGTCGGTCCATGAAATTTCAGAGATGTGAATAAGCCCTTCAACGCCTTTTTGAACTTCAACAAACAATCCGTAATCAGTAATGCTTGAAATGGTACCTTTAATGCGTGAACCAGGTTGAATATCTGCTGCAAGAGCTTCCCAAGGGTTATCGCTCAATTGCTTTGTACCAAGAGAAATCTTTTGGTTGTCTTTATCAAATGAAAGAACTTTAACCTTGGTTTTGTCGCCAATTTTCACCATTTCGCTTGGGTGAGAAATTCTGCCCCAGGTCATGTCGGTAATGTGAAGCAAACCATCAACACCGCCGATATCAATAAAGACACCGTAGTTAGTGATATTTTTCACGAGACCTTCAATAATTTGACCTTCAGTCAATGTCTCAAGCACTTGCTGACGAACTTCAGCACGTTGTTCACTTAAGAACTTACGGCGAGAAATAATTACATTTCCACGCTTTTTATTGACCTTGATAATATTTGCAGTAATGCTTTGGCCAACGTATTGATCAAAGTTGGTTACACGTTGAATATCAACTTGTGAACCTGGCAAGAATGCTGGAATACCAATATCAACAGATAAACCACCTTTAACCTTGTGGGTTACAACCCCTTCAACAGGTTTTTCTTCTTCGAACAGCTTCATAATACTGTCCCATGCCTTGAGCGCTTTAGCTTTTTCGTAAGAAAGCTCAACAGAACCTTCTACACTTTCAAGCTCATTAAGCATGACTTCAATTTCATCTGCGGTCTTAAAACTTTTAAGCTCATGAGTAGAAAACTCATAGCGAGGAATAAGCCCTTCAGATTTGTATCCAATATCAACAAGGACACCATCTGAGCTTATTTCAACAATTTTACCTTTAACAACTTTGCCTGGCTTGCAGATAGAAAAAAAGTCTTCATAAAGGCCAGCAAGCTCTTTAAGCTGATCTTCATTAAGCGCAATATCATTATCCATCGGCTCAACAATATCAACTCGACTGAATTGACTTGGCCGTATAATCTCTTTTGCCATGTATAAAATACTCCGGGAGTTTAGCTACCCGCTTGCTTGAGAACCAAGGAGGCGGGGTTAAGAGGGTTACATAATTATTTTCATCTGTAACCCATCTTAGCACCATTTTGAAATTCAGGCAACTTTGAATTGCCCGAATGAGCCTGATTTAAAGGGCTTTGAGGTTTTTAGCCTCTTCTGCCTCTTCCTGTTCTGCCTCTTCCTGTTCTGCCTCTTCCCGATGTTGTTGTTGTGCTTGAGTCTTTACCTTTACCATCATCGCTAGATGAAGAGCCGCCTTTGCCTTTACCTTTACCATCATCGCTAGATGAAGAGCCGCCTTTGCCTTTACCTTTACCATCATCGCTAGATGAAGAGATGCCTTTGCCGTTATCTTTGCCATCGCCATTATTATCAGGCTCAAGATCATCTGCTGATAGAGTTTCAAGAGATTTTATGCGAGCTGCTTTAAGAGCGTGTAGTGCGCCTGGAATTGCATCTTGCGCGTCTTCAATAATTTTTTGGCGTGTTGCTTCTTGCTTTTTGAGGCTTTCTTGTTCGCGTGAGGTGAACCAACGTGCATACCAGCTGTGTGTTTCGGGTTCGTATTGAGCAATAATTTTTGCACGAAGTAAAATCATGTTGTCATTAAAATTACCGTCTGGATCAAGTTCTTGATTCATTTGATCAATAATCATGTTTTTAAAAATTAGTCTAATTTGCTCGCCATCAGTAATTTTGTATTTGTTTAAAAATTCGCAGAAAAGTGCTTTAAGAGAGAATAGATTTTTGAAACTTTTTGAAGCTTTTGGGTGCATAAGAGCATCAAGCGTTAGCTTACATAAACGTTTGTAAATAACATTAGTACTTTTTTTGTCTCGAGGTTTAAAAGTGCTTACGGTACCCACTAATTGTTGCATGCGAGTTACTGGGCGCTTTTGTTCAAGTTCAAATGTTAATGCGCGTACAACCGCTAAATAGAGTGCTGGTGATCTGCCAAGTTTGTCGCTAAAAAGTTTGTCTTCTCTCTGCCACCGCTGTTGGGGGGTTAATCTTTGTTGTGTCCTAGTGCTGTGATCGGCTTGTCTGTTTTCTTCTCGTGTATGCTCGGCTCGCCTATTGGATGTGGCTGCTCCAGTGGGCGCAAGCAGCGGACTGGTCATAACAAGCAGAGCGAGGGTTAATAATTTTTTCATACATTCTCCTTTTTTAATAGGGGTTTTGAGAAACTCTTCGTAACATTTTTCTTACAACTAAATAGTGGCACAAAGAAAGTACTGGCGGAAGAAACGCAATAACAGGATAAATCATTAAAATGGTTGCGCGTAAGCTTTTTAAAAAAGAATTAATCTGTCCAGGTATAAAAGGTAAATTTAGTAGTGTTTTAGGCGCTTTAAAAATAGTCCCTAAAAAAGAAGATGCTTTTTTAACTCGTGGTATTAATACATCTACCCCTTTGTCGTTAAGGGCCGCTTGTACTGCTTGGCCTATAGTGCCTTTAGAATGTGAAAGTTCTGTAACTTGTTTTTTAAAAAGTACTATTTTTCCATGAATAATAAGATATCCAACAATAGTAACCCAGCCGAGTAATCCAAAAACATAGACTGTAAGGTGAAAATTTATTGGAAAGCTCAAGCAGGCCATTCGTGTACTAAAATCTTTGTTATCACCATTTTTATTTGTTTGGTAGCAGAGATACATTCCAATAAATGTAATTGCAAGTGTAAGTGTGCTAGCAGTTAATGCAATGATATTATAAAAGCCCATATTCGGATCATTTTTTGCCAAAAAGTGTGCAAAGAAGTTGCCAATAAAATGATGGCTTAATAGGAGTGAACTAAAAAATAATGCATTACAAATGCTTAAAAGAGGGCTGATAACGTAAAAAACAGAAACTTGCCAACTGGGGAGTGTATTGTTTTTAAGACGTGTTACTAGTCTATCAATATTCCATAAATACATACTGCCTACCTATGGTTATTTTACATTACTTTTGAAACAAAGCTTTGCTTAATCATATCGGGGCTGAATGGTCCAGTTGGTTTTCCAGTTGCATAGTTATATGAAGCAACTCTAAAAATCATATTTGCAGCAACGGTAATTGGTGTTGTAATAAGAAGCGGCAATGCGATGGTTCCAAGGCCTAATACAACAAGCAGTGTTCCAGAAGAATCAGCTTCTAAAATTGCATGTCCAAAACCTTCCCAGATTAAAAATGCAAGTAACCAGAATGGCAGTATAATAACCATCGAAAATAAACTTCCAGCGCCACGTATTGCAAAGGTTGCAGAGACGTTTTGTCCAAATGTTTTTTTCATGCTTTTGCCAGAAAGTTCGATTGTTTTAATGATTCCAAGATCTTCAGTTGCTATAATTGGAATTACAAAAAAGGTTAAGATGTACCACCCTAAACTTAAAAGTCCTGAAATAATCCCACCAAGCAAGGAGCCTAAAATTCCGCCCCGGCGCTGTAGTGAACGAATTAGAGAGCCAACAATCCAGTTAATAATAATCCATTTGATGATTATGCCAAAACGAGAAAATGCATTGCCCATTGCACTGAAAAAGCCGGTTGGTTTGTTTTCAATTGCATTGCCAATATAGGTTGCAAGCCCCACTTTAATAAAAGTGTTTAAAAAACCTGCTATAACAAGAAGTAGTACCAGCATGATAAGCGAGCTTGGTGCAATATGATGAATAGCCTGTTTTGTTATGTGATGGCCAAGAAGTCCTTCACGAATTCCTTCTGCAGCTCCTGTTTTAATAAGAAAATAGCCAATGAATGAGAATAAAATTCCGATAGCCAAAAAAGCCGAAAGCAATGTAAAAAGCACTGTTTTT
>JAYPWJ010000052.1:0-3971 GCA_038135085.1 bacterium
GCCTAAAACCGTATCTGTTGTTCCCAAAATAAGCTTATTTTGAGAAAGTGCCTGGACAAGCTTTTGAGCAGTTTTTTCATTATCCCAATGTAAAAGTATCTGATTCATTTTTTTGAGCTTTTGTAAATTTAGTGTTTTTTATCTTATTAATAATATTACCAGTTTGACAATTTCTTATTATACGGTACACTGGTTTGAGGTGTCAAATAATAGGGTTTTTAGAGGAATTTGAACACCCGTGTGGGGTTAAAATTTTCCATCTATTATTAAGATAGAAAAGAGGATAATATGAGCACTATTAAACAGACTTCTTCAAAAGGAGCCGTAACACTCGGAAAACAACTGAGTTATAACGAAGTTATAGAGTTTTTCGAAAAAAATTGGGCTTCTAGCCAAGATGGCAAAAGTGTTGAGCGTATGGAAAAGCTCGACAAACTCTTTTCTAACCCTTCTTCAAAGCTTCAAGCAATTACTGTAGCAGGAACCAACGGAAAAAGTTTAACTGCTCACTTTATCGCTAAGCTTCTTAAAAAAGAAGGACTCAAAGTTGGAGTATTTTTCACCCCTCATATTTTGACTTACAATGAAAGATTTACTACTGATAACGAGACTATTTCAAATAAGGTTTTCACTGAACTAGCCAATGAAGTGATTAATGCAGCAGAAACAGCTAATCTTAAAGTAACAACTCGTGAGTATTTAACACAAATAGCTTTAAACTATTTTGTGGCTCAAAAAGTTGATGTTGTTGTACTTGAAGCTGAAGGGGCTACTTCTTTTGACGCTACAGCAATATGTAAACCGAAAGTAATTGCAATAACTCGTTTAATTGGAGAGCAAACAGATCTTACTGGTAAAGCGCCAGAAGATATTATAAAAGATTATGTAAGCCTTTTACCAAAAGGTTCTCACTTAGTATCAGCAGATCAAAACAAAACAAATTTAAAAGAAATGAGCGAATTAGCTGAAAAAGCTGAAGCTCATTGGGCAATGCCAATTCGTAAGCTTGTTGCTTTAGCTTATCCATTTGAACAACTCCATGGACGTTGTGCCGCATTAGCAGAACGTTGTGCCTATCTCTTTGTTAACCATTTTGCCAATAAAGATGTAATCGCACTGAATGAAAGTATTTTAACACATCAAAAAGGACAACGTGGTCGACCAACGCTTGAAGCAAAACGTAAATTAGAAATAAACCCAAAAAGAACAATTGAGCATTTTTGGAAAGAAACTTCAAGTTCACTTTTAGGGCGCTTCCAGCTACTAGATAAAGAAAAACCAAGCATTTTACTTGATAATGCTGATAATCTTGATGCTTTTGAAAATCTCCTTCTTGGAATTCGCCTACTTCATTACCAACGTCCCCTCAAAGGACTAGCCTTAGTAGTAGCTTGCCAAGAAAATGCTGTTGAACCAGAAGCATTTGCAAAATTAATTCGTTACTTCTTTAAAAAAACTGCCGGTCAAATTATAATCTGCCCACTTTCTAAAAAAGCTGGTTGGCAAGGCTCATCATGGGACGTTGAAAAAATTAACAATGCCCTTAAAGCAGTTAAAGTAAAATCACGCGTAGTTGGATCATTTAAAGAAGCTTTTGAAGCGGCTAAAAAAGTGGTTAATGACCGTCATGGGCTCATTGCAGTGGCAGGTTCTTCAGCGGCAGTTAGTGAATATTGGTCATACAAAGGCATTAAAAAACTTTAATTGAATGAATATAACTCCATTAAATTTTATTCTTTCTCTTGTATTAGGCGCAGCAACTGGTATTTTATACGGTTTTTCATTTTTTGCACAAGGACTTAAACCCCCTTCTGATCATGAAAGAACTCCGCAAGAAGTAAGGAAACGACGTTTCGTTTCTTTTTTCCTTTTTTCTTCCTTACGTATTTTGCTCATTGGGTGTTTATGGTACTATATCTTGCGTACCGGAGTTGTCAGTATTATACTAGTGATGCTATCGTTTCTTGCAAGCTTCTGGGTAGTGATTATCAAGAGGAAGGCGCGTCACTATGACCGATTTTAGTTTTTTAAGTCTTAAAACTCAATGGAATTTTTTACAACCATTTGGTGTTACTCATTGGTTTTTTGGAGTTAATGCTTCAACCATGATTGCAACTTGGGCTGTTTGTATTGCATTGGTTCTTACCGTCCTTTTATGTCGGTTTTTTTTTCGTCAAAAAAATACAATGGCATGCTTCCTTATCACAACTGGAATCAAAAGCTTCATGGATTTATGTACTCAAACACTCAATAACAAATTTCATTATGGACATTTCAGCTTTGTAACAGCACTTTTCCTATTCATTCTTTTTTGTAATATTATGGGAGTTGTCCCATTTCTTGAAGAACCAACCTCTGATTTAAATACTACACTTGCCCTTGGTACAGTAATGTTTATTTATATTAACTATTACGCCATACAAACCCACGGTATTAGAAAATATATTGGTGAATATTTTGAACCATTTTTCTTAATGTTCCCTTTAAACGTTGTCGGTAAAGTTGCAAGTATCATTTCTATCTCTTTCCGTTTATTTGGAAACCTACTTGGTGGGTCAGTTATTACTCGAATTTTTATGGGTACAGTAGGGAGCTTTACCTCATTATGGCTCGCGTTTATACCTGTTATTGGTGCATTTTTAAGTGTTGGAGTATATCTCTTTTTTGGAATCTTTGAAGGCTTTATACAAGCTTTTGTCTTTGCTATGCTTTCGCTCACATACCTTTCAACCGAGATAGCCCAAGAGGATTAATTAGATGGAAAGCACCTACCTTTTACATTATGGAACCATTGCATTTGCAGTTGCGCTTAACTCTGTTGGTGTTGGTTTAGGAGAAGGGCTAACCAGTTTAGCAGCTCTTAAAGCAATTGATATTCAACCACATGCTCGCCCCGAAATTTCCAAAACTTTTATCCTTGGAATGGCTTTAATTGAAACAGCAGCTGTTGTTGGGCTTACTATGGCCCTTATGTTGCTTACTCCTTTAAAAGAAACTGCCCATACCGAATTTATGCATTATGCTGAATTAGGAATTGCATTTGCCATTTGTATTGCTGGAAGCGCAATTGGAATTTCTTCTTCTTTTCCTGCACAACACGCTTGCTATGCGGTTGCTCGACAGCCCTTTTTCAGTCAAAAAATTCAAGGACTTATGCTTTTAACTCAATCACTTATGCAAACTCCTGTTGTTTTTGCTTTTATTGTAGCGCTCTTTATCAAAAGCCAGCTTATTAATGTTACATCATTGGGCGAAAGTTTCAGATTAATTGGAAGCGGACTTTGTATTGGCCTTGGCAGTATTGGCCCTGCAATTGGACTTTCACTCTTTTCACGGGAAGCCTGTAAAGCAATGGGTGTTAACCCACATGCCTACCAAAAAATTCTTTCGTTCACACTTGTAAGTGAAGCACTCATTGAATCATCACTTATTTTTGCACTTTTAATTTCACTCATCTTATTACAAGTTTCAACCGGCGATGTATTTAATTTCATTAATGGATCAGCCTTACTGGCAAGTGCCTTCTGTATGGGAATCGGTACATTTGGAACTGGAATCGCTTCAGGACGAGTTGCGGCAAAAGCGTGTGAAAAAATTGCACTCAACCCTGAACAATATTCAGTAATGATGCGAACCAGTTTATTTGCACAAGTCTTAATTGAAACCTGTGCAATCTATTGTCTTATTGTTTCTTTCGCTTTAATTTTTGTACGATAAAATAGACACAAGTATAAGTTTATTATTCACATTGATTTCAGTTGATGTTATCCTAACACATGCTTGATAAATAAAAGCTTTTGAAAGAAAAAAGGACCGGTTAATGTCTTACCCATTACTGCTTGAAGCCGTGGGAAATACACCACTGATTAAAATTCCAATTGATTGCCCTGCAACCATTTTAGCAAAGCTTGAATACCTCAACCCAGGTGGAAGTGTAAAAGATCGTTCTGCACTTTTTATGATTGAAAAAG
>JAYPWJ010000052.1:3981-5004 GCA_038135085.1 bacterium
AAGGACGCCTAAAACCAGGCGGAACCTTACTTGACGCTTCTTCAGGAAACCATGGAATCTCTCTTGCCATGATTGGTGCAGCAAAAGGTTATAAAGTAATTATTACCGTTTCTGAAAAAATTAGCGAAGAAAAGCTAAAAACCTTATATGCCTATGGCGCAGAAGTTATTATGTGCCCTTTAACTGAATTCATTGATGATGAAAAAAGTTATCATTACGTAGCACGAAACATCGCTGAAAAAACGCCAAATAGTTTTATGCCCAATCAATATTATAATGAAGAAAATCGTGATGCTCATTATCAATTATTAGGCCCTGAGCTCTGGGAACAAACTCATGGAACAATAACACATTTTTTTGCGGGTGCAGGAACTGGAGGAACAGTCAGCGGCGTAGGCCGATACCTTAAAAAACAAAATTCCAAAGTTAAAATTTTTGGTATTGATTCAGTTAATTCCTTACGGGCAACCTGCGGAAAACCTCAACCATATAAAGTTGAAGGAATTGGTATCGACTTTCACTCCGATGTAATCGATTACAATGTAATTGATGAAATAGTAGCTGTTTCTGATGCGGAAGCAATAAAAGAAATTAATACTTTTGCTCATAATTATGGACTTTTAGTTGGACCAAGTAGTGGTGCTGTTGCAGCCGCAATGCGTCACTACCAAACAACATTTACCAAAGATGATGTAGTTGTATTAACCTTTAGTGATTCTGGTCGTGCGTACTTGAGTAAGGGCTTTTATGATATTCCGGATAAATCCGCGGGGGAACATAAAACTGCTGACCAACCTTACAACCAACCCACTCCTTACCCTGAAGTATCTGCTGATTTTGATCCCACCACAACCTAAGTCTCTTGATAGGAAGCTCAAACGTATCAATTCCAAAGTAAAAAGTTCCCCAATGCATTGGCACCATAAAGCGTGCTCCACAATCAATTAAAGCAGCACCTGCGCGCTCAGGGTTCATGTGAGATTCCTTCATATGCGCTTCAGGCTCACAAGGTCCAATTGGTAA
>JAYPWJ010000052.1:5014-6157 GCA_038135085.1 bacterium
AGCAACATCAATATCAGAAAAAAGCTTTCCAATAGTTCTAAAATATAACTGATTATAAGCAGTGTCACCACCAAAATAAATTGTCCCAGAACCACCTTTAACAACCCATCCACCCCACAAAGTTTTATTCCGGTCAAAAACCCCTCTTTGTGACCAATGCCAAGCAGGGACAAAAGTAAAATCTACCCCATTTTGTTCCCATGTTTGCCACCAATTGAACTCTTCTACCCGCTCCATAGAGCGACCTAAAAACCAAGATTTATTCCCCTCAGGAACCAAAAAAAGAGGATTATATCGCTCATGTAAAAGACGAAGAGTTGCCTCATTCATATGGTCCCAATGATTATGAGAAAGAAGCACAATATCAATAGGAGGTAAGGCATCAGGCTCTGCAAAAAAGTGCAGAATGCTTTTGAAAAATCGAAAGGGACTTTTAATAATTGGGTCGGTCAAAATATTTAAATTGCCTATTTGTATCAAAACAGATGCGTGTCCAAGCCAAGTAACAATCGGCTTTTTTGAACGTTCGATACCTTCATAATGCTCAACCCAAGCATTGGTATTGGTTGTAAGTTTTTGACTATACAAACGACTTTGTATGTACATTTTTAAGCTTGGTAAAAGCCATTTATGATGATCAATCGAATTATTTAATTCGTGATTATAGTTATAGTATTTCCCTCCAATTTTAGGAGGTAAAAAAGGTGGTTCAAAAAGTTTTTTTTTCAAACTGAAACCCCTCGTAAAGATAATCCCCCATCCGGCAGAACGTCGGATAGGGGAAATGGAGGTTATCAAATTAAATTCGTTTGCTCACTTCAAACGACATGGGTAAGATTACTTCAACGAGGATCAAAAAGCAACCATTTTTTTAATTCTTCGCCCGATCTCTTCTCTTATCTGAAAGAGTTTGATAGAGATTTGCATACTTTTGAACCATGACTTCAGCACTAAAATGTAGCTCTGCGTCCCTTTGCGCCGCTTTAGCCAATTGAACCCTTAACTGCCCATCATCAATATAAAGAGCTATAGAATCTGCTAGTTGATACGCATTACCTACTTCGGAAACAAGCCCCGTTTTTTTGTTCTTTATCACTTCATGCTCACGATTAGCTCCACTGACAATAGGAGCAACTCCACAGC
>JAYPWJ010000053.1:0-6118 GCA_038135085.1 bacterium
TGCTTATACTGCTCCAAAACCATGGTCAGCCGGTGTTGTCTATGATAAAAAGAATCACAAAGCAGCAGTTACAGAACTTAAACAGTTAAAATTGCTGCCAGAAAATTATAACTAAATGGAAAAAAAAATTATGGAATTATTTAAAAAGCTTACTCTTTTATTACTTTGTGCAACTAGTGTTACTACTGCCTTTGGTATGGAAGCAGTGCCTAGTGATGATGAACTACTTATCGCTGAGCTCACAATGGCAGCTTCAAGCAAACTAGCACCAAAAGGATCTGCACGATTCCGTCCACAAAGTGCCCCTGTTGCAGTCCAGTGTGAAGAAAGTGATGAAGAGCTAACCTGGCTATTACGAGAAGCCCTAGAAACACCAGCTGAGTACTTTATCAGCGGTAAAATAACAGAACGAGACATTCAACGTTCTCGTAAAGTGTTCTCACCTGATGGAGATCATGAACGCTCCAAAGCAGCCCGTGTGGTAGAAGCAATAATGAAACGTCCTGCTTCATGCAATCCTGTTCGTGGAAGTTTTTCACCATTTGCTGCATCTGGACCAGGAGAACGACCTGAAAGTGGTTTTAAATCTGCTTCCCCAGGAACAATTTTTGAAACAGAAGGAGCACCCGCTCAAAAAGATGATGGAAAGATGTCCATTTGTTCTTATAACCCTTGGGGGGTAAAAAAGGACCGTTGAAACTGCTTTCTTGATTTTACGGTACATGCGCAGTATCTTTTTAACTGGCATTGGTAACCTCCAACAATAGGGTCTTTTTATGGATGCAAGCCTCTTTATTGGCATCATGTCCGCGTTAAGTTTGTTTTATATTGCTCTTGGCTGGTACGCTTCAAAAGGAATTGAAAATCATGTTGATTTCTTTTTTGCTGGCAAATCAATCGGCGTAGTTGCAACAACGGCAACGCTTCTTGCAACACAAATTGGTGGCGGAATGTTTATTGGAACTGCCGATGACCCTTTCCGCGGAATGCTCTATGTACTTGGAATTATCATCAGTTTCTTAGTTTTAAACCTTGGCATTGCAGAACGGTTTAAAGCGCTCAATATTAATACAATTGCCGAAATTTTTTCTAAGCAATATAACAGTGACTCCCTTGCAAAAATTTGCGCCATTCTTTCAGTCATCACCCTTTGCGGAATTTTATTGAGTCAAACCATTGCGATGCATTCGGTTATTGGGAACTTCACTGGTGATTATACCTATCTGATCTTCCCATTTTTGTGGGCCGTTATTACCTTGTATTCATTACTTGGCGGGCTCAAAGCTGTGGTCATGGTTGATTTTGTACAAGTCTTTATTGTGATACTTGTATTCACGCTTTTTTTCTTTTACGGGCTTTTAACAGACACAGTTCCATTCTTTAGTTTAAAAATGCTGCCAACCTTTAATAAAGCTTTGATTAATTCAAACCTGCCAGTAAATGAGGTTTTAAGAATTCTTATTGTCTCAGCGTGCTATTCACTCATTACGCAAGATGTAGCGCAACGATTTTTTGCAGCAAAAAACCAAGAGACCGCAAAAAAAGCAGCTTTTTATACAAGCATTCTTTTATTCTTTTTTGCCGTTATACCATTTTATTTGGGAATAAAAGCAATTGGATTACAAGCAACAGGAACACTTAAATCACCGCTCTTTCTTTCACTTGAATCAATTATAGGAGGAGTTCCATTAGTGATAGCATTATGTGCTTTAATGGCCGCAATTACCTCTACTGTTGATTCGCTACTTTGTGCAGTTTCTTCTATCATCTGTTCACTAGCAGAGCCATTTTTTAAAAAGAAAAGTGATCAAGTTTTAATGTCTCAATCCATCATTGTCAGTTGTGCTTCCCTTATTTTTGTTACTTCATACTTTGTTCCCAAAAATATTATCAATATGCTAATTAACAGTTATGAAGTTTCAGTCACCTGCCTGTTCGTTTCAGTCATGGCCGCCTGTGTTAAAAAGCGAAAATACCTCAAGCTACTTTCAGCTTATCTTTCAGTTGGATTAGGTTTTATTGGGTTTACTTTTCCTCGCTTAATTACTTTACCGTGGATTCAATTCTGGACCCTTCCAATTGCACTCGGGCTTTCAGTTCTTGGCTATATGATTGGAGATTTGTGGCCTACAAAAAAAACTAAACAAGCTTAAAACCAATACCTGTTGAGAGAATCAGGCATTATGCTATACTTTTTTTAGATTATTTTTTTTTTAAATGGGGTGTTTATCTATGAATAAAAAATCTCTTTTTTTAGCACTTTCCGTGCTCTCTATTCAGCCAGTTTTTGCAGCTCGTAAAGTAACGCTTTCTTTGGATGAACGTATTATTCAAAAAATGGAAGTAACAGTTGACGATGTTCAACGCATTCACAAAGCAAACATCGATTTGCTAAAACCTTTTTCTGATGAAAGAACACACAAGCAAGACGAGCGTATCGAAAAAGAAATGCACCATAGAGTAAGAAAAATGTCGAGAGACCCAGGATTTTTAAAATCATTCTTTGCAACTGAGTTAGCTGAACAAGATGTACGTTGTCCTTTCTTATGGTACTTCCGTCAAATTGGTAAAGCAATTGGAAAAGTACGAGCTCAAAGAAGAAAAGCAAAGAAAAGACTGCGCCAGCTTGAAAGAGCCGTTGCTTCTCATAAAACTTCAGCAGCTGATGTAAAGAATGCTGCAGAATTTATTAAAGATATAAAAGACCTTGAACAGCGTCTTGAAACACTGCAAGGTGAACTTGTATTGCTTCGAAAATTTATAAGAGAATCTGAAGCATTTACCAGAGAGTCTCAATCACAACCAAGTGCAGCTGCAGAGCCAAAGAGTCACTTTGGAAACATCTGTGATGCATTATCTAGTAGGTCTCGCCACTGCTGCAAAAGATAATTATTTTTTGCATCCTTGGTAAAGATGGTTAAATGCTTCATCAACATCGGTTGTTACAAAAATAAGGTCTGCGTCTTCTTGTAAGAGCAGGCCTTTTTCTTTTGCAATTTCAACCCAATCTAAAATTGGCTGCCAATACTCTTTATTAATCAATACAACTGGTACTCGTTTTATCTTATTTGTTTGCATCAGCGTCAAAATTTTAAACAGCTCATCTGCTGTACCATAACCACCAGGAAATACCGCAAACCCCATCGAGCAATAGGACAATAAAAATTTTCTGGTATAAAAATAATGGGTATTAATATGCTCATCAGCACATTTGTTTGTTTCTTCAGTAGCCAAACCATGAACTGTTACCCCGATACTTCTCGCTTTCCGTTTTTCTTTAGGAGAAATGCCACAATTAGCTGCCTCCATAATACCGGGGCCACCACCTGTTAATATTGAAATACCATTATTCATAAGCTTTTCAGCAAGTACACGTGCTCGCTCTGCAGAAGGATGCGCCTGCTGCAATTTACTCCCCCCAAAAATAGAAACTACTGGGCCTTCAATACGTGATATTTTCCAAATACCAATAATAAGACGAAAAAAATCTCCAAATGCATGCCACCCAAAATGTAAAACATTCCAAATACTTTTCAACATACTTACTCCTTGTTTAAAATAAAGTATAAAATGTTAGAAACAATCTGGTAAAGGGTTTTATGAAAGGTTTTGTCTGGGCCTTCTTACTATTTTATGTAAACGGCCTTTTGAGCTTTGAAAAACCGTTTATTATTCTTGTTTGCTCATACAACAATCAGAAGTGGGTAGAAAAAAACCTTGAATCCCTTTTATACCAGAACTATTCAAATTATCGCATTATCTATATTGACGATTGCTCTACCGATAACACAGTTAGAACAGTACAGCAGTATCTTAAAGCGCATGACCCGCAGCATCGCTGTATGGTAGTTCAAAACAAAACGCGGCAGTACAAGCTCGCCAATCTTTATCACGCAATTCACCATCTATGTGCAGATGATGAAATTATTGTAGAAGTTGATGGAGATGATTGGTTACTAAGTAACTCAGTTCTTTCACAGCTCAATGAGCTCTACCAATCTCAAAATATTTGGATGACCTATGGAGGATTTACGACCTGGCCACAACAATACCATTATTTACAAGCGCAACCCATTCCACAAACAGTTATTTATAAAAACCAGTTCCGACAGTTTTACCAAAATGCCTATATCTTTCTTGCTTTGCGCAGCTTTTATGCCGGACTTTTTAAACAGATAAAAAAAGAGGATCTACTTGAAGATGAAATTTTTTTTACCACCGCCTCAGACATTGCAACTATGATTCCAATGTTTGAAATGGCAGGAGAACGATTTATAAAAATTAATGAACCTATCTACCTTTACAATACCGGAACAGAGCTCAATGATTTTAGGCGTGATAGGCATGGTCAGAAAAAGGTTTCAAACCTTATAAAAAATCGACCACCCTATCAACGCCTTGCCAAAGCCTCGTTTTAAGCTTTTGCCACCTTTGCCTTTTCAAATGAAAGACCAACACGGGAAATAGTTGGATCTTGAATCATCAACATTCCGTCAGCAAAAAGATCTTTTAAGAAAACATTATCAACCAAATCTTCATTTAAATAAGCAATACGCTCACGAATTTTTTGTTTATGACCAAAAACACAAAGCTCATTACCACCTTGCATCCAATCTTTATCAGCATAGCAAAGACGCCATACCAAAAACTCATCATCTAATTTTACACAAGGCGCATCAGGATAACGCTGTATACCAAGCGAAGGGAAAAATGAAAATGCCTTAGTTGCTTCAAGCTTACGGGCAATTTTTTCAAGATCGATTGGCTCTTTAATCACGAGGCCATCTCTGATAAATAAAACATATTCAGCGCTTTTCCACCAATTGTGGAGCTCTTTAACCAACATCTGCTTAGTACTACTATACGCCCTGTCTTGCGGTATTACAGTTTGCCCATCATAAAGACCAATCAAATTACGTTCAACATCTAGCACAAAGATACGATTGACCCCTTTTAAATATTTTTTGCATGAACGGATTGTTTGATAACAATTATGTAAACGAGCATTTGAAATCGCCAATATATCAACCCCTTTAAAAGATTTTTGAGTCTTTGCTGGAGGAGTTTTAATTGCCTCATACTTTTTCTTATAAAGCAGTATATTACTCGCAATAATTTGAGGGATACGGTTTACTTTAAAATCATTAATTGGTGTTTGGACATTGTGAATATAAATGATGTCATCAATATATTTAAAATGCGGACCTACCATTTCCATCATTGGGTAAGAAAAAGCCAAATCACAACTTGCTGGGTAAAACTTCCCTCGATTCTCATCATTATGATCCCACAATAAATCTTCTACTTTAATATTTTTAAAAACCCAACCATAAAAAGTTCTTAACTGCCCTGGGGTCCAATAAGTTTCTCGGTACAATTGGTTTGTCACTGTTTGTTGTGGAGTTGGTTTAGAGTAACCCCGCACACCAATAGGCCAATCTTCAAATGAACCGTAAGTAAGCCAAACATTAGGATCATCATAATATTCATTAATCATAGAAAACACTTTAGTATGAGGAAACCAATCATCCCCATCATACTGCACTACAATATCCCAATCACCACACATATGCGTTGCAATCCAGTGATTTGCCAAAGCTCCTTTACGTTCTTTATTTGCTACTAACGTAATTTTATTTTCTAAATTACGCTCTTTAATATAGTTTCGAACCAAATCAGCCGTTCCATCTGGTGAACAATCATCCACATAGATTGCATACCAATTTTCGTATTCCTGTGAAAGAAGACTATCAAGATTTGCTTTGTACCATTCAGCATTACAATAGGACGGAATAACAATAGCTAGGCGCTTTTCTTCCCGCGCCTGCAAATTAAAAAAAAGAAAACCCAGTAACCAATATTTACTTTTCATCGTACGTAGCTCCTTCTTGTTCTACATGCGTCACCAGAAAAATACTGTCTTGCCGCATAACACTATTGCAAGCTGCAAGCAACGTTAAATAGTTAGGATGAAAAATCTCAACCTGTTTGATCAAATTAATGAATTCATCTTTACGCATGAGCATTCCATAACAATCACTTATCTCTCGTAACGCTTGTGGGTAGTTCCATAAATTCAAAAGATAAAGATGCATATCAGAACCAAACGAAGCAACAT
>JAYPWJ010000054.1:0-2535 GCA_038135085.1 bacterium
AAGGTGTAGCGTGCAAGTGAAACCATCCAAGAAAAATCTTCTAACGTTGAACAGCTTAATATAATTAATAAAAGTTTCCATGAAATCGGTTGTTTTTCAGACTTAATCATTCTTTTGGTGAATGAGAAAAGAAGAAAAAGTTTAAAGCATAATGAAGCTGTTTGTACGTTAAAAAGGAGGCACCTCATTGCGTACACATCATTAAGCATTCGGGAAAAAGCATCGAATATTATAGACACGTTCAACTACCTTGTTTGAGGGTAGTATATTTAGGTTACACTTGTTGAAAACGATACCACATTACTTTTTTTTGTAAAGAAGAGATTCTCGTAAACTATTTTCTAGAAGGTTATTTGGAATATCATGCAAAATGATTTTTCTTAATTGAAGCTTATTGACTTCTTACTGAGCATCTTTATACTGAGCTCCTATATTTAACACTTTAATACTTTGGGGAAAGGTTTATGAAAACTCTGCAATCGTTTGCTTTTAAGTTTTTCACAAAAGGGTTTTTTGCTTCCGTGTTATTTCTATCAATTTTCTCAGCTTATCAGCCACCCATTACATAATATGTGTGGCCTTTCATAAAAATTGTAGGGAGTGCGTGTGGTCCATCCAGATCGTATTTTACAGATACTTGAAATTCTGAAAAATAAAACAAAGGGTATGGTTGAACCAGCAGCTTCTTCAATTGTTAAGAATTATGGAAGAGATCCATTTCTTGTTTTAACAAGTTGTATTCTTAGTTTACGAACAAAAGACACTGTTTCTTTACCTGCAAGTATACGTCTTTTTGAACTTGCAACCACGCCTGAGCAAATGAAAAAGGTTTCGCTTGTGGACCTTGAAAGGGTAATTTACCCGGTTGGGTTTTATCGCCAGAAGGCTCGACAGCTTCATATTATAAGCAACGAACTCTTGAATTATCATAACGGTATTGTTCCTAATACGCAGGAATCGCTGTTAAAATTGACCGGTGTGGGGCCTAAAACAGCAAACTTGGTTTTAAGTGAAGGATTCTTAATTCCTGCTTTGTGCGTTGATACACATGTACATCGAATTTCAAATAGGCTTGGGCTGGTAGATACTCAAACTCCAAAAGAAACCGAGCGTGAGCTTAAAAAGATTTTACCCCGCCAGTATTGGCGGCTTTTTAATGGATGGTTAGTTATGTGGGGGCAAAATCAATGTGTTCCTATAAGTCCGTTTTGTTCAACATGCCCACTGAAATTACTTTGCCCTCAATGGGGTGTTACAAGTAAGAGATAAAAAAAATCACCCACTCAAAATAATTGAGATAGGTGATTTTTTTCTTAGAAAAAGAATTTATTTCTTTTTTCTACGAACAACTCTTCTTTTAGGAGCTGCTTTACGCTTAGCTGTTCTCTTTTTAGGAGCTGCTTTGCGTTTAGCTGTTCTCTTTTTAGGAGCTGCTTTAGGTTTAGCTGTTCTCTTTTTAGGAGCCGCTTTACGTTTAGCTGTTCTCTTTTTAGGAGCTGCTTTAGGTTTAGCTGTTCTCTTTTTAGGAGCTGCTTTACGTTTAGCTACTCTGCGTTTAGCTGTTCTTTTTTTAGGCGCAGCCTTACGCTTTGCTACTCTGCGTTTAGCTGTTCTCTTTTTTGGAGCAGCTTTACGTTTTGCAGCTTTTCTTTTCTTTACTGCCATTACTCTCTCCCTCACCATTTAGGGTTACTCATATTTTCTTCCAACGGTTGTAAATTCCGGGTGATTTTACTTCTGATACTACAGATTTAAACGATAAAAAGTCAATATTTTTTTTGCAATATTTTTTTGAAAATATATCTACAAGGGTGAAAATAAGCTGTAATCAACCCTTTTAGAAGGTCTTTTTATTGTCGTAAAAAGGTCAAAAAGTTGTAATTTTTTAGGAAATTAATTTTGCTTTTTCAAGAAGTTTTTCTTGCGTAAGCCCAAATTCCTGTTTTCCGTCATGTTTTCTTAAGGTAATAGTATTATTTTCAACCTCTTTTTTTCCTATTACTAACATCCACGGAACCTTTTTAAGCTGAGCATCTTTAATTTGTCCAGAAAGTGAATCCGAAGAGGTGTTAACCTCAGCTCGAATGCCATGTTCTTGCAAAAAGTTACACAAATTTTGTGCATATGGTTTTTGCTCGTCGCTAATTGTTAAAATTTTTGCTTGAACGGGGGACAACCAAAATGGGAGATGTCCTTTATGATGCTCAAGCATTACACCTAAAAAGCGCTCAAAAGAACCGTGAAAGGCCTGATGAATAATTACGGGACGTTGATGACTTCCATCTGGGGCTACATAGCTAAGGTCAAAATTTTCTGGTTGGAAGAAGTCAAGTTGAATTGTTCCACATTGCCATTCGCGGCCCATTGAATCTTCAATCGTAAAATCTATTTTTGGTCCATAAAATGCGCCGTCACCCTCATTAATGTGATATTCAACATTGGCAGCTTTTAATGCTTGTTTAAGAGCATCCTGTGCTTTGTCCCATATTTCATTGCTGCCCATTGCTTTTTCTGGTTTTGTTGAAAGTCCAATAG
>JAYPWJ010000054.1:2553-6106 GCA_038135085.1 bacterium
TTTTTCAAAGCCGCATTTATTAATTGTTTCCATAAGAAGCCCAAGACTTTTTTGAATTTCAGCTTCAACTTGATCAAGGGTAAGATAGATATGTGTGTCATCAATAGTAAATGTGCGAACTCTGAAAAGTCCATGTAGTACGCCTGAAAGCTCATGTCGGTGTACTTTACCAAATTCATGTAAGCGTAATGGAAGTTCTCGGTATGAACGAGGGCGATCTTTGTAAATTAAGATTGAGCCGGGGCAATTCATTGGTCGAATTGCATAACTTTTTTCATCAATTTCAGAAAAGTACATATTATCTTTATAAAAATCGTAGTGTCCAGACCTACGCCACAGCTCATCGCTGAGCATCATTGGCGTTTCAATTTCTTGATATCCAGCTTTTTTGAGTCGATTACGCATTGCGTTGCGAAGCTCATTAATAACAATTTTTCCTTTAGGGTGAAAGAAGGGGAACCCAACTCCTTCATCTTGAAAAGAAAATAATTCAAGCTGTTTGCCTAAACGACGGTGATCATATTTTTGTGCTTCTTCTTCTTTGCGTTCCTGTTCTTCCATATCTTTTTTACTTAAGAAGGCAGTTCCAGATATACGCTGTAAAGCTGTTCCGTTTCTATCAGCTCGCCAGTAAGAACCAGAAATACTGGTTAGCTTAAAATGCTTAATATCACCGGTTGAGTCAACGTGACCACCTCGGCAGAGATCGTAAAATTCACCTTGTGTTGCAAGTCCAACAGTATCACCTTCAAGGTTATCAATTAATTCAAGCTTAAATGGATTATCTTTGTAAATTTCGCGTGCTTCTTCTTTTGAAATTTGTTTATGTTCAAGTGGTAAGTTGCGCTTTGCAATTTCTTGCATTCTTTTTTCTAAAAGTGGAAGATCTGCCTCTTTAAAATTTTTTGTTGGGAGGCAATCATAAAAGAAGCCCGTTTCAGTTGCAGGTCCAATCGTGAGCTGTGTGTCTGGATAGAGTTCCATAACAGCATGAGCAAGTAAGTGAGCGGCTGAGTGGCGAAGCTTATTGAGATCTTCACTTTTTTTCATCGATTGTTCCTTTAACCAAAAGGGTTGTTATCACGGGTCTTTTGACTCTGTTACAAATTCTATTTTATCAAAATCACGATAAAAGGGAACCTACTTTTACGAGCAAGAAGGGATTTTAAGCTTAAATGTACCGGATTTATTGTCTGGGAACTTTGGTCGGTGGTAGAATACGTGAGTGTTGTTGTCTACTTAACTAACGTAACCAGGGGGAAGCATGTCTGATAAACAACAAGGGACTAAAAAGAAAATGTATGTTTTAGATACAAATGTTCTTTTGCATGACCCTCGTGCCCTTTTTAATTTTGGAGATGGGGTGGTTGGTATTCCAATCGCCGTTCTTGAAGAACTAGAAAAATTTAAGAAAGAGACGTCAGAGCGAGGCAAGAGTGCTCGTGATTTTATTCGCTATCTTGATGAAAAACGAAAGGAAGGTTCATTAAGCGAGGGTGTTCCATTAGATACTGGAGGAACTGTTAAAGTTCTTTTCCCGCCAGAAGAGATGCCTTATTTTTCTTCACTCAATGCTGATCTTGTTGATAACGAAATTTTACTTAATGCTGTCGCTGTTAAAAATACGGGACAGCCAGTTAAATTTATTTCAAAAGATTTAAACGCGCGTGTTAAAGCGGATGTACTCGGGCTTGAATCGGAAGATTATTTAAAAGGATATATTCCTCGGGAAGAATTTTATAAAGGTTGGGTTCGTTTGGTGGTTCCTGCAGTACAACTTAAGCAGGAAGTTCCGGATGATTTAGTTGCATTAACTAAAGAATATAAATTTATGCCCAATGAATATGTTTTGGTTGAATCACAGCACAATCCACATAATTGTAAAGTTCTTCGTTATATTGGAGGGAAAAAACTTTTTAAACAGATTCATCATCCTTCGTTACGATGGGATCTAAGTGCGCGCAATGCACAACAGTTGATGGCGCTTGATGCATTATTTGATCCTTCATTTGAATTGGTCGCGTTACTTGGACCAGCAGGAACTGGTAAAACCTTCTTAGCCCTTCTTGCCGGTTTGCATCAGGTACTTGTTCAAGATATTTATCAAAAGCTTATGGTTTCTCGTCCAGTGGTTCCACTTGGGCCAGATATTGGTTATCTGCCAGGGGACTTGCAGGAAAAGATGCATTCATGGATGCAGCCAGTTTATGATAATGTCGATGTTATTTTACATGCAACTGCAGTCGGTCAACATATGCAAACACTTAAAGAAGAGTCTGGTATACCAGAGGAACAACAAGAAAAAGGCGGAAAAAAGAAACATAAAAAACGTGGTGATGCAAAACGAGCACGGAAAGATCGTTCAGCAATTCATTCGGTTGATGATTTAGTTAATCAAGGAACGTTGGCACTTGAAGCGATTACCTACATGCGTGGCCGCTCCATTCCTTACCAATTTATTTTAATTGATGAGGTACAAAACTTGAGTCCTCATGAAGCAAAAACAATTATTAGTAGGGTAGGGCAGGGAAGTAAAATTGTGCTTTGCGGAGATCCATACCAAATTGATTCGCCGTATCTAGATTTTAGTAGTAACGGTTTAGTGGTTGCCAGTGACAAATTTAAGGAGCAAAAACTTTTTGCGACAGTGTTTCTAGAAAACAGTGAGCGTAGCGAGTTGAGTCAATTAGCTGGAAAGTTACTGTAACTAAATTTTTTTGGCAAGGCGTTCAATGCTTTTATGCGCGCTTCTTGATTTTTCACCTCTTGCTAATTTTTCTACCATTGGACGCCCCCATGCCTTTGTAAAATCAGCCATTCGTTTTTTGCTTAGAGTGACTTCTTCTTCTGTTGTTTTATCATTTTGGCGGTAATCTTTTAAAACAACAACCATATCGGTTTCTGGTTTAAAAGTACTTAAATGGGCGATAAAATGGTTATGTAGCGTATAATCAGTTTCTATTTTTTTACAAAGCGGTAAAATTCGTTTACCTACTAACGGACGTAATGTTTCAGAAGGAATAGGCTGTTTATTATTAATAAGAAGCAATGTTCTTTTAAGTTGTGGGTGAACTGATTCTTCAGGAAAAGATTCATATGAAGGGTGGAGACTTGGGTGGGCTGTAGAGTGCTCCTGATCAGAATAGAATGAAAAAAATTTATGGATCATCTTACTGTTTGGAAGGTAATCAGCATAGAGGTCTTTTTTTCTTTCTTGTGTGTGTGGAAAAACGGGAACAGAAAGTTCTATTACTGTATCAACTGGATGCTCAAGATGATTACTGGCTACATTGATAACATTACCACCTTGCCCATGCCCTAGTAGAATAGTGTTGCTTTTTTTAAAACGTTTTTTGATTCTATTAATTCCTTGTGCAAGTTCAATTCCCGCTTGCTTACGGAGTTTCGAATTTTCTTGTTCTTCCCAATCAAAAAAAAGTACGATCGGTTTGGTATCTGTTTGTGGGTATCCTTCCATAAAAAAATCTTTTGGAACTATAGTGTATTGGGTAAATTTTACCAGTTCAGATTGTTGTTGTTTGTCACTGCTTGG
>JAYPWJ010000055.1:0-5456 GCA_038135085.1 bacterium
CCCAGCACAGGTTTTTGGGAAGGTGCAAGCAGGTAGCTTTGATTATGATGATTTAATTGGCTCTGTACCGTTGGGTGAAAAAGAAAATGGCGCTTCAAAGTGGACTTACTACTGGGATGATGTTTCTAAAGTACCGTTTCTATTTAAGGGTTAATCGCCAAAATGCTTCATTAGTTCTACTTTAAAATGATCCTCTCCACCAAACCCACGTGTGAGCGCATTCACTTTGCCTTTTTGATAGAACACAAAGGTTGGAATCGCCTGTATAGAGTCTTTTTCTACGAGCTTTTCATCTTCAATTGCCTTCAGCACTTCTCTTTTTTCAACGTTGATTGAGTAGAAGGTAATTTTTGGAAATTCTTTTGCTAAAGTTGGGTAAACCCCTTTTGCTGCGATACATGCAGGGCACCAGTTGCTGTAAAATTTCATGACCATCGGTTTGCTTGATTGTGCTATTGCTTTAACTTGGTCAATTGTTTCAACAGCTATAACGGTTCCAGAATCTTCTTTTTTGTTAACTGATTCTTGCTTTTTTTCAATCGGATTTTCTTTTTGTTCAACTGTGCCTACTTTTTCTACAGCTTCTTTATAAAAAGTAAACATTGTTGGAATTGGTAAAAAGCGCACTACCGCAATAATTCCAAGTGTAATTAACACAGTCATTACAATTCCAACCAGTATTTTTTGTCTATTTAACATAGTCTTCTCCCTTTTTTTTAACATCCCTGTTTTTTAGTCTACCTTAAAAAATAATTGATATGCAATAATTGAATTAAAAATAATAATTTTAAAAAGTTAAATAACAAAATATAAAAAATTTACGATAAATGAACTTAAGGAAGATTTGATTCATTTTTTATTCAATAAGAATTTGAAACAAAGCTTTTAAAGATAAAAATTGAAGAATATAGCTTTCAAAATTTTTTTGATTTTTTATTTGATTCTCTGCAGTAAAATCAGTACAGTAGTCTAGCACAAGGGAAGTAGTAACCTTTCACACTGAAATTGTAAAAAAGTGTAAGAATTTGTGATTAATCAGGGGGACCTGTTGAGGGGACTTTATGCTCAATTTTAAAAAAAAAGTTGGGGGAAGGGGAGTTAATGAGCACAATTGAAAGGGTAAAAGAAAGGAAAAAAGCCATGCAGGAACGGGAAGAGGTAAGTGCGTTAGGGCATCTTGCCAAAGAAGGTTTGGTTGATGCGTCAAATGATCAAATACAAGTTCATAAGAGCGGGTTGACGATTAATAAAAAAAATGGAACGACGCAAACATTTGATCGAGAAAAGGTATACGCTTCATTAAAGCGTGCAGCTAAATCTATAGAGGAATCAGTTTCTCTTAATCTTGTTATGCAAGAAGTAACAAAGAATCTCTATAATCAGGCTACAACACTTGAGATAGAGGATGCTATGGTATTAGCAGCTATCTCATTTATTGAGCGGGATCCCGCGTATAGTCTTTTTGCATCTCGTATTTTGCGCCAAAAACTTGCAAAAGAAGTTATTGGGGCTTCAACAACAGAGCAAAATTATTCACAAGTTTACCGTGAAACATTTATAAAAAATGTAAAATTGGGCATTGAAGAAAGAATTATTGATTCGCGTTTAGAAGCATTTGATATTGCTTATCTGGCAGATCATTTGGAACTTAAGCGTGATGATAACTTGGAATATCTTGGTTTACGAACATTGTATGAACGGTATTTCTTTAAGGTGAATGATCGCCGTATTGAGCTTCCTCAAATGTTTTGGATGCGTATTTCAATGGGACTTGCTGTTAATGAAGAAAACAAAAATGAACGGGCAGTTGAGTTTTATAACTTAATTTCAACGCTTCGTTTTGTTCCTTCAACACCAACATTGCTTCATGCTGGGGGCACTCATCCTCAGTTGAGTTCTTGCTATTTGACAACTATTAGCGATGATTTACATCATATTTTTAAATGTTTGGGTGATAATGCACAAATGTCACGTTGGTCAGGTGGAATTGCAAATGATTGGACTCCTTTGCGCTCAACCGGTTCTTACATTAAAAGTATTAAATCAGGCAGCCAGGGCGTTGTTCCCTTTTTGAAAATTGCTAACGATGTAACCGCGGCGATAAATAGAAGCGGAAGCAGACGTGGTGCAACGGTTGCCTATCTTGAAACGTGGCACTATGATTTTGAAGATTTCTTAGATCTCCGTAGAAATACGGGCGACGAGCGTCGAAGAACACATGACATGAATACTGCTAGTTGGGTGCCAGATCTTTTCATGAAGCGTGTAATTGAAGATAAGGAATGGACCTTCTTCTCTCCAGATGAAGCACCAGATTTGCATGATCTTTATGGCAAAGCGTTTGAAAAGCGTTATTGTGAATATGAGCTTTTAGCAAAGCAAGGTAAAATTAAACTTTTTAGAACTACTAAAGCAATTGTGTTGTGGCGTAAGATGTTGACACGTCTTTTTGAAACAGGCCATCCGTGGATTACCTTCAAAGATCCGTGTAATGTACGCTCTCCGCAAGACCACGTGGGGGTAGTGCATAGTTCTAACTTGTGTACTGAAATTACCTTAAATACCTCAACCGAAGAAACTGCGGTATGTAACTTAGGGTCAGTTAACTTAGCAGAGCACGTGAATAAAGAAGGTATTGATCAAGAAAAGCTGCGCAAAACAATTAAAACTGCAATGCGTATGCTTGATAATGTTATTGATATTAATTTTTATCCAACTATTGAAGGTTCAAATTCTAACAAGCGTCATCGCCCAGTTGGTTTGGGAGCCATGGGGTTACAAGATGCATTGTTCAAGTTAAACATTAGCTTTGCAGCGCCAGAAGCTTTAGAGTTTGCTGATTCTGTTGGTGAAATGATTTCTTATTATGCTATTCTTTCTTCGTCACAACTTGCAAAAGAGCGTGGTGCTTACCCAACGTATGAAGGGTCAAAGTGGAGCAATAACTTGTTCCCAATCGACACTTTAGACTTGCTTGAAAAAGAGCGTGGAATGCCAATTGATGTAGAACGCAAAGAGCGTTTAGATTGGGCTCCTGTTCGTGAGCATGTTAAAAATTATGGTATGCGTAATTCAAACACTATGGCGATTGCACCAACAGCAACTATTGCCAATATTTCTGGTTGTTACCCCTGCATCGAGCCGCTTTATAAAAATCTCTATGTAAAAGCAAACATGGGCGGTGAGTTTACTGTGGTTAATAAGTATTTGGTTGAAGATCTTAAGAAATTGAATCTTTGGAACCACGAGATGGTTGAATTGCTCAAATACTATGATGGAAGTGTTCAGCCAATTGACGTTATTCCAGATCATCTTAAATTGAAATACAAAGAAGCGTTTGAACTTGACCCAGAGTGGATGGTTGATATTACCGCTGCTCGAGGCAAGTGGATTGATCAAAGCCAATCACATAATGTTTTCTTAAAGGGCGTTTCTGGTAAGAAGCTTGATGCAGTTTACAAACGTGGGTGGCGCAAAGGGCTAAAAACCTTCTATTACTTGCGTACATTGGGTGCAAGTCAGATTGAAAAATCAACACTTGATGCCAAAAAGTTTGGTTATACTCAAAAGCGTGAGTACAAAAAGGTTGAAGAGGCACAGGAGCCAGCAAAAGCAGCGCCAAAGGCATGTAGTATTTTAGAGCCTGAATGTGAGGCATGCCAGTAAAAGTAGAAGGAATTTTTATGAGCGAAAAATCACAAATTAGTGATAGCGGTATTATTAACAATACCAAAACAGATCCGAATAAGATCTTGCCAATGAGATATCTTTGGGCCCGTCAACATTATCAAGATGGTGTTGCCAATAACTGGACCCCTGAAGAAGTTTCAATGCAAAAAGATGTTGAGCAGTGGAAAGACCCAAAGTTTTTAACTGAAGACGAGCGTCGTTTGATTCTCTGGAATATGGGTTTCTTTTCAACTGCAGAGTCATTAACTGCAAACAACCTTGTGCTTGCGGTGTATCGGCATGTAACCAACCCGGAGTGCCGTCAATATCTTTTACGTCAGGCCTATGAAGAAGCTGTTCACACCGATACGTTTATCTATTGCTGTGATACGCTTGGTTTAGATCCTGATGAAATTTACAACATGTATTTGACCATTCCATCGATTGATGAAAAAGATCGTTTTGTGATTAACTTGACTGAATCAATTTTTGACCCAACCTTTGAGGTTACAGATTTGGCAACATTGCGTAAATTTGTGCATGATTTAATCGGTTATTACGTTATTATGGAAGGTATTTTCTTCTATGCCGGTTTTGCCATGATGCTTGCGCTTAAGCGTCAAAACAAGATGGTTGGAATTGGTGAACAGTTTGAATACATCATGCGTGATGAAAGTATTCACTTGGCATTTGGGTGTGATTTAATTAACCAAATTAAAAAAGAAAACCCGGCCGTGTGGACTCAAGAATTCCAAGATGAGATTGTTGATCTTATTAAGCAATCGGTTGTACTTGAAACACAATATGCAAAAGATGCATGTCCACGAGGGTTGCTAGGTATTAGTACAGAGCAATTCGTGAACTATGTTGAGCATATTGCAGATCGTCGTTTAGAGCGAATTGGTTTGCCAAAAGTGTACAACAAAGAAAATCCATTCCCATGGATGTCACAAGCAACTGATTTAAGCAAAGAGAAAAACTTCTTTGAATCGCGTGTTACTGAATATAGAACGGGTGGTTCACTCGAGTGGTAAAATTAAAGGGGCCTCAAGGCCCCTTTTTTTATTTGTTTTGGTTTTTTTCATCATCCGGATCAACTAACCAAGCAGCATCTTCATCTAAAACTTCAAATTGATTTCTTCTGAATCGATTTACCCATGCTTTAAGGGCTCGGTTGCGAATAGCTTCATTTTTGTGAAATGTATGCATTTCAGTTACAACTCCAGAATATGCAACTTTATTTTGAGCTAATTCAACCATTGCTTTTTCTTTTTTCTCTTTTTCCATTTTAGCTTGAAATGCTTCTTGGGCAGCTTCAACATTTTCCTGATGCTTCTCTGCCCAGTTGTTAAGAAGTAATTCTCTTTTTTTGGTTTCTTGGTGTTTTGCTATTCGTTTTTTTATTTTCTTAGTGCGTGTAGTGAGTTCATTACATTCTTGTTCAAGACGTGCTGCTTCAGCTTTAAGAAGAGCTATTCGTACTGTTGTGGTAATACTTTTATTAACTTCACGTTTTAATGCTTTTTGAGCTTCTCTTTCAGTGGCTTCTTTTCTTCTTCTTGCATTTTTAGCTGCTCTTCTTAATTCTTTTTCTTTTTGAAGAGCGATTTGCTCTTTATTTTGAGCTGTTTTAATCAGCTCTGCATGTACTTCAATTTTGTGTTTTGCTTGCTCATTTTTGGTTCTTGCTAATGCTTCAGCCTCTTTCTTTTTTCTTTCTTCTTCAGCTGCTTTTTTACGGGCTCTTCTTTCTTTTTCATGTTCTTTTCTAATTCTTTCAAGATGTT
>JAYPWJ010000055.1:5466-5983 GCA_038135085.1 bacterium
CTTCTTGTTTTCTTTTTTCTTCAAACTCAGCTCGTTTTTGTTCTTCTGTTTTGATTAACCCCAAGCGTTTAAACCGTTCTCGTTCTTCTTGCCTTATTCTTTCTTGAGCAGCAGCTTTTTCTTGCTCTCTACGTTTTTCTTCAGCTTTTCTTCTTGCTTCTGCTGCCGCTATTTCTTCATCTTCCCGTTTTTTGTCTGCTTTAGTGATAGTTCTCCAATAATGCTGCAAGGTCATAGCTACACGGGGGCCTTTATTTTCTTTTTTCTTTTTGTTACCGCTGTTAGATGGAACAAATTGATTGAGTTTTTGTAAAACAGTTTTTTTACAAAGTCTATTGCCAAAAGTTTTAAGAACATATTCTTTGCCTGCTTTAATTTGTTCTCTTCCTATTGCTGTTTCTGCAAGTTTTTCTGCAAGAACTTCAACGAGTTCGTTGCTGTCTGGGCTATTAGTTTCTTTTACTTTATCAAGAGCAACTTGCAAACAGGTTTTTCGAAGAGTGCTTCCATGTTCAAC
>JAYPWJ010000056.1:0-5918 GCA_038135085.1 bacterium
GGGTATGATGGTTAAGCGGTATTCGTTCAAAAATCAAATTATTGATCCTTCTGATAATAGCGATCTTGGAAACCATAATATTTATGTAGGGGTTGATCTACCAGGAAACAACTACCAGATTGTTAATATGATGCCAGCTTATAAAAAGGGTGGTACTTATTATTATAATGTTTATCAGACAACTTCAGGAACGCAAAGTGAGTTTGTGGGCCTTAATAAAACAACCACTTCTGAATTTTTAGGTTCGATTTATAATAATTTAAGCACTTCAGAAAAAATGAGCTTTCAATATGCTGATGAAAATTTTACCGTAACGCTTGATCATAACTGCTATAATATGCTGACTTCAAATGCAACTATTGCAAATAGTATTCGTCCTCCAAGTGGAACTCGTTCTTTTACATTTGGGACAGCTGGTAGTTTAACAATTAATTCAAAAGGGCTTGCCAGTAAAGTAAGTGGAGCTACTAGCGCAAAAAGTTCAACTGAGTCACAACCAGTTCAGGTGCACTATGAAATTATTGATTCTGAAGGTAAACCGAATGTTATTACCAATGGGTATAATCCTGGTAACTTTACTCAAGCAACTAATCAGCGGCTTCGTTCTATTACGCCCGTTCGTTGTTTGGTATGGAATAAATCAATAGCCGATGTGCAGGAAGAAAAAGGTGTACTTGCAGATTCTACTCCAATTGAGCCGTTAGGAAGAAGTGTATGGGTTGCCTATAGTACTCCTGGTTGGTCAAATTCAACATACAGTATTACTGATACTGTTGTTGCATCTATTCCAAGCGGAAAATGCTTACAGTTCTTTTTTATGCGCCCTTCGGTTGATGGTCAGAAACTAAAAAGCAGTGATCTTTTGGCAATTGAAAAACAGCTAACGCCAAGTAAAAAATTTAATAAAGAAAATACGATCAGTACGTTAGGGGTGCAGCTTAATCCTGTTGATATTTATAAAAGCATTACTACTATGACGCCAGAGACCGCTTGCGCATCATTATTTATTGTTTCCCTTAACATTGATGCAACTGATACGGCAAGTGCACAAAAATTCTTTGATAAATTATTTGGTCTTAATGCAGAAACAAAGATTCCGCTTCCTGACCTTTCAACACTGAAGATTCCTTCGACTCCTCCTTCAATCAATACGCCAAGTATGGAAGAAATGCTTACAGAGGGAATCAAAAGTAGTTTACTTTCAAAAAAACTTGTAACTAATGCTGGTGAGTTAGTTGATACTGAAACGGGCGTGAGTGGTTATCTGCTTTCTCATGATATTTTTACTCCGTATGGTAATGGTGCTGGCCCTTACTATTATAGTGTTGAGCCACCGCAGGCAATGCTTAATCCAATTGTTTCAAATCTCATCCCAAATATTAATAAAAAGCTTTCTGCAACTCAAGCTGATATAACAAAACTCCAAACAGAAGTTGCTTCATGGGTTACCTTAGCATCGCAGCAAAAAACCTATGCAAAAGCACTTAAAGCTGTGTATAGTAAAGTGCTTGCCTATTTACAAAAGAATGGTATTTCAAGTTTATTCCAAGAAAAAGATGGTAAAAAGGTTTTTACGTGGAAGGGTAACTTAGCGCTTAATAAAATAGTAAGTGGTCCTAATGGTGTTTTGAATGCTCCAGTTCATTGGCTCACTGGTATTAATGAATACGTTGCAAATGGGCCAGTTATGCCAACTAAAAAAGATAAAACAACTGGAAAGCAGGTAGTTGCTTGGGCAGATAATGATAACTTTGTTGATCTTGCTGGTAATAAACCAACTTACTTACCATCTCGAGCTGTTTCAGGTAGTTCCTCATCAAGTAGTTCATAAAGAGTATTTGGGTTACTTTCTAAGTCTGTTTGGTGTAAAAGAGTAAATTGCGTAGGGTAGCGATTTGCAAATGATTGCGCATTATCAAGCTGATGGTTTGTTGTTGAAGCTTCAAGTGGAATAACAATACATTGCTTTTTTAAATGGAGTAATTCAAAAAGGGTTCCTGCTCCAGCACGGCAAATTACTTTATCTGCCGCTGGGTAAATGGTTTCCAACTGATGATGAAATTGAAACACATAAGCAGTAATTCCTGCTTTTTTGTAGGCTTCTTTAAAGGCCTTTGGATCAGCATTGCCAACTTGATGAATCACTTGCCAGTTCTGTAAATCATTATTGTGTAGTATGTTTAAAAGAATTTTGTTGAGGGTTTGCGAACCTTGTGAACCGCCCAGCAGTAAGAGTGTTTTTTTATTGGGGTCCAAGTTAAGTGCGCTGAGCGCTTCTTGTTGAGTTAAAAGTTGCTTGAGTAATGCAGGTTTGAGTGGATAGGTGCCCAGGTGGCAATTTTTTCGTTTTAATAGTTTTAAGGTTTCAGGAAAGCAGGTATAAACATTTGTAGCAAATGGAGCCAAAAATGTGGTTGCTTTACCCGGAACAAAGTTGAGTTCAAACAGTTCAACCTTGATGCCCAATAGCCTGCCGATGATGCAAACTGGGATTGAAATATAACCACCAGTGCTAATAATAACGGTAGGGCGTTGTTTTATTAAATGGTAAAAGCTTACAAGTGTTGAAGCAAAAAGCTGCCAGATAAAAAAGGGCCAACGGAATAATTTTTTGTACGGAATATTTTCTAGTGTAAGAGGAATATGTTTTGTAATCGGTTTATCTTTAAGGATCGATTTATCAAGCGGTGTGTTGGTACTCAAAAATACAATATCCTGATTCTGTTTTTGTTGAGCTAGCGCGTAATTAAGGCAGGGAATAATATGGCCACCCGATCTACCAGCGACACAAAAGATTGGTTTCATTTTGCGACCTTTTGGTGATGGCATCGGCTCAAGAAGTTATGGAGCGCTGTTTTGAGTTCTGGGTCTTTAACCGCTCCCAGTGCTTCTTGTTCGTGCTTTGAAAGGGTTATTTGCTTGCGGGGTTTTTCTTCTTTTGTTTCTTTTTTTGCTACTTTTTTTTCTGTATTTTTTTTGGCGGCCGATTTAAAGCGTAAATGTTTAACATGGTCATAACCAAGGTGATTATTAATTGTTTTTTTTAAAACGTTTGAAAGAAGATATAGCTCATGCATCCAGCTTGACTGATAAACCCCAATAATGAGCGTTTGATCATCTATTTTTTCAAGACGCATTTTATCAGCTAAATTACCAGTGATGGTTTCCCATTCAGAAAGCAGTTTAACTTTCCAGTTTTCATTTTTAAAAACGCCATGCAATAAGGTTTCTAATGACCGTACCATTGTGTATTCCCTAATGGTTAACTTTCATTTTACTTTACTGCATGGCAGTCAAAAAGACAAAAAGTTTATAGAGAAAAATTATTGCGTTGTAAAAAAAGATTTTTCCAAAAGAGCTTTGCGCTCCCTGGAGCAGGAGGGGTTTTAAGTGTATTCTTAAGGAGATTTACCATTTGTGCTGCTGTTGCTTGGTGTTGTAAATTTGTTCCTTGCAAGGTGCGTTTGTAAGAAGCAATCCAATAGGCAAGTAACTCATCAAGATAAACCATGCATTCTTGTTCGGTCATAGAACAAGTTGCTACTTCTTTTTGAAAAGCTAAAGGGTCACCGTCAAGGCGCATAAACTGTTTTACAATGCTTGGCACCTCTTGTGCTTCTGCTTTGTGTAAAAAGGTTTTTTGGGTGCAACGGGAGCGAATGGTTGGTAGCACCTGTGCTGGCCGTTCTGCCAAAAAGATAAAATGATAACCGTGCGGTGGTTCTTCAACTAACTTGAGTAAACTGTTAGCACAGGCAGCGTTTAAGAAATCTGCTTTGGTTACAATAAAAAAGCAATGTTGGTCAGCATCAAGTGCAAAAGCCGTTCGTTTAAAGATAATTGTGATTTCATCCAGTGTATAACGTTTTTCAGGCTCTATCCAAATGGATCCATGATGTTGCTTTTCATTAATCTGTGTGCAGGTACTGCATGAACCGCATCCTTTGTTAATGCAAAAAAACTTTTGTAGAAAAGAAAGGGTTTCCTTTTCAAGCAGATTTTTTGAACCAAGAAAGAGATAAGCGGGGGCGATGTTCATTGCATTTTCTTTTTAATTGCTTCAAGAGCAGCTTTTGTTAATGCTTCTTTTGAAAGTTGTGCATCAAGTGTTATTACATTATCTCGTGGCGCAACCAAGGTGTCAAATCCTTCAGTTAGTCGGTGCATAAATTCCATTTCTTTTTCAAATGAGTTAAGTGGAATATTGCGATTTTTCATTCGTTCGTATGCTTTTTCTGCTGTAAGGCGTAAATATAAAACAATATCAGGTTGGCGGTCATTCATGGCCCAGGCATTAATAGTTTTAAGCATTTCGACGTCCAAGTTCCTGCCATAACCTTGGTAGACCAATGATGAATCATTCATTCTGTCAGAAAGTACAATAAAACCATCTTCTAGGTGTGGCAACACTACTTGGTGAAAATGTTGAGCTCGGTCGGTAGCAAATAATAAAAATTCTGCTTTTTTACAAACGGGAACATCTTTTTGGAGTAACGTATTACGAAGCCCTTTTCCTAAAGGAGTTCCGCCTGGTTCCTTGGTAACAAGTACGGGATAATCTTCCGAGAGAGCTTTTTCTAAATTATGGGCTAAACTTGTTTTTCCTGTTCCGTCTATTCCTTCAAGAGCAATCAAAAGACCGTTTTGTATTTTTTCCATATTTTTTGTTACCTTCACAAAAAGAGTATTGATTTGTGGCGAGCCATTGGAGATAGTATAACTATACCCCGTAAAAAGAGAACCCAAAAAAGGTTGATGGAAGGTCTGTAAGCACATGGGAAAAAAAGTAAGAGTTGTTCATTTAATTTCTGGATTACAAGTTGGTGGGGCTGAAACGGTACTCTATGAACTTGCTAATGCTCTTGATAGAAGAAGCTTTGAGCAAATAGTGGTTTACTTTAATGATGGGCCCTTTGTACAAAAAATAGAAGAGCTTGGTATTTCTACTTATCAAGTAACAGGGCTTTTTTTAAAGTATGATTTTATTTTTGTTTATCGACTTTTTAAACTTATCAAATATCTGCGTCCAACTTGTCTTCATACAGTATTATGGTCAGCTGGTTTTTGGGGTAAGCTTCTTGGTCACTTTTATAAAATTCCAACGGTTCATGCAAATCATAATACAGTAAAATATGATGGCCTTGTGCGTAATTCTTTTGATCGTTTATTGTCTCGCTGGGTTGATCAAACCGTGGCGGTATCCGATGGTATAGCAGCCTCTCTTAAAATTGATGCCCCATGGATGAAAGGGCATGCAGTTACGGTTATTAAAAATGGAATTGATGTTGATCAAATAATGACTTGGTCAAAAAAAGAAAAAAAGAGTCGAGCGGCTTTGGGTTATAAAAAAGAGCATTTTATTATAGGAGCTGTTGGCCGTTTTGAGCGTTCTAAAAATTTCAGCTTACTCCTTACCAGTTTTGCGTTGCTTTATGATAACTATCGTCATGCTCGCTTAGTGTTGATAGGTTCTGGCCCACAAGAAGATTTTTTAAAAGATCGAGCATCACTTTTAGGGATTTCAGATCGAGTTCAATTTATTTCAGGGGAACGCGCTTATGGGTATTACCCTCTTTTTGATTGTTTTGTTTCATCATCTCTAACCGAAGGCCTGTCAGTCGCTCTGCTTGAGGCTATCAGCTGTGGAGTTGCTCCTATTGTCAGTGGAGCTAATCGTGAGCATGAAGTGATAAAAAATAAAAAAACCGGGCTTGTTTGTGAGGTAGGTAATGCATATCAACTGGCAGATTCTATGGCTCTTTATATGGATGATAAGCAGTTACGTGCTCAATTGGGCAAAGCGGCGCAAAGGGACGCAGAGCTATATTTTAATGCTGAAGTAATGGTTCAAAAGTATGCAAATCTTTACCAAACTCTCTCAGATAAGAGAAGAACTCGGGTGAAGAATTAAAAAAATG
>JAYPWJ010000057.1:0-5822 GCA_038135085.1 bacterium
TCATAGAATCGCGAGCTCGTGAACGGATTCGTTCTTGGGTTTCTGCAACTTCAACTTCTTTATTAAGTTGTGCCAAAATTCCTTCTAGAAATTCACCTTGATTTGGTGATTCTAAAAGATTTTGTGCTTCTTCAACCGATAGGTTAAGGTGTGATAAAATAAAATCGGCAATTTTGGCTGGATCATTCATTTTTGAAAGAATAATGTGAAAATCTGGGCTGAATGAGTGGTTTGAAGAGCTAATTTTTTCAGCTATTTCTTTAATATTTCTAACGTGTGGTGTGAGTTCTTCTGTTACAATAGCATCTTCTTGAACCGGCTCAACAGAGACATTTAAAATGTTATCTTCAGTAATAATTTCTTTAACACGTGCTTTACAGATTCCTTGTACTAAAACTTTTACGCCCCCTTCAGGAATCTTGATAAGCCGCATAATTGAGGAAACTGTTCCTACTTCGTAAAGATCTTTAGTACCAATCGCCCCTTGATGGTCGTCAATCTTTTTCTTAGCCGCAAGTAATAAAACTTTTTTTGAGCCATTGAGGCTTTGATTAATTCCGTTAATGATTCTTTCGTCAAGCACCAAAAGAGGAACAATCATGTGCGGAAATACCACAACGTCCATTGTTGGTATAACCGGCAGTAACTCGGTGAAAATTTCCTCATTTGTTTCTTTATTAAGTGTCTTCATCGGGCCCCCCTGTAATAAGCCTCTATCAAATATCTAAATTTAAGTTTAGAGTAAAGAGGCCGTAGAACACAATAATTTCATGAGTAACGTATTCAAACTTCCTTTTGAAAAGGGAATAGTAAGATGGTACAACTAAAGAGTAACCCTTTATTACCTTAAAGAGCTTAATTAAGAGGCAATTGTTAGCATGAAATCGTTTTTTAACCTTATTGCGCAAAACATTACCAAAGAATTTAGACATAACCAACACCATACTGTTGTCTTAAAAGACATTACGCAAATATTTAAGCCTGAAAAAAGCTATGCTATTATGGGGCCATCAGGCGCAGGGAAATCAACTTTTATGCATTTACTTGCTGGGCTTGATACTCCAACAAGTGGGTCAGTTCTTTATGGGGATAGTCAACTTATAGATTTTGCTCCTTATAACCGGGCTCAAACAGTTGGGTTAGTGTTGCAAAATCCATGCTTAATTGCAGAACTTACAGTGCTTGAAAATATTGCCCTTGCAGGAATGGTGATTGGCAAAACAGAGAAGGAAAGTGCAGCGAGCGCTAAAGAGTTGTTGCAGGCTGTTGAACTAGAGCATGCATGGAATTGGCATATAGGGCAGCTTTCTGGCGGTCAAAGACAACGAATAGCGCTTGCCAGAGCACTGTTGAATAAGCCGGCATTTTTATTGGCAGATGAAGTAACAGGAAGTCTTGATGCTCAAACGAGTATTAAACTTATACAGTTACTTTTAAGGTTACAACAAGAATGGAAGATGGGATTAATCTTAAGTACCCATAATAGAGAAGTTGCAGATATGATGGAGTTGGTGTTTCTGTTGAAAGATGGTAATGTAGTCCCAATGAACGACTACTACCCGGAAAGGAAGCCCAATGAGTCAAGCAGCAGAGCGTAAAAAGAATATTCTCAAAAAAACATTAGAGGTTGGCGGTAATACTTTTGTAAGTCGAATGCTTGGCCTTACGCGGGAAATTTTACTTATGCGTTTTTTGGGGGTGGGTATTTTAAATGATGCTTTTACTACCGCATTTATGTTGCCAAATTCATTGCGTAAAATTTTTGCAGAAGGGGCATTGACAGCCGCATTTGTACCAACATTTGTTTCCATCTTTAAAAAAGAAGGGAAAGAAGACGCAAGTAAATTAATGAGTCTTTCGTTCATTATTTTTGAAAGTATTCTTCTTTTGCTTTGTGTTTTAATTATGTTTAAAGCGCGGGAAACAGTTTTAATTATTGCGCCGGGGTATTCGGAAGCACAGCTTGTAGCAGCCGTTCAGATGTTGCGTATTATGATGCCGTTCATTTTTTTTATTTCAACAAGCGCCCTATTGGCAGGAGCGCTCCATTCGGTGCATCATTTTTTTATTCCTGCATTTGGTCCAGTGCTTTTAAACCTTGTTTTTATTAGTGCTCTAAGTATCAGTTTAAAGTTTTCGCTTTCTCCCCATTTTTTATGTTGGATGATTCTTTCTGGAGGAATTTTACAATGCCTTTTGCATGTTGCTGCCTATTTTAGATTTGGATTTTCATTTCAAAAATGGGATAAACAGTCGGTTCGAGCATTTGGCCAGGTTGCAATTAAATTTTTACTCTGTTTTATTGGCATGAGCGTTATGGAAGTTAACCTGTTTATTGATCAGTGGTTTGCTTCGTATTTGGCTGTTGGTTCGGTAACGTTAATAAAGTATGCAAATCGTTTTATGGGAATACCTTTGGGCGTTTTTGCCGTAGCGTTTTCAACTATTTTATTGCCCCACTTTACTCGTGTAAAAATTGAAAACCCTGAGCGAGTAAACTTTTATCTGCTTGAAGCAATGAAGTTTGTGTTTTGGGTTACTATTCCTGCCACCTTAATTATAATCTTTTTTTCAGATCAAATATTTTTAACGTTATTTGCTTCAACGTCATCAAAATTTCCCGTAGATCGTGTTGCTGAAGCGGGAAGCATTTTGGTTGGATTCATGTTTGGGCTTTGTTGTTTTTCACTTAATAAAATTTTATTAAGCTTATATTATTCGTTTCATGACACATTGGTTCCAAGTATCATATCAGTATTTGCTACCATTTTAAATGTAGTTACCAATTATTATCTTGTTGGCTTGTATGGGGGATTTGGGTTAGCACTTGCAACCTCAATTTCTGGTTTTGTGCAAATGGCTTTGTGTCTTTATTTTTTATGCAGAATTCATAAATTTGATTTAAAGATGGCGGGTATGGCAATCTTTTTAGTGAAATATTCTGTACAGGTTTTTCTAACACTTGTCCCTTTTTATTTTCTTTATCACGGATTTTATAAATTGGTTGCAAAAATGCCCTACGCATACTTCTTTACCAAATCACTTGGTTTTTGGGTATGGGCAGGGCCATTAGTTCTTGTTTGTTATGGTCTGCTTTATCTGTTAAGACGGCAGTTTAACATCTCAGTTTATTTCTTAGATTGACTCTAGAGATAGAAGTAGATGTCCCAATTTTACTAAAGGGGCAGCTGTTGCTAAATGCCATACTTTAACGGGGGAGTCTCCAATCTTTCCAATTTCTTTATGTCCTGCGTGAAGAGCAATAAGAGGAAGAGCATAAAAAGCTGCCGGGTCAAAAAATTCTTTAGTTAAACCTTTGTTTTGTAGGCCAATTGCGAGACAGGTTCCTAAAAAAACTGTAGATGGCCATTTAATAAGAGGGTGCTGTGCAAGTGTTGTTTGTGTTGCGGCTGTTACAGCAGCTGTTGTTCCGTAAGCGAGCAAAAATAGTTCACGTGCAGACTGCTTTAATGAGTCGATATAAACGTTGTTTTGTGCCGCTTTGCATGGAATGCTTGTTAAGCCAAAAACCATAACACTAGCAAACAAGAGTGACTTTTTATTCATAGTAACTCCAAAAAATAAAATGATTTATAAAGAGGAAAATTGGTAGCGGGGGCTGGATTCGAACCAGCGACCTTTGGGTTATGAGCCCAACGAGCTACCAGGCTGCTCTACCCCGCGATCTGTCCAATTAATGTATCTTTAGGATAGCAGGCTCATGGACCTTGTCAAACCCTTCTGCGAATTAATCCCATTTAAGCTTATTTTTTTATTGTTTTTCAAAGTACTTATCAAGAGAGCGGTACATTAACGCTTCTTTAATATGGGGCGTATCGATAATTTTAGCTCTTTCTAAATCAGCGATGGTTCGGGCGACTTTGAGTACTTTGTGGTATCCACGCATGCTTAAGTGGAGTTGGTCAAACACCTTTTTAATAATACTTTCAGCTTCTGGTGTTAAAACACAATGTTTTTCAATTTCATCCGGGGTCATGGTTGCATTTGCACAAACTGTTTTTTGAAAACGTATTTGTTGTATTTGCACTGCGGCATCAATTTCTTGTTTCATAGTTTGTGAGCTTTTGCCCGTGGATTCTTTGTTGGTAACTGTGTCATAATCAACGGCTGGTACATGAATTTGAAGATCAATTCTATCAAGCAATGGGCCAGAAAGTTTTTGTAAATACCGGTCGATTGCATTTTGAGAGCATACACATTCACGTTTTTTATCACCAAAAAATCCGCATGGACATGGGTTAAGCGCTGCTACTAATACAAATGAGGCGGGGTAGGTAATTGCTTGCATTGCGCGTGAGATAGAAACATTTTTACTTTCAAGTGGTTGACGTAAAACTTCAATGGTGTCTCGTTTAAACTTTGTCAGTTCATCTAAAAATAAAATACCGTTGTGCGCTAAACTAATTTCACCCGGCTGCGGGTACGATCCACCCCCCGCAAGACCCGCTTGCGAAATGGTATGATGCGGATTTCTAAATGGTCGATTGGTAACAAGCGGTTTATCTTTGAGCTTTCCACTGACCGAATAAACTTTGCTGGTTTGCAAAATTTCTTCAAAACTCATTTGAGGCATTACAGTTGCCAAACGTTTTGCAAGCATTGTTTTTCCTGAACCTGGAGGCCCAATAAACAAAATATTGTGTCGCCCTGCCGCAGCAATAGTTAGTGCCCGCTTTGCTTGTTCTTGTCCTTTTACTTGTGCAAAATCAATATTAGTAGGGATTGCTTTTTGTTCAAGCGTAAAATTATGTGGGGTTACAAAAAGCTGCTTTTCGCCTCGTAAAAATCCAATTAACTCAACCAGATGGTTAACGCCAATAACTTCTACTTCCTTAATAAGTGCTGCTTCTTGCGCATTTTTTTGAGGAACAATAACACGCTTTTTGCCAAGTTTTGCAGCATCGTAAGCAATTGCAAGAGCGCCTTTGATTGGCTTAATGGTCCCATCAAGTGAAAGTTCACCCATAAACAATGTTTCATCTAAAAACTGTTTGGTCACTTGAATTAATTTTGCTGCTTGCAAAATGCCGATAGCAATTGGAAGGTCAAATAAAGTTCCTTCCTTTTTTAAATCAGCAGGGGCTAAGTTCACCGTAATGCGCCTGTCAGGAAGACGAATTCCACTATTTTTGAGTGCGGTGGTAATTCGTTGACGGCTTTCTTTAATTGCAGTATCAGGAAGCCCGACAATAAAAAAGTTAATCATTCCTAATGATAAATCAACTTCAACTTCTACACAATGTGCGTCAACACCAATAGTGGTTGCTGAAAAAATTTTTGTATGCATTTTTTGTATCCCCTAACAATGAATTGCTCCATTTATACCATAGATTCGTGTGATTGCAAATTTTGTCATTTGAATAAGCTGGCGGTTTCTGTAAATTTCCTTATACTTGCTGTGAGAACGCTCATGAAAAATATTTGTAAAGAGAAAGAGAATGAAGATGTCCAGAACAAAAAAACTATTGCTTGTCATTTTATTGGGATTCTCCAGTGCGATATCTGCACGTGGGCTTTTATTGGGAGATAGAACAGATACAACTAATGGAGATAGTTTTTCTTTTAATCTTTTAACACGCTCTGTGTTTGATGAATCGAAAGAATACTTTTATGTGGCAAGTGCAACTGATGATTTAACGGGTGATGCGCGTAAGTATGCAATTGCAGGCACAACAGCATCTGCTCCTTTTGATACAGAAAATGCATTTGTTCCTTTTGCTCCAGAAACGGTTACGCTTGATGGAACTTCAGGAGCATCAAACCCATTGTTTGGTGAACAGATAGCGCAGTTAGGAATGGTT
>JAYPWJ010000058.1:0-2283 GCA_038135085.1 bacterium
GTTTAAATCATATCCAAAAGGGCCATGTTCTTTTGGCTTTGGCACGGCTTGTTCAAGCATTTTTGGAGTGAACTTGCTGAGGGTAAAGCTCAATTGATTTTTAGTAGCAGCTGCTTCAGCTGCATCTGCACCAATAAGGGAGAGTGAACAGGCAAGGGCAATAAACCTTATTATTTTTATTTTTGCCATAATTAGAAAGCCTCCGTTTAAATACTTTATAAGGACCAAAATTATAGAGTTAAAAGTGTAGCAAGTAGGTCCTATTTGTAAAGTGGGTCGGGCTATTCGGCTTTTTTCATAAGGGCGTTAAGTTTGTCAAATTTTAAGCTTGCAGATCCTACAAGGTACCCGCAAATAAGCTCCACAGAGTTAATCTTTTCAATGGTCTCTGGGTTAACGCTGCCTCCATAAAGAAAAGCACACCCGCCCATAAAGGTTTTAAGCTCATCAAAAATGGTTTTAAGCTCATCGGCTGTTGGAATTTTTCCTGTTCCAATTGCCCAAAGTGGTTCATAGGCGATATAGGCCGGAGCTCCTTTAAGAACTGCTTTTATTGGTGCAAGCTGTTCTTCTAAAAATTCTTTGGTTTTGCCGGCTTTGCGGGTTTCTTCTGATTCGCCAATGCAGATGATTGGAATCATTCCCCCTTCAAATACTCGTAGTACTTTTTGAGCAACTGTTTCATTTGAAAGGCAGCTTGCTTGCCGTTCTTCACTGTGCCCTACTAAAACATATGAACACCCTGATTGTGCAAGGCTTTTTGCAGAAACTTGGGCAGTGTATGGCCCCCCTTCATGTTCAGAGCAGCTTTGTGCGCAAACAGCAACATCAGTTTCTTTGGTGATTTGTGAAATAACCGTTAGTGCTGGGTAAGAAGGGCATACAATCAGTTTATGTTTTAATTTTTTGAGCGCTTCAAGGTTTTCTTGGCAAAATGCTAAAGCTTGTTGGGTAGTGAAATTCATCTTCCAGTTTGCAATAAAGATTTTCATTTGACGTTCCTTTATTTTTTCTTTCTGTTTAGACTAAAAAAACATTGCAATTCAAGCAAACTAAAATCTACTCTGTTTACGCTTTAAATTGTTTTACAAAAAGGATAGATCATGAAAATGCGTTTTTTAGGGATTGCTATGGGGGCATTTGCTTTTTTTGCTACTATGCAAGCAGATCAGTGTAATGGGTGGCAAATTATAGAAGAAACTGGCGATTACATTATCGTTCAAAACTATGAATCTGACCGTTGTGTGCAAACAATTCAAATTGCCAACACTGGTGATGTTTATTTTTTAATTGCCGGGCCTTATGGCGGGTTCGACCAGTTTATTCTTAATGGCATTTTGCCAAGACGCTTTCCGCATGGTTATATCGGCAAGAGGTGTTGGTTGCGAAGAACTAAAGATGGCACCCGCCTTGTCATGTCTTTTAAATTGGAAGAGCCGCCAAATATTTTAACTACTCATTAATTAACTTTAATTTTTCCTTTTTCAACAGTAACTTTGATGTCTTTGGTTTCAGGTGTTTTTAGTAGTTCTTGTGAAAGAGGAACTGTGACTTGCTCTTGTATCGTTCTTCGTAAAGGGCGAGCACCAAACTCAGCGCTGTATCCTTTTTTTGCAAGATCTGCTGCAACTTTTGGTCCAATGGTGAGGGCAATATTTTTATCTTGCATTCGCTTGACCAGTTCTTGTAGTTGAATTTTTGCAATTTCAACCACCTGTTTTTCATCAAGCTTATTAAAGAAAACTGTTGCATCAATACGGTTTAAAAACTCTGGTTTAAAGCTTTTTCGTAATATTTTTTCAACTTCTGCTTTAACTTTTTCATCTATTTTTTTTGCTTCAAGAATTAAACTTGAACCAATGTTTGAGGTCATGATGATAATGGTGTTTTTAAATGAGACTTTTCGGCCTTGTCCATCAGTTAAATGACCTTCATCAAGGATTTGTAAGAAAATATTAAAGACATCTGGGTGTGCTTTTTCAATTTCATCAAACAGAATTACGCTATAGGGGTGCCTCCGTACATCTTCGGTCAATTGTCCGCCTTGTTCATAGCCAACGTAGCCAGGAGGCGATCCGATTAAACGAGCAACAGCATGTTTTTCCATATACTCTGACATATCAATTCGAATGAGCCTGCGCGGGTCATTAAAAAGAAAGTCTGCAAGGCTTTTTGCAACTTCAGTTTTACCAACACCAGTTGGCCCTAAAAATAAGAATGAGCCGATTGGTCGGTTTGGATCGGTGAGTCCAGTACGGTGCATTTGAATTGCTTGTGAAACTT
>JAYPWJ010000058.1:2333-5693 GCA_038135085.1 bacterium
CTGCTGCAATGTCGTTTTCATCAACTTCTTGTTTCACCAATTTGCTTTTTTGCTGTTGAAGTGTGCTTTGCTGCGTTTTTAAATCTTTTTCCAGTGTGGCAAGTTTGCCATATTTTATTTCAGATGCTTTTGCAAAATCACCTGCTCGTTCAGCCATTTGGTATTGATAGTTGGCGTTATCAATTTCTTCTTTTAATTTATTGATCTTTTCAAGCGGTGCTTTTTCGGCCTTCCACTGGTTATACAAAGTGGTGTGCTGTTCTTTAATATCAGCTAGTTCTTTATCAAGTTCTTTGAGTCGTTTTTTTGAGGCGTCATCTTTTTCTTTGGTTAGCGCAACTTTTTCAATTTCAAGCTGATTAATTTTGCGCTCTAATTTATCAATTTCTTCTGGTTGTGAATCAATTGACATGCGTACCATTGAAGCTGCTTCATCAACCAAATCAATTGCCTTATCTGGTAAAAAGCGATCTTGAATATTTTTGCTTGAAAGATCCACTGCATTAACTAATGCTTGGTCTTTTATTTTAATTCCATGGTGCAGCTCATATCGCTCTTTGAGTCCGCGCAAAATAGAGAGTGCATCTTCTGGGCTAGGCTCTTCAACGTAGACTGGCTGGAATCGACGTTCAAGCGCCGCGTCTTTTTCAATATATTGTTTATATTCTTTTAAGGTAGTAGCGCCAATACAGTGGAGCAATCCTCGAGCCAATGCGGGCTTTAATAGATTGGAAGCATCCATGCCTCCACCGCTTGAACCTGCACCAACAAGCATATGGAGTTCATCAATGAACAGAATAACGTTTTCTTGAGCCTCTTCAATTGCTTTTAAAATGCCCTTCATTCGTTCTTCAAATTCACCTTGGTATTTTGTGCCTGCAATTAAAAGGCCCATATCAAGTGAAAAAATTTCTTTACCCGCAAGGCTTTCTGGCACGTCGTTATTAACAATTCGCTGAGCAATGCCTTCAACAATTGCAGTTTTACCAACCCCTGGCTCACCAATCAGCACCGGATTATTTTTTGTCCTGCGCGAAAGAATTTGGATGACTCTGCGAATTTCTTCGTGTCGCCCGATGACAGGGTCTAATTTTCCCTCTCTTGCTTGAGCGGTTAAATTTTGAGTGTATTTTTCTAAAATTTGATATTGATTTTCTGCATTCTTTCCCTGGGCGCCTTTTCCTTTGCGTAGTGTTTGCATATGTGCTTTAATAGCGTTTTGAGTAAAGTTTGTGCGTGTAAAGAATGATCTAATCGAATCAGAAAGATAGGGAGTGTTAGACCAAGCAAGTAAAAAATGTTCAAGGCTAATAAATGAATCGCCTAATTGATCGGCTTCTTGTTTGCAGGCCTGTAAAAAACGTTCCATTTTTGGATCAATAGCAATATTGGTAACATGTGACGCACGGGGAAGATAAGCCAGTTCTTGTTTGACCAAAGCAGTTAATTCGCTAATTGGAACTTCACTGATGGCAAAGAATGATAAACAAAATTCATTTTCTAAGGCAGCTGCAAGTGTGTGAATTGGTTGTAATGCTGGTTGCCCCAGCTTCATTGCAATTTGTGCAGCGTTGTTGAGTAGTTCTTGGCTTGCCGTGGTAAAATTTTCGGTAGTCATTATCTTCCTCGAATTTTCTGTATCATCCTGAGCGCGGCTTCAGGATCTAGGATAAATTGAGATTAACCTTTTATTTTAGTTATGCCTTAAGGAGTTTTAAAAATCAATGGTAGAATTTTTTGATCGAGCTGTTATTTGTTTTACTTTATGTCAAAGAATATTTTTATTTCGGCATTTGTAAAATGCAGTTCTTTGGCATATTGGGCTGGGGTTGGCCCCGGTGTAAAAGTTCCTTGTTCATCTCCGCATTGATAATAAAGTGGGCAATTTACCCAAGCTTTGTGGGCTGTAATTTCTCTGACTAAATGGGCCTTTTCGGAGTCTGAGGAATTTGTATTGCGAGCAATTGCTAGCCGAGAAATCAAGCTTTTAAGTGGGCTAGTGTGGATTTTTGGACAATCATAACGCGCCATAATTTGATAAGTTCCCCCACCTCTTTGAACCCGCATTGGGATATAGTAGGGCTCCCGCCACTCAGAGGGCTTTGGTGGGCCGGCTGGTTCGGCTGCTTTAGTATGAAATTCGATCGTTAAAAAGTTTATAAACAAGAGGCTCAAATAAAAAAATATTTTTTTCATAGTTTAATTATCATTTAAAGGAGCTTAAAAATCAATGAGGGGCTTTTTATTTTTTTTAAAGCTGTTACAATAGCTGGTCCCTTAGGGGGTTTTGTAAATTTTTAATGTTGGGATGAACAATGCAAAAAATAATATGGGCGGGACTATTTTTGGTGAGCTTTAATGGGGTTGCAATGGCTCCTGATCTTTTAGCGAAATATAATGAATATCGTAATTCCGAGAATAGGAGATATTGGTTTGAGCGATCTTTAGCGCAAAAAAAGCTTGAAGATGCTTTAAGGGAACAAGAACTTGAAAAACAACGAATTGTTGCAGCTATGGTAGAAGCAAAAAAAGAAAGAGCGTTTTTAGAGAGAAAGTTAAAAGAGGCGGAAGAAAAAAAGAAACAAGAAGATTTAGCAAGAAAAGAGAAAGAACGGTTTTTTGGGGAGTGTTTAAGGCTTGTTGCTAACTTCAGAAGACTAGATGTTGGGCGCGAGGGGAAAAAGGTTACAAGAGAACAGTGGGCTCTTGTCGGTCAAATGCGTAAATCTTTTGCGCCCTGTTTGTCTTGCGATGAATTAAATCTACTGCAAAGGCAACTTGGTAGAACTTCTCCTAATGGAGCATTACTGAATGCGGTTCTTATTGATGCGATACAAAAAAACGAGCGTGAAGAAGGTGTTGTTTTTCAAAGGAGAAGGTCTCGTAAAACGCCGTCGCCACTTTCAGATGGGCGCAGTTCAGCTGAAATTTTTCCAGGACGCTAACTTTTTGACGGCATAAAAGCTTATTGATTTTTCTTTCTTACCAATCGGTGGTAACTGATAGCAAAATGATGTGCATAATCACGTAAGCTAATCAAGAGCTTACCGATGTTTGTTTTAACATCAAGTGGCAAACCATCTTTATGATTATCGGAAAATAAAAGTTCTTCTTTTTTAGCAAGGCTGACGCATGGGGTGTTTTGCAGTAATGGCAAGACTGTATTCCGTTGGCCTTTCCCACCATCAATTAAAACTAAATCAGGAAGATCTTCTGGCTTTTTATAACGTCGGCTGACAATTTCATACAGCGCTGCATAATCATTTTGTTCTGTCAGTGTTTTAATTTTAAATCGACGGAATTTATTTTTATCTGGCTTGCCATTGGTAAACCGAACGCATGAGCCCACAATATATCTAC
>JAYPWJ010000059.1:0-3132 GCA_038135085.1 bacterium
CTTCTTCTACTTCTTGCCCCGCGTTTTCTAAAATTCTATTGTTACGTCGAGCGGTTAAAAGAAGTGTATCAACAAGGTTATTACCTCCTAATCCATCAGAGTTATTCTGTGCAAGGTCATTAAGTCTATCAAGAACTTTTTGTGCATCACTTGCGTTTTGGGCCGCTTCTTTAAAGCTTTCGCGTGTTGCGTCGTCAGTAAAGGCATCTTCAAATGCTTGCAGTTTTTCTGCAGCTTCTTTTGGATCATCTGTTTCTTTTTGAATTTTGCGTACAAGTTCCATGGCTGCTCGTTGTTGAATTGCTTTAAATTCTTCTGCTTGAACGCCAAGCTCTTCTGCCACTGCAACGGTTTTTGTAAGTGCGCTATACTCTTGGCCTTTAAAGGTGTCGTCATCTAATACGCCTGCAAGTGCAAGTTCAAATGCAGAAAAATCTTGCCCAGGCACATCTTGAGCCATTTTTTCAAGCGCTGCTTTTTTTACTGTTTCGCTTGGGGTGTCACTTTCAATATTTTCACCAAATTCTTTGAGCTCTTCAATAACTTCGTTAATTGTTTTTGGTGTTGCTGGTTTGTCTTTGCCAGTTAGGTCAGAGGTTGCGCTGTGAACATGTTCAAAGGCGTCTCTGGCTTTCATTTCTTCTTCTGCTAGTTTTATAGCGCTTTGAAGTTTTTCATTACCTTCAAGTTGTTTTCTAACATCTTCTGGAAGTGTTGGTATGAGCTCTTTAATTCCAAGCAACATTTTGTCTTCGATCAGCTCTTTAAGGTCAGTAATTTGCGGAAGAACGTCCATCTGCCCGTCCATAATTGCCTTTTTAACTGCTTCATTGGTACTTAGTCTCAGTTTATTTCTGATTTCATTCAGGGTTTCTGTAACGGCTTCAACTGTTTCAGCTTTTGCCAGCTTATCAAGAAGGCCTGGAAGTTCTTCTTCTACATACTGTTTTAACTTTTCATTTTCAGTTGGCGGTTCATCTTCTCTTCCAAGGGCTCTACCTACAAGATCACTTAATTGGCCGGTTAATGATGCAATCCCACCTTTTACATTTTCGATAATAGTTTTTGCTGTTTGAGCAGTTTCTGGTGCGATGAGGGCAAACCCGTCAGTCAAGCTTTGGGCAAGTTGTTGTGCACCGTCTGCTACATTTTTTGCTGTTTTTACCGTTTCTGTGTCTGCAAGGTAAGAAAGAACCTCTCCGCCCGCTTCAAGAACATAGTTTTTTGCACCTGCAACTTTGTGTAACACATAAGCTTTTCCATCGATAGTTGCTTTTACTACAAAATCTTTACCATTTTTTGCTTTTTCAACGGTATACTTTACGCCTTCTTTAACATTTTCCCACTGGCCTTTTGCAGCACCTTTAAGGGCCTCTACCATACCAGATACCGCATCTCGAGTGGTATCAGCTAAGAACTCACGCATTGCGCTTGCTATTTCAGTATCGGCGTGAACAGTTTCTCGTCTTCCCAAATTGCTCAAGAACCTACGAACTTTGTCGATCCCTTGTATAACTTTAACTGCGATCCATTCGCCTCGAGTTAACTTTTCTCGTAACATAAGACGTTTTGGTAAATCCCAACCCCATTCGGCCCATTCGCGTGCTTCATCAAGTTGGTCATCAGTATAAAGGGGTTGCCCGTTATTTGCGGCCTTGTACTCCTCATTTTCTTTTTCCATTTCTGCCATTGTTTTATTGACTCGCCAGTTTGCAAGTGCGTCATATGTTTTAAGACCCGCTTTTTTAACAGCATTACTTGCCATACGGGTTACGTCTTTGGTTGTTGGAACATAATCAACCAAACCTAGGGTCATAACAGTCATTGCGGTTGAATGTTCTCCTTCTGGGGCAGATGCATCTTCTTCTAAAAGTCCATAGAGCCCGCTTATTACATTTGTGGCTCCACCAACTAATGCATACATCATTTTTTCTTTGGGGGTAAGTTCCATTCTAAAGGCATGTTTTACCGTAAGTTTGGCAAAGTTTTTAAGATAGGCGTGGTCCCATGCTTCACCAAGTCGAGAAAGGCCTCGCGTTGGTGGTTCTTTAATAGCGTCAACTAATTTTGCTTGCTCTGCTGGGGGTAACTCAAGTTTTGGCATGTTTTGTTCAGGATATTTGGTTGGGTCGAGGACCTGCTTCATAAGTCTTTTATTAAGTCTTCCGTTTTTGTTTACTACGCCAAGTCTTTTGAGTTCAGAAAGAGCGGGATCAAGATCGGACTTTTCTAGTTCACCTTTTTCAATTCCCTCTTCAATTGCGATGTAGGTTCTGAGGCTTGAACGTATAAATTCTATACGCTGTTGCCGTGTGAGTTTTTGCTCTGCATCAGAACTAGCACCAAAAAGAGAAATTGTTCCCCCCAATACTAAAGAAAACATAATTAAGCGAAAAACCTTCATTTTGAATCTCCAATTCTACTTCTAACTCACTATCCCCTTATTTACCCTTATTATTTACTTTAACAATTTGAGGGTTTAGAAAACAAGAGTTTTTTAGCTAAAATTACGATTAAGAGGGGTTTTTAAAATAATTGAGCTTAAATTAGGTAAGCAATTGGTTTAAACTTTTAAAGGTTTTGAGAGGGTCTGGGGTATCAAAAAGGGCGGAAGTCATAGCAACGCACGAAACCCCTAAACTTTTAAGCTTGAGCATATTTGACCCATTTACGCCGCCATCTACTCCAATGGTTAAGCTTATTTCTTGGTGGCCTCGGTAGGTGACCAGCTCACTGATTTTGGAAAGTGTTTCTGGCAGGAATTTTTGACCAGCTTTACCCGGTTCTACCGACATAACCAGTACATGGCTCACTTGGCGGCAGAGGGGCAAGATATCTTGAATAGGTACGGAAGGGCTGATTGCAAGGCTTGGTTCAATATTTCTTTGTTCAGCAACGGCTAAAAAATCAGCAAGTGCGCCGTTGAGTGTGGTGTAATGGGCAGAAACAACGTCACCTGGTCGGAGGTTCAGTTGAGCAAGCCACATAACAGGGTCTTTCACCATTAGATGCAGCCAGAGCTGCCGCTGTGTTGATTTGGCAATCTCATTAGTCAGGGCGATGCTGCCCATTTTTTGTGGTACAAACTCACCGTCCATAATATCGATATGGTATCCCTGGCAGACCGGGTCA
>JAYPWJ010000059.1:3142-5595 GCA_038135085.1 bacterium
TTCTTTGATATTCTGGCTATGAGGAGAGGGGAAAATAAACATGGCACCCTTACAATTTTTAGCAAGCGTACCATGTTTTGTAGTTACGATAAAAGAGTTCTTTTTTTCTTAAGCCGCATGAGGTTCGTCGCCACCTGAATTGGTTTGATCAACGCCGTCCCCACCTTGCTCAGCAGCTTTTTGTCGAGCTTCTTCTTCTTTTTGTTGTTTAATTTGTTCGGGTGTAAGTCCGTTAGTAGGTGTTGGTTGTGCTTCTTGAGGGCCGCTGTGTTTCTGTGAACTGCTGCCACCTTTACCATCTTGGCCTGATGTTGTTACTGGAGCTGCGTGTTCATGGTTTTCTACACCAGTGCTTCTAGTATGGCCACTTTTATCTGTGATATTCTCACCTGTTTTACCTGCTTCTTTTCCTTGCTCTTTGGCCTCTTGTTCTGCTTTTTCTGCTGCGGCTTTTTGCTGCGCTGCTGTTTCGTGTCCGTCGGCACCGAGTATTCTTGCAGGGTCTACAGTTGTATCTTGGTAATTGCGGCGAATTTCTTTATAGAATGCGTCTTTAATACGTTCTTTCAAATTTCCTGTTTCTTTTACTTCATTTAAAATTTTAAGAAGCGCTTCGTGTCGTTTGTCGGGTGTATCAAATGCAGAACCTGCTTTTTCTACTACTGATTGCAGAACACGGTCGATAACTTGTTCAGAAGCGCTTCTCTTATAAAGTTCATTTAAAAGGTTTCCAATTGCACGGTAATCAGGTTCTTTTCCTTTAAATGCGTCTTCTATAAACGCATCAACTTTTTTTCCAAACTCAGTTCGGTTTTGCCTCATTGCTGTAACAATTTCTTTAATCTGTTTTTGTTCTTTTAAAATTCCACGTGCGCCTTTTGTCCAGAGAAGTCGTCTAAGAGTTGTTCCAAAATCGCTCAACTTATCACCCCATGTTTTTGGTTTGTCAAAGCTTTCTTCAAAGGTTTTGATAAATTTATCAATTTTTTCTAGCGCAGCATTTGCCTCTGATGAAGGTTTGTTCTTTACATTTTCTTTTGCGATTGCTTGCATTGCATTGGCGCTACTTCGATAGAGGTCGGTTGAAAGCCCAAGCTCTTCAATTGCTTTATTGAGTGTGAGTGTGTCGAGCATATCTTTTGTTAAATCTTTACTGAGACCGCGCTCTACGCTCTGTGTTATTTGTCTGAGTGCTTCTTTAACAACTGAAGGAACGCCGTCTTGAATACCTCTTTTGAAAGGGCTGTTATCTGGCAGTTGCTCCATAAAGCGACTTAGTCCTTTTATATCGTTGCTCATAAGAAATTTTTGAATCACTGCTGCTTCAAATGGTTGCGCGCCTTCTCTTGTTGCTATTTTAGGCATCGCTTCTGTTAATGTTTCAGTTAATTGAAGTTGGTCTTTTGTTGTTGGTTGTTGAGCGACAAGGCTCCCCATGACAAGTGCCTTATCTTCTCCAACTGCACGAACTTTTGGTAACTCATCATTGATTGATGCAAGATACTCTTCTGGGTCAGTTTGTTTGAGAGCGTTTTCAAAAAGTTGTTGTAAAATATTACGTGCCTTTTTTCTTGATTCGTCATTAAATTGTGCCCCAGGGTTTTCCTCTGTGAGTCTTTTGTAATCTTCCAAGAGCGCTCTGTCATTTGGCTGTAAAAGGTTTTCTTCTTGCTGATCAGCTGGGTTTGGTTCATTTTGTTTTTCTGTTGCTCTTGTTTGTTCAAATCTTTGTATTATCTTTCTTCTTTCTCTTATCCAGTATTCTATCCCTATTTCAGATCGAGCTGATCGTTTCCCGCTGTTTATCTCTGCTTGTGCGTCTTCATTCATTGTGTTTAATCTATTAAGAAACTCTTTATCAGCTTTTTCTAAACCTCTAAACTTTAAAAGAACTTCTTCAGCAATTTCTGGTTTAAAAGGGTCATAGTAGACTGTTGCTTTGGGTTTTATAACTAAGTCTATTAAAAAATTTTCAACTTTACTTCTGAGTTTTGCTTTTTCATTTGGTGATAATTCGTTAAATGCTTCTGCAAATTCAGCGAGTCTTCTTTTTGTTTCTGCTCTTTTTTCTTTTGAAACCAAAGAGCTGTACAAGGGATTCTCTCCTCGAAGTTGAGGATCTCGCGTAAATGTTTGTAGCTCATTGAACTGCTGTTTCACTTGTGCGAAGTTTGCCAATGCGCAATTGGTGATGCTTAAAAGTAGTACCAAACTCATTAATAATTTCTTCATATCACATTCCTGTTTTATCTTGGTTATTCGGTTTATTAGCCTTCCTCAACTGCTGTTTCACCGTCATTTTTATTTTCATCTTGCCCAGCTTTTTGTCGGGCTTCTTCTTCTTTTTTACGTTTCCGTTCAGCGGCTGCTTCAGCACGTCTTTGTCGTGCTTCTTTAAGGCGGGTTAGAAGACCTTTTTTAGGTTTAGGGCCTGCGTCGCTTCCTTCAGTACT
>JAYPWJ010000060.1:0-5404 GCA_038135085.1 bacterium
TTTAAGGACTTTGCTTCTTTTACCAACGTTAGTGCTTTTAGGAACTATATTGCTTGCCTTTAATTTTAATCTTTCAATTGCGTTATTAGTGTTTGTGTTGATGCGTGGGCTTAATTATGCTCTTAATCAGCCTGCTAAAGAGCAATTATATATTCCAACAACGCGGGAATCTAAGTATAAAGCTAAGGCCTGGATTGATATGTTTGGCTCAAGAATGGCAAAAGGTGTAGGTTCCTCTGTTCATATTCTCCGTCCTGTGCTACAATTGGCTTTTGTAGGGGTAAGTTCCCTTATTTGTTCTGGATTAGTAGCATTGTGGGTGATGGCGGCGCTTTTTGTAGGGAATCGACATGCCCAAGCGGTTAAAGAGGATAAAACCATATGTTGATGGTTCGGTTAAAAAGAAGTACGCGAAATAGAGAGTTGGTTCGATAGTAGCCTTTATAGGATAATTGCCTATGAGGGCTTTTTTTGTGTGTAATAAAATATGAGTTGCTGCATAGTTTAAAAGGATCTGTATGAGTTTTTCGTTATCAAATAAGTTTAGGTCTCTGTGGGAAATTGATAAGGGTGAGCGTTTAAAAACCTGGTTTTTGGGAACAACATTTTTTCTTATTATTTTTTCTTACACACTTATTAAAGAACTCAAAGATTCTGTATTTATGGGGATTATTGGTTCAAAAACTTATGTTCCTGTTGCAAAAGTAATGACTATTTTTGCATTAATTCCATTGGTATTTTTATATTCAAAAATGGTTGATAATGTTCGTCGTTATCAATTGCTTTGTTATTGTGCTTCGATTTATGCATTTTTAGGATTTCTGTGTACCTATATGGTAGGGCATCCTACAATTGGGATTGGTAATGGCGCAACTGGAGCAAATAGAATATTTGGATGGGTCTTTTACTTTTTTGTTGAAACTTTTTCGCCATTTGTTTTGAGTGTTTTTTGGGCATTTTTAAACTCTGTTTCAGATCCAAAAGCAGCAAAAAAAAATTATGGTATTTTGATTGCCTTTTCAAAAGTTGGTGGGATGGCAAGTGCTGGAATTGGTTGGATCTTTTTATATTATAGTGGCTGGTTCTACTCAATTGGCTTTTCAGATGTTGGTATGATTCAAATTTTATTATTACTTTCATCAATCACACTTTTATTAGTTCCGGTTACTATTATGGCCATGATGAAAAAGGTACCAGGCCAATACCTGCATGGTTATGAAGCTGCGTATAAATTTGAAAAAAAGCAAAGCAAAGCGGGTAAAGAACAAACAGGTATGTTCTCTGGTCTTGCGATGTTGCTCAAGTATCCGTATACATTTGGTATCTTCGGATTAGTTTTATTTTATGAAGTTATTAGTTCAGTGTTAAGTTATCAACGGCTTGGCATGGCGCAAGAGGTTGGCTGTGGTGTTGCAGGAGTTTCTTGCTTTCTACTCGGGCTTTCGTTTGCGGTGCATTGTGTTGGGTTCTTTATCTCATTCTTTGGAACACGAAGCTTAGTATCAGCATTGGGTGAACGTCTTTCACTCTTAGTCGTACCAATTTCAATGGGTACGCTGCTCTTTTATTACACCTTTAGTACTTCGCCTTATTCGCTGTTGGTTTGCTTTGTGGTGGTGCGTGCAATTTACTATGCATTTAACCAACCAATTACCGAAGCACTTTATATTCCAACTGTTAAAGCGGTTAAATTTAAATCAAAATCATGGATTGATACGTTTGGTAAAAAGATGGCAAAAGGTGTTGGGTCGGTCTTTAACGGCGTTTCCTCACTCTTTGGCCAAGCGTGGTTCCAGGTGGTTCATGCCGGGCTATTTGGCGGGGTAATTTTGTTATGGGTTGGTGTTGCCTACTTCTTGGGTATTACCTACCACCGAGCAATTAAAAATCAAAAAGTTATTGGTTCAGAAGAATACGAATAAACTATAATAATATCTCAAGGATTATAAATGCAAAAACATAAAAAACTACTTATCGCAGCTCTATTATCGTCTTTTTTCTGTCGTACTATTTTAGCAGAATCCTTTTTTGGTGGTATTTTCGCAACTCAATCTCCGGTAGATAAATTTAAAACTACTGTTGACAGGGAGTTACAAGCAAGTATTGAGGCTACACGCGAAGTAATGAGAACTTATAAATATCCCGATGGCAGGCAAGTAGTGAGCTTTGATGCTGTTGATGACGTATATCATAGTAAATGTGCTAAAATACCTCGATATATGGCAATGAAACGTATTTTAACCGCTCAGAGCAAAGAGGAATTTGAAAGAGAATTGCAAAATATAGATAATGCACCAATTAATACCGTTGGGTTGCCTAATGGTATTCCACGCTTGCCTCATTATCTTTTCTTGAAAGAGTATAGAAACGTTTATGGATGGATTCCACAAAACGATGAACAGTTTAATAAGGCTATTGAATTGAAAAGAGCAGAGTTTGAAGATTCAGAAAGTGAATGATTTTTTGATCTCAAAGGAAGCTAATATTGCCTTTTTTGGAAATTCTGCTAAGCTTAAAAACTCATAAATTTTATTAATCCTTGCTCTTGAAATCAGGGTGGCAATCGGGCCAAAGAGCGAGTAGTCAAAACCCTGAAGGAAGGTATCAATGATCGATTTTCGTATTTTGGTAAAATCTGGCGTTCACTTTGGTCACCAAGCATCTCGCTGGTGCCCGCGTATGGCTCCTTACATTTGGGGACAAAAAGGTGGCGTTCACTTGATTGACGTTTCAAAAACAGCTCATCGTCTTGAGCAAGCAGCACAATTTCTAGAAGAAACTGCAAAAGAAGGTAAAAGCATTTTGTGGATTGGTACAAAAAAACCAGCACAAGGGGCAATTAAAGAAGCTGCTCAAACTGCGGGTATGCCGTCTGTAACGCACCGTTGGATTGGTGGTACATTGACCAACAACTTGCAAGTTAAAAAATCTATCACAAAGTTTTTACACCTTGGCGATGTTTTAAAACGTGCATCAGATGAAAACCAAAAAACTCACTACACCAAGAAAGAGTTGAACAGTTTCCAAAAACGTGTTGACCGTTTGGAAAAGAACGTTGGTGGTATCATCAAAATGAAATGGCCTGTTGGTGCTGTTGTGGTTGTTGATGTTCGTAAGGAAATGTCAGCAATTAAAGAAGCTGCTACAATGGGGATTCCTGTGGTTGCATTGGTTGATACTAACAGTGATCCACTTTTGGTTGATTACGTAATTCCTGCTAATGATGATGCACCAAAATCAATCAAAGTACTTGTTGATTACTTGGCGCAATCAGCTCAAAAAGGTAAAGAAGCTTACGACAAAGAAAAGAAAGAAGCTTACGATAAAGAGCAAATTCTTTTAAAAGAAAAGAAAGCGGCTCCTAAAAAAGTAGAAGCTAAAACAGCTCCTAAAGCGGAAGCTAAAAAAGCGAAGACTGACGCTGATAAAAAGTAAGCGCTTTTAAGATTTTGTGCCATTCTTTGGCTGCAAGTTTTTGACTTGTTGTTTAAAGGGTGGCATTCTTTTTGCACTATCCGGAGAGGTGCCTGAGTGGTCGAAGGGGCACGATTGGAAATCGTGTGTATCTCGAAAGGGGTACCGAGGGTTCGAATCCCTTCCTCTCCTTTTTTACCAAACAAGTCCTGAAATAGTTGAATACGGAATTGGTCCAAAAACGCGGCTGTCATCATGATGAGCCGAAAGATTATCAGAAAGCACATAGACATGATCTTGAGGAATGGTAAATGGTGTATTAATTCCATAAGTTCCATAATTCCATTCAGACCAATTTCTTATAACAGCATCTTTTAGCTCTACGTTATTGAGCATAATTTTATGCTCATTGAGCTCTATGGTATCACCCGAAAGACCAACTATACGTGCAATCCACGGTTTGTTTTCGTAATTAAAAATAATAACATCGTTCAATTGAGAGCTACGTATATAAGGAGCTAATTGGTTTATAAATTGAGTAGTACCGTCCTTAAAGGCCGGTTCCATGCAATCGCCAGACATATGATAGGGGCGAGCTATTAGCCACACTAAGGTAATGCAAGATAACAGTACTAAAACTTTTTTTACCATTTTTTTATTCCTTATTTTTTTTAAGTATACTAGAAAGTGAGAATAAGATAAAAATACTCATTGAAGGGAAACAATGTCTTATAAAACAGTACAACATGATGGTTTTGAGGTTATTGGGTTAGGGCTTGCGCTTGAGTCAGGCAATCAGCCGGAAAAAATTGGCCAGTTGTGGCAGCAATTTTTTCAGAACGAAGTGGTTGGGAAAATACCTGGTAAGGTAAATGAAAACTTAATTGGGCTTTATACCGATTATGAAGGTGACCAAACAGCGGGCATGATGGTGGTGGTAGGTGCTGCAGTTATGGATACTGAACTCGCTCCTGAAGGAATGGTTAAGAAATCAATACCGGTTGGGAACTATGCTGTCTTTACCGCAGAAAAAGCGGAAGATGTTGGCAAGGTTTGGCATGAAATTTGGAATACTGATTTAAAGCGAACCTTTGTCGCAGACTTTGAAGTATATAAAATGGATGGCTCACCAATTGAAATCTATATTGGTATTGAGTAGCAGTAAAGGCTTTTATGAGCTTTAAAATTACAGCACAACTTGCAAAACAACTTGTTGCCGAACAATTTCCGCAGTGGGCACATTTACCTATCGTGCCAGTTGAACCGGGGGGAAACGATAATAGAATGTTTCGTCTTGGTGATACTATGGTAGTTCGTTTGCCGAGTGACAAAAAATATGAAGCACAAGTAAAAAAAGAACAAAAATGGTTGCCAAAGTTTGCTCAACATTTATCAGTTACTATTCCTAAACTATTGGCTCTAGGGGCGCCATCTAAAAGTTATCCCTATGAATGGTCAATCTATTATTGGATTGAAGGTAACAGTATGGATAAATTCTATACTCATGAATTAAATCTACAAAAGATTGCTTTGCAACTTGCCAAATTCTTAAACAATCTACATGCAATTGATACAGCAGGTGCCCCTGTTTCCGGCCTGCATAACTTTCACCGTGGTGGAGACCTTTTAGTGTATAATGCGCAAACACGGGCAGCACTCGATGAACTTAAAGATGAAGTTGATATTGAATCGGTAACAGTTAGTACTTGCGTGGACTTTTTTTGATAAAAAAAGTAGAGAACTATTTTTATCAAACATTAAAATATTAGATGAAAAAATGGTACAGCGAGCTCGTGGATGGAGTTTATGGAAGGCCTTAATTACCGTTAATTCCTTGAAGGATAAACAATCGCCAAAAGCTTTAATCCAGCATGAAGTTATAAAAAATTTAATTCATAATTAAATTTTTTTAAGATAATGAAGTTAATATAAATTTTACGTTAGTAGACATGACTGTTACCCACTCCAGGTCAACCAAAGTCATCATCAG
>JAYPWJ010000061.1:0-5247 GCA_038135085.1 bacterium
GGTTTAAGCTTATTTGACGGGTTGACAATGATTCAAGAATAAGCTACTATTATAGAAATTTAAGTGCGAAATAGGTACTAAAAATTGAAATAAATTAAAATTGGAAAAGTTGACTTTTTTTCAATTTGAGGCATCTTGTTCAAACACATGATGTGCACGTTCAAATTATTATAGGGACGTGATTTTATAAAGGCTTCATTACTACTCTCCTTTTTTCCATCGCATTGATTTCGGTCAATGCGGTGGATTTTTTTTAACAATTAAACTATTGCTTGAACAGAACACCATAGGTATCATGAAGGGGACCTGACCAACATAATTTAAGAGAGTGTTTGTAATGACAGTACAGAGCGCCTTTTTATTCATACTTCTTTTGAGTCAACCATTTTTTATTTTTTCCAATGACTTACATCTTACAAAACCCCCTCAAGAAGTTAGACACGTTAGTGATGAAAAGCACCATTACCTTATTGAGTTTAAAAATACCCCCCAAGATGGGGGGCAACATGGAGATTGGGTCCAAGCAATAGAAAAAGCACTTGATAATACAGGCAAAAGGTTAATAGAAGAAAATCTTATTGCCCCACCAGATCGTCATTCTAAAAAACATAAAAAATCAGATTCACTAGCAAGTCGCTTTAAAAGAGCGGGTGAAGATCTTTTTTATAATACCTTTTTTTTAAGTCGTACTATTACTTACCCTCAAAAAGCAAACTATCCTTTTTTTACACGAAGAAATGAGCAGTTCGGTTCAATGGGAATTTATGCACCAGATGGGGTTCCTCCAAAAAAATTTCTAGAAATACTTAAAAGCGAAATTAAAAAGCAGGGGGTTGAAGTTATTATACTTTTAGACACCCCAGTTTATACTGATAGTAATACACCCACCTCACTAACCAATGTAAACTTTACCTATCAATCGCTTGAAGAACTTAAAAAAGGCGATCTTAGAAAAGTTTACGAGCGGGAACTCAGACTCCTTTCAGCTAAATCAAAATATAACCTGATCAATAATGATGAAAGAAATAGAAAAGCGCATCTAAAAAAAGGAATTGAACTTTTAGATCAAGTTGAACCACAACTATTTTGGCATCAGGAAGTTCCAACTACAGGTATTCGGCAAGGAAAAGAGGTAATGACCGTTGATCAAAAAACCGGACAAAAAAGAAAAGTAGAACCCTGGAAAAATAACTATCCTTTCTTGCCCCACCAGTTCCCTCTTTGGGAACTGGCTCCACGATTGGGAGAAGGGGTAACCGTTACTATCATAGATACTGGCATCGCAGCCTTTGATATTAAAAATGCGTCAGAGTCAGAATTTTCACTGCCTGATCTCAGGAAAAATTTAGATCTTGTCATGGATGGAAATTTTCAAAGCCAAAACTACAATCTTGTTTCTGCGGAAAACTTAAATATTCTTGATAATTTACTCTCTTTACTTGTTGCAAATCTTGATCGTAAAAAATATAAAAATCAATGGATTTCTTACCTTGAGCTAGAAAATAAATGTATTGAGTGGATTAATGAATATCATAAAGAAAAACAATCTCTTGCAGGTATTCAAGCATATCTGAAAAAATATGCTTTTGACTTAGTTTTAAAGGATAGCGAAGAATATAGTACTTTGCTTGAAAAAATTGAAAATGAAATGAAACCGTTTCATTTGGTTGATATTGTTAGCTCCAAAAAAAAGACCGTTACGCTACTTGAATTAATGCCAACAGCCCCAATTTTAAAAGGCAACACACAAACCCTACATATCGCTCATGGATCCCATGTTGCTGGTATTGCAGCAGGGCGATTACAACACGATAAAATAGCAACTACTGGTTATCAACCGAGCACAGATGAAGGAATTTGTGGTATTGCCCCAAAAGCAAAAGTTATTATGATTAAGGCATTTTTTGATGATGGCAAACCAGCACACCAATCAACAATTATTGCAGCGCTTATTAGAGCAATTATGAATGGCTCACATGTTGTTAATATGAGCCTTAAAACATCTGATAGAATTAATCCGATCAGTGATTTTTCAAAAACACTCGATACCCTCGTAGGGCTTATTCCTTATTGTGTTGCATCATCGGGTAATGATGGCGATCCTCATAGCCCTAACTATGCAGGCAGACCAATTGAAGCACTCCCTGCACGCATAAGTAGTGTTGCCTTTGATGTTGGTTCATTTGGATTTGATTATAGCAACCATACATGCCCGGTCAGTAAATTTTCACAATATCACCTTGACAATGATACTGACCATAGCGAATCTACCAGTATTGGACCAAAGTTTTTAGCACCAGGACAAAATATTTTAAGTTGCGCACTCACCCCTGATCAAAGTGGAAATGACTCCCTAGCAACCTTTAATAGTGGAACCTCTATGTCTGCACCAATGATAAGTGGCTTTGTAGCACTCATGCTTGGTGAGTTTAAAGATGATGAAACCTTCACCCGTGATCAACTTCTTAAAGTCTGCTATAAATGCGGTATTAAAATGATGGATGATACTGAATGGCAGCAAAAATCGATATTTGGATCATTAGATATGAGAACTGTAATTTTCACATTAAAGGTACTTGCTCAGTTTAAAAAGAACTCGCAAAAAAAGAATATTTCATTTGAGCATTTACTTGAAGCGACACATACACTTCTTTTTGGAATGGCCAATGAATACAGCACCACAAAACTGAATGGAGTAGTTTTTGAAAAGGATTTCTGCGGCTATTATAAACGAGTCCAAGAGAAAGCAAAAAATGGGGTTAATGCAGATCTTTCTGCCCCACATTTTAAAGATTTAAACACCGCTATTAATTTTGCCGTTAACTGTTTAAACTTTGCAACAGGACAAGGCGAAAAGCCTACTGGGCTTAGCAATACATTGAGTCAAAAAATGAAAACAGTAATAAAACAAAAAACAATTGATCTTTTTAATTCTCTTGCTCAAGGGGCTCATAATAGAATTCAAGCAGCATTACCGTCAAAAGAAAAAATAAAAAATAAAACAGCAATTCCACACCGAGTTGATACCTACCTTGGAAAAATTGACTCTGAAAAGCTGGAAGACGCTAACCGTCGATCATATCAAAGCTACTGGCACAAACAAGCTTCATTGTTAGGAGGAGCGTGAATAAGAACTTTCTTTTTCTTTTTCTAATTAGTACAACAATATCTGCGCTAGACGAATTTCTTTATCCAGTTGATACCATTATTCATAATGAAAAAGAGAAATTTTGCGTACTTCATCAAAAGGGAAACTGCCTTGAATTATGGTTTTGGGATCCAGTTGATAATACAACTGTGAAAGGTTTGCTTTCATCCTTTATTCCAGCAGGACTTACCGTTTTACCGGATAAAAAAGGCTTTAGCTTTATTGATAATGACCGAATTCGAATCAAACTTATGGGGAAACGCTCCCCTAAATCGGTTGATCTGTATGGCCCTTACGATTTAACCACCATCTTATGGATTGACTCTGAAACTTTTTATTTTGCAGCAAAAGAACGGCAACACAGTAACCTCTTTTTTGCAACCATTCATGGAGACATCTTTCGGCTTACTTTAAGCGATCATAATGAATACTTTTATCCTCAAAAAATTGATCAGGAGCTTTTTTTTATTGAAAAAACAGAAACAGGGGACTATTCTATTATGAAGGCTCCATTTCCTTCAGAAGTTCTTAAAAGAGAATGCGAAAAAGCAAAAAGCTTAAGTGATTTTAAAACCCGTCTTGAACTGAGCCTTGAAGGAATTGAAACTCAATATCAATCATTTTTAGAGTTAGAAAAAGCAGAACAGATTATAAGCTTTAAAGAACGTTCTTTAGCTTTTTTAACTATGAAATCTGATAAGCTCGGTTTTTTCTTAGAACACTCTGAACATATTGATCGCCATCAAGAAACAATGGAATTTTGCTACCATATGCTTTTTAAACAGGACGGTACCTGGAAAAGCGAACCCTTGATTCATTTTACCCTACCACTTCATTTTTTATTGCCAAAACGGGGTAGAACACGGCTCTATGAATCTATTTTGCCACTTTTACCATACTATGATCCACCAGATCTTTATTATCTAGACTATAGTCCTGAAACAGACGTTTTAAATGTTTTTTCTTATAACCTTGAAACAAAAACGGTCACCAGAAAAACTGATAGCCATATTTTTGGGCAAAGCTTTTTCACCCCCCGCACTATTAACGGACGAATTTTTTGTGGCGGCACACTCATTACTGGTATTAAGAAAAATGGAAGTCCACTCATCGAAATTGACGATTTTGGAACTCAGCATTTCAGCTTTTTAGAGCTCTGATAAGCTTTTAATTCTTAACATAATATACATTATTTCATTTTAGACTATTTTTGTCTGAATACCTATTTTCTATTTTTTTACTCGTATGAAATAACAATAATTGGAATCATATGATCAATATGATAATTAACTAGTTGTTGTTCAAATGAACTAATCCATGGTTCCTTGAGTAATGTTGGCGTAGCTTCAATCCACAGGAAGTCATAATAAAAATCTTCTATAAAAAACTGCGCAATATTTTCAGCCGTCATTGGCTGAGCAATATACGCAAAGATATTGGTTGCCCCAGTATAAGGAACCGATTCTGATGATGCTAGATAGGCAACGTCTTGATACCATTTGAGTGAGTTAAGTAGCTGAGCTACTAATTTTCTGCCGGTTTGAACATTTTCAACTTTTATAGCATGTACACCAGGTGTGGTAAACGCATTTTGAAGATATAAAATATCGCTTTCTTCAAAAGGTGTTCTGATGTTTTTTGACCCGTTGCGTCTTCCGGCAACTCGTTTTAAACCCTCTCGTCCATCAAGTACAAGAGTATCCATGTCGAGTCTCCCCTAATCAAATCTGTTTCAATGATCTCTTTCCCATACCCCACATTTTTGAGTATAGCATGAAAGGTATTCCTAGAAGCAAGAGTTGGTACTTTAAATTCTACTTAAAGGACTATTTTGTTGCCAAAGACCACACAAAGTAATTGCAAGCGCATCGGTAACATCATCTTTTTGAGGTGTTTTTATTTTAGGAAAAAGACGCAAAATAACTCGTGCTACTTGCTCTTTACTTGCACCACCAAAACCAGTTAAAGCAGATTTAACCTGGCGTGGCGCAAACTCAAAAAGTTCTAAATTATGTTTATGAGAAAGCAAATATAAAATACCACGCAAATAACCAAGCTTTAAAAAATTTTGTGCATTTTTACCTAAAAATGGTGTTTCA
>JAYPWJ010000062.1:0-1450 GCA_038135085.1 bacterium
ATTGCACATGCTATCAGTGCTCCACCTGAAAAAGCAATTCTCAACCATATATTTGCGGGTAACGAATCCATCTGTAATCAAGCCTCTTATAAATTATTCAACTGTTTCACTTGGAAGGATATCAAATTCCTTCTCAAAAAACGATTGTAGCTTCTTACTTCGTGACGGATGCCGCAGTTTACGCAGTGCTTTGACTTCAATTTGTCGGATACGCTCTCTAGTAACAGAGAAATCTTTACCGACCTCTTCAAGTGTGTGTTCAGAGGCAACATCAATGCCGAAGCGCATCTTAAGAACTTTTTCTTCACGCGGAGTTAATGTTTTAAGGACTTCGCGAACCCGTTTTTTAAGATCAGTATTGGCAACTGTATCAGCAGGTGAAAATTCTTTATCGTTTTTAATAAAATCTTTAATAAGCGCATCATCACTGTCACCAACTGGGGTTTCAAGTGAAATAGGTTCTTTTGAAATCTTGATGATGTTTTTAATTTTCTTTTCATCAAGGTTTAATTCTTTTGCAAGCTCAGCGTATGTTGGTTCACGCCCATTTTGTTGAATAAAGATTCGCTTGATTTTATTGATTTTATTAAGTGTTTCAACCATATGAACAGGGACACGAATAGTTCGTGATTGATCAGCAATAGCACGGGTAATGGCTTGTCTAATCCACCATGTTGCATAGGTTGAAAATTTATAACCACGTTCAAATTCAAATTTTTCAACTGCTTTCATCAAACCGATGTTACCTTCCTGAATCAAATCAAGAAAGTGGAGCCCGCGGTTAACATATTTTTTAGCGATATTAACTACAAGACGTAAGTTTGCTTTTGCTAACTCATCTTTTGCTCGTTTATCATCACGTTGGCTTTTAATTAGCTGATTAAAATATTTTCTAATATCATCAAGGCGAAGCCCCGCTTCCCCTTCAACTTTTTTAATAGCCTTTTGTGATGAACGAATTGCAACAAGAAGCTCTTCCATTTCTTGTTTTTGAGTATCGCTTGGCTTTTTGACTTTTTCAAGTTTGGTAAGCGCTGTAGAAGCCGATTTAATAATAACTTCTCGTTCATTTACTTTTACTAAGAATTTTTCAATCTTTTTGCCAAGCTTGCGAATCAATTTATTGGTAATACGGATTGATTGAATAGTTTGGGCAATTTCTTCTTTATTGTCCCGCACTTTTTTAAGCATCTCTTGCTTTTTAGCAGCAGAAGAAAGCTGAGTACGATAACTTGCGTAAATTTTTTCTTCATTTTTCACAAGTGTAGCAATTGTGTTGATTGTTTTTAGCAATGCATCACGTTCTTCGGCCACCTTTGGAAGGTTTTCTTCATCGAATTCTGCAAATTGAATGATATCTTTTAATGCAATAGTATTTTTGACAAGACGTTCTCCAATTTGCATAAACTCTTTGTGCACAAATGGAAAGCATGAAATAGCATCAATACAA
>JAYPWJ010000062.1:1460-4978 GCA_038135085.1 bacterium
TTACTATTGGCAATCTTGTCTGCAATAACTTTTTCGGTTGTTTTATTAAGAAGTGGAATTTTTCCAATATCACGGAGGTAGCATTTTACTCCGTCAGCAATGTGAGTTAACTCACTAGCGCTCTTTTCATCTTCTTCGTCATCATCATTATCATTATCATCATCATCGTCATCGTCTGAGTTATCATCATAATCAATGTTACTCAATGACCCTTTACTTTGTGACCCTTTGGTTTTGTTCTCAGATGTAATGAGCTCTTCAGATCCGCTATCAAGTTCATCTGCCATTAAAAGATCAATATGCTCTTTTTCAAGTGTTTTGAGAAGCGCATTTGCTTCTTTTTCAGAAAGGTGGTGATGCTCATTAAAAGCAATAACCTCCTCATAACTCAAATGCCCTTGCTGTTTTCCTTTTTCTAAAAGTGCTTCAATGCTTTCTTGGCTTGGATCAACTTTTTTAGATTTTGTAGATTTAGCTTTTGGAGCAGAAACAGCTTTGCGTGATCTGCTTGTTTGTTGATTGGGGGCAGCGCTCTTTTTAATCGTTTTCGTTTTTGCTGGAGCTGCTTTTTTAATTACCTTTTTAGGAGTCGTTTTTTTTACGGGCTTACGTGCTGGTGCTTTTTTAGCAATGCTTTTAACGGTATTTTGTACTGCTTTTTTCTTAGGAGCAACTTTTTTTCGGCTTACTGTTTTTGCTACTTTGGGAGCTGCAGTACGTTTCACTGTTTTCTTTTTGCTGGCTTTTTTGATTGGTTTACGTGCTGGTGCCTTTTGAGCAACCTTTTTAATAGTGCTTTTTGCAGCTTTTTTCTTAGGTGTAACCTTTTTACGGGTTACCTTTTTTACCGCTTTACGTGCTGGAGTACGTTTTGCGGTTTTCTTTTTTTGCACTCTTTTTTTAGGAGTAACCTTTTTTGTAACTTTTTTACTACTCTTTTTTACTGGAGATTTTTTCTTTTTCTTGCCGCCAATTAATCTACTTAAAATAGATTTGATAACCATTATATAAGACCCCTACGCAATAGTTTCTTTTTCAACTTCAAAAATGAAACAACAATTTCATCCACCTTCTTTGCATTATCTTCTTGTTGAGCACGCGCAATTTGTTGTTTTGTGCTGCCAACAATCTTCTTCCAGTACATTTTTTCTAGAAGTAAAAGAAGGTGCTCAAAATCATCCTCTTCTTCCTGACCCTCTTGACTAAGAAGTAATTGGTTTACCACTTGTTTTTCATAATATTCAAGAGTGTCAAAAAAAAGGATAAAAGCATCCTTATCTACAGGCGACTGTATCGCTTTTATTTTTTCAATTACGGTTTGCAGCTCTGGAGAAATATATTCAACGAGTCGTGCAACTTCTTTTCTGCGTAGAAGCCTGTTATCATTCAGTATAGCACAAGCGAATTTTTTTTCTATTGGGGAAATATCCGATAAAATAGGCTTATTTTCTTGTCCTGCTTGCATATTAAGCCCAGGAGCAGTTTTACCCTTTGCTTTAACTCGCGTTAATTCCTCCTTGAGAGATTCAAAAGGAAGCCCAAAAATAGCGGCGGCATTTTGAAGTAGAACATCCTGTTTAAGTGGATCATCAAGATTTTTAAGTACTTCTACGATTTTTCTCATACCAGTTAGCTTTTCTTGGAGGCTTTTATTGGCAAACTCTCTACCCATACTACTTAAAAAGAAGGTCAAAATATCTTGGGCTTGACTGGTAAGGCCAGAAAAATCGCCATTTTTTTGAAGGAATGAAGCCGGGTCTTGCCCAACTGGTAAGAAAATTGTCTTTAAATCTAGGTTAACTTGCCAGCACAATTCTGCAAGGCGTAGCATTGCTTTTTGGCCGGCAGTATCAGCGTCATAAACTAAGTAAACAGTGCGTGCATGGTACGCAAGCTGTTTAAGGTGGTCAAGTGTACAGGCGGTTCCTAGTGTGGCAACCGTATTATTCATACCATGTTGAACCATCGCTATACAATCGGTATACCCTTCAACTAAGAAGGCATGTCCTTTTTTTTGAATTGCCTTTTTTGCTTGATCAAACCCAAAAAGAATGGTTCCTTTTTGGAAATAGTTATTTTCACGTGAGTTATAATATTTTGCTCGTTCGTCGGTACTTTTTACAACTCTGCCGCCAAACCCACAAAAGCGTCCAAGATGATCTTTAATAGGGAATATAATGCGTTGTTCAAAAGGGGAATATAAATTTCCTTTCCCTTCTTGTACTAAATGAACTTCTAATAAATCTTTAACCAAAAAATTGTGCGCGTTTAAATATTTAATAAGTGCTTTAAGTGCACGTGTTCCACCGGGAAAATACCCAATTTGGAACTGCTCCATACTTTCTTGTGTAAATCCTCTTTTTGTAAGGTAGCTTACAATTGATGCGTGTTTTTCAAGTTGTTCATGTGACCATTCTGCTACTATTTTACATAGTTCAAAGTAGCGTTTTTTTGCATCAGCGGATCCAGTTTTTTCTGGAGGGGCGATTGTTTCGGGTAAATTTAAATTATAACGGTCAGCAAGTTGTTTAACTGCATCAAGCGGTGTGCAGTTTTCTATTTTAGTTACAAAGGTAATAAGATCGCCACCCATATGGCACCCAAAACAGTAAAAAATTTCACGGTGAGGGCTGACAGTAAATGATGCTGTTTTTTCATCATGAAATGGACAACGGCCTTTCCAATAATGGCCTGCCTTTTTAAGTGCAACATGTTCATTAACAACCGTTAAAATTTGAACATGTTGTTTTACAAAATTAAAAAGATTGTTGTTTTCGTTTTGCATGAAATGCCTTTGCCAAAAGGGTTAAACCCACACTCATTACTGCAACGGCAACCAATTGAGTTGAAGAAAAGCCACCCATTACCATTTTGCGATTTGCCCGTAAAAAGTCAACAATGAATCGTTCAAGTCCCGCTCCAATTAGATACAAACTTAACAGTTGCCCTCGGTGTTTAAAGTAATTTTGAAAACGGTAAAGAATCATAAAAAGGCTTAATAATAATAATGAGCTATAAAGTTGTGTTGGGTGAAGTGCTATGTGTAATGGCGCTAAATTATCAGGATGGGTATAGATAACTGCCCATGCAACGGTGGTTTGTAGTCCATAACAGCAACCGGCAAAATAACAACCAAGACGAGCAATACTTTGAACAAGTGGAACATAAATTGCGATTCTATCAAGCACGGTAACCGGATTAATATTGCGTTGTTTTAAATAGTACCAGCTAAATCCGGTAGCAACTACAATTGCACCTAAAATAGAATAACCTGGTGCCCAAAGTTTAAATGCAGAGATAAAAGAGGGCAGTTCTTTAAATTTTTCAATTACAAAAAGGAGTCTTCCCCCAGCTACTGCTGCAATCATAGTGTAAAAAATGAATGAAAAAAAAGTATCTTGATCAATAATGTGAAAAAGTTTTTTATCAAAAAGCGCGGCACTAATTCCAACAAAAAGTCCGATTGCAATAAAGAGTCCATAGACATTAATATACAAAGGACCAAAAAGGTGCAGTAG
>JAYPWJ010000063.1:0-814 GCA_038135085.1 bacterium
GCTCTTGGTTTAGATTTTGTTGCGTAAATGCACGTTTAAACAGTTGAATAATCTCTTGTAAAACTCTCTGTGCTTTCTTAATTTTATCTGAGTCTACTTTCTTTTTCATTGAAAGTTGCTCAGGAACATCAAAGCGGTCATCAAGATTTTCTAAATTAACATTTAAAAGTTTTAGAGTGTTATAGGTTTGTTCAAATGGTTTTTCTTTAAGTGAGCCTGCCAATTAGAGCAGGGTGTTAAGATCAGAATCAAGTGGCGCAAGCATGTCTTACAGTTCATGGTCGCTTGAAGCTTTTTGACGAATTGAGTCGATCGATTTAATGAGGTTTGTCAAAATCGCCCGAATTGCTTGAGTTTCATTCTTTGGGGTTGCTTTAGGTGCTCTTTTAGGTTTTGCTGGTTCAGCCTTTTGTGGTTTTGGAGCGGGTACGGGCTTTGCTGCTTCTTTCTTAACCGCCGTATCATCAAAGAGGGGGATCCCTTCCTGTTCTGCCGTATGCATAATCTCTTCACCAATCTTTGCAAGTTCTTCAAGCTCCTTTTCGCTCAAGGTAGAAAGAAACTTATTAATCTCTTCCATCTCAGCTTGTGATGGCATGGGTAAAAGGCCGCCTTTACCAGCACCGGGCATTTGTGGTGCCATTCCTATAAGAGGACTGCAGAGCATTATAACTGAGACTACAAAAATTCTTAGAAAATTTTTCATCAAAAAACCTTTCTGATTTTACCGATCTTGTGAACAAGATATCAAAAGAGAAAGAAAAAGAGAAAGTCTTCGTAAAAATATTGTTTTTTGGCCAAACGTTGAGTAAGG
>JAYPWJ010000063.1:888-3649 GCA_038135085.1 bacterium
AACCACGGTGGTGGCGACCAAAGTTCTCAAGGTGGTGATAACCATGGTGGAGGCGGTGGTGGCGGTGACCACGGCGGTGGCGAGTAATTTTTAATTAAAAGGGTTTACTATGATTTTTTTAAAAGAAGAACTTGAAGCTGCTCTTTTGCTTCGCTTTCAAGATGATGAGGACGAAATAGTAGGGCCAGTCATAACAGAAGAAGATCGTGAAGAGGACGCAGAAACGGAGCTGTAAGATGACTTTATTGTATGACGGGTGTGGTTGCGGAGATAATTGCACCTGTGGTGAATGAAAGTTTTATTTTTGAATAAAACAGTGAGGGGGCTGAAAAGTTCCCTCATTTTTTTTTCAGCAGTTTCTTTGGGAGCTGCTTTTTTTGGATTTATTCCTGGAGTATTTTATTTTCTTGCTCCACTTTATTGGCTTTCCTGCAAGCAAAAGCTGACATTTTTTGATGGCTTTATGTGGGGACTACTTTTTTTTACGATTCATTCATTTGGTGTTTTCTATGTTGTGCTTGGGCAGGGCGTTGGCCTGTTTCGTTTGCTGTGTCCACTACTTTTTATGAGCTATTGCGCCCTGCATTCAGGTATTTGGTTTTGGGCAGTTCAAAAAGTGGCTTCTTGTTCAGTGTTTACATGGGTTTTAATGACGGTTACTTATTTTTGGTGGATTGATCAAGGCCTTTTTTGGATCTTTGGAAAATTTGAAGGGTATCTGCTTGCTTTTCCTTTGGTTCCATTAATGTCTTTGCCGCAAATGGCCTATAGTATTTCAATTATTGGTAAATGGGGGCTATTAATTTGTTTAGTCATATTCCAAGTGTTACTGGTTAAAAGTATACAGACAAGAAGGACGATAGTTTTAACTATTTTGTGTCTTTTACCTTTCACCTACGGATTCTTTGTAAGTCATACAGAAACTGTGCCTGCTTGGGTAAAAGATACGCGCTTTGTGCCGCTTCCAAAAGAGCCGGATCCATATGAAAGGGCGGTCAATTTAGTTAAAACGCTAGCAAACAAACCAGAAGTGAAGCTTTTTGTCCTTCCAGAAACGTTTTTCCCCGTTCCACTGACCAACAAAAGTTTGATAATACGTATTTTACAAGATCATATTTTGCAAAATGAACAATTGTGCGTTGTTGGAACACACAAACAAATTAATGAAAAACTTTATAATAGCTTTTTTGTTTTAGATCAACGTCGTATAATTCTAAGTTACGAAAAAACTCATCTTATTCCGTTCTTCGAATTCAACCCATATAATGGCACTCCATTTGCAACTCTCTTTAATTTTTTCCTTCATCAAAAGGTAGCTTTTTCATGCGCGGATAGCAAGCTCTCACCTGTTTGTTATGGCGATGTCGGCCCATTTTTGCCTGCTATCTGTTCTGAGCTTTTCTGTAGTCGTGGGCTCCAAAAAGAGGGAGAAATTCCCTTTTTGTGGATTGTGAATGATAGCTACTTTGGGTCTACCAATTTCCCTCTTATTATGCGGTTATTAGCTCAATTTCAAGCAATAAGCTTAAATCAATCTTTAGCTTATTGTGCCTCATCCTCAGCTTATTTTATTGGTAAAAATGGAAGAATTTTACAAAAAATCGAAAAAATTTGAAAAAAAGCTTGCTTTTTGCAAATTACAAATAGTATAATATATTTAGAATTAAAAATGAGGGTTTTACTGGGGAGATGGAGGTTATCATTTCTTACAGCAAGGAGATAAGATGATTAAAACATTACTTTTAATGGTTCAAAACATGTGGGGTCGTGTTTTTGGTCTTGTTGCAGTCAGCAATAAGGTAAAAAAGGTTGCGACTCAAAAAATAACTCAAAAGTACGACAATCAAGAAGCGATTAAAAAACGCTGGAAGTAAACTACAAAGTATTATTTTGGATACCCTAACCCAACGGAAATTTCTTTTCCGTTGGGTTATTTTATTTTAGAGATTTTCAACTGTCTCTTTTTGGAGTATACTGATTATAACTATTTTCTATGTTTTATCTTCATTACAGTACAAGGGTTTTCCATGAAAATTTATTTGCTCAAAGATGTTGAGGGAGTTGGGATTGCCGGTGAAATTGTAAAAGTGAAAGAAGGGTATGCTGATAACTTTCTTTTACCACGCAAAATGGGAATTAAAATCACAACAAAAAATGCACCATTTTATGAAAGCAGAGCAAAACACGTTGAGCATCGTAAAGAAGTAGTTGCTTCAAAAACTTCAATGCTTGCAGAAAAAATTAAAACTATGAAACTTACGGTTAAACGTAAAATGCATGATGATGGTAAACTGTATGCTTCAATTAATCCGGCTGAAGTGGCTGATCTTCTTGCGCAAGAGGGCGTAAGTGTTAATAAGAGTCAAGTCAAGATTGATAAAACAATTAAAGAAAAGGGAACTTTTGATGTTACCATTAAATTAACATCAAAACTTCACCCAAAAGTTCAACTCAAAGTTGTTTCTGAAAAAGAGCAAAGCGTATAACATCAAAGAGCGTACCTATGTACAAAGATAAGGGCGGGCAAAAAAAGGGAGCTTTGGCCGAGCGTGTTCTGGGCAAAAAGCTCCCCAGCAACGTAGAAGCAGAAAAAGCGGTATTGGGTGCTCTGCTTTTGAATGACGAAAATCTTTCAAAGGTTAGTGAGATTTTACAGCCGAAAGATTTTTACATTCCGGCCCATGCAACTATTTATGGTGCAATGGTTGAAATTGCAAATCAAATGTATCTTCAATAAAAAGAAACAAATCAAAAATATCTT
>JAYPWJ010000063.1:3659-4973 GCA_038135085.1 bacterium
CGTCTTGATGTCGTAACTCTGCAAAATGAGCTTGAAAAAAAGGGGACTCTTCAAGACGTTGGTGGGTTGATGTATTTGCTTTCTTTACAAGAAGATATTCCGGCTGTTGGTTTAGTTGCTCAGCATGCAAAAATTATTAAAGAAAAAGAAGTACTCAGAAAATTGATTAATTCAGCAACTGAAATTATTACTGGTTGTTATAATCAAGATGAAGAAGATATCAATAGTGTTTTAGATGCAGCTGAAAAGGCAATCTTTCAGATCTCAAACCAACGAACAGATCAGAATTTTGTACAACTTAATATTTGGCTTAAAAAAACATTTCAGCATTTATCTGATATAAAAAGTAATAGTGGAGGTTTAACAGGAGTTGCTTCCGGTTACAGCAATCTTGATAAAATGACTTCAGGGTTTCAGTCTTCTGATTTAATTATTTTAGCAGCACGGCCTTCGATGGGTAAAACCTCTTTGGCGCTAAATATTGCTGCTCATGCAGCAACTAATGGGGTAACGGTTGGTGTCTTTTCACTTGAAATGTCAGCCGAACAATTAACACTTAGGCTACTTTCAACTGAATCAAGTATTTCGCATCACAACATTAGAAACGCAACAATTACTTCAGATGAATGGGTTGAGTTGACTAACGTTGCGGCAAAGCTAGCACAAATGAAATTATTTATCGATGACGCGGCTGGGCTTGATATTATGTCACTTCGAGCAAAAGCGCGTCAATTAAAAAAACAATCAGATGTTGGGTTTTTAGTTATTGATTATTTGCAACTTCTGCATAGTGGTAAGCGGCACGAAAATCGTCACCAAGAAGTTTCAGAAATTTCACGAGCGCTTAAAGCATTAGCAAAAGAACTCAATATACCAATTATTGCATTATCACAGCTTTCACGTGCGGTTGATAGCAGAATGGATAAACGCCCAATGCTTTCTGATTTGCGTGAATCGGGTGCGATTGAGCAAGACGCTGATGTCATTATGTTTTTATATCGTGATGTGGTGTATAACCCTGATACAGAGCAACCAGCAGGCGCAGAGCTCATTATTGGAAAACAAAGAAACGGGCCAACCGGAATGGTTCCATTAACATTCTTAAAAGAACTTACTAAATTTGAAGAGGCCCACGAAGAGTATTAAAAGGAAAGAGGGGAGAAGTGGTAATCTTGGGAGTAGACCCTGGTTTTAGGTTTGCTGGATTTGGAGTATTGAAAAAGGAAGGAACTAAAGCGTTTCTACTTGATTATGGGTATTTAAAGTTACCGCCAACAAAAAGCCTTGTTGAACGAACGGGACTTTTTCATGATT
>JAYPWJ010000064.1:0-2052 GCA_038135085.1 bacterium
TTTTAAAAGATTATGGGCTTCAATAGGTGCATCAATTAAGGTATCAAGGCTATCGTGGTAAGTTCCCCTGGTGGTTGGTGATTCATGTTCAATACCATATACCGCTTCAGCAAAATCATCTAAGTTAAAATCTGAGTCCTCAAATATTGCATATGCGGGGGTTAAAACTATCGTCAAAAGGCAGAGTGCTAAGAGCTTTTTATATTTCATAAACATCTAATAATTTATAATCTTATTTTTGTCGTTAACATTTCTACAATAAGAAGGTATGCTACCTTCAAAAGGATTTAAAAGTATAGCGTATTTTACCATTTCTGCCAAAGAAGGCGCTCTTCTGAGAGCCAGGGGGAATTTTCAGCTTAAATTTTTTTTTATTTGTAAATAATAAGGAGTTTCATGATCGCCGCGGAGAAAAAAAGCTTTATTATTGAGGGGAATATTGGAGCCGGCAAATCAACCTTTTTGCGGATGCTTGATAGGAGACTTCCGGTTCAGATTGTTTATGAGCCCCTTGATAAGTGGCAAACGGTTACAGGGGAAGAAAGCTTACTCGATCGATTTTACCAAGATACTCAGCGGTGGGCCTATACGTTCCAATCGTATGCATTTGTGTCTCGCGTAGTTGAACAAGAGCAGCATATGAAAAAAAATCCTCATATGCGTCAAGTGCTTGAGCGTTCGGTTTATTCAGATCGTTACTGTTTTGCAAAAAACTGTTTTGAAATGGGAACCTTGAGTGAAATTGAATGGAACCTTTATAAAGAATGGTTTGAGTGGCTTGTTGAAGGTTACACTACGCGGCCAGATGGATTTATTTATTTGCAGACTGATCCAAAGATTTGTTTTGAACGTTTGCAAAAACGTGCGCGGGAAGAAGAAGCTGCGGTGCCACTTTCTTATCTTGAGTCGCTTCATAATAAACATGAAGAATGGCTTTTGAAAAAAGAGGGTGTTGCAGATTACTTAGTTGACACACCGGTGTTAGTACTTGATTGTAACAATGATTTTGAACATTCTAGCAATCGGTTTGAACATCATCTTGAAAAAATTGCAGAGTTTATGCAGGTAACACCATTGCCGACTGGTAAAACAACAATTTCTTCTGTGCACCCCTTGTAAAAAAAATCAAAAATAGAGTAAACTAAAGTTAAGTAAAAGCATTACCCAGAAAGGTAAAAGTATGGAAGGTGTTTTTTATGCAAAAGCAGCTGCATTTCTTGGCGCTGCAATTGCAATGGGGTTGGGAAGTATTGGACCTGCTCTTGGACAAGGGCTTATTGGTACTAAAGCATGTGAAAGTGTTGGGAAGTATCCTGAAAGCGCTGACAAAATAAGGATGACAATGATGATTGCAATGGCGATTGTTGAGTCATCTGCAATTTATGCTTTTCTTGTTGCGCTGCTTTTAATTCTTTTCAACAGATAATAAGAAGGTATTTCTGTGGTTGAAATTAACATAACACTGTTTGTGCAGATGATGCACTTTCTTGTGATGTGGAAGTTTCTCGACCGGTTTTTTTTTCAAGATGTGGTCAAAGTTATTCAGCGTGAGCAGGCTCAGCTAAAACGGCTTGATAGAGCGATAGAAACAGAACGTACTGCTTTGCATGCGTTGCAAGAAGCTCAGCAAAAAGCCTGGCAACGCTTTAGAAAAAAGTTTGGAAAAGCAGCTCCTCAAGTAGAAGCTGTTCCTGATCTTTCTTACTCGGCTGTTTTGTGTCCTGTAAAAACTGGCATAGATAAAGAGCATAAGCAGCAACTTATTAAAGAAACAAAAGCCTTGGTGGTCAAAAGGGTGCTTGATAATGACTGAATTTTTTTCTTTCTTTGCATTCTTTGAGGTTTGTTGTTTTCTTCTTTTAGTTTATTTTTTAAAGCGAATCTTTTCATCTTATGTGTTGGATTTTATCAAGCGAGCTTTAACGCGCAAACAAGAGGTACTTAAAGGGCTTCATGATCAATATGCTAACCTTCAAGAAGAGAATAAACAGACAGAAGCAAAAGGGGTAGAACAAAAAGCCTATGCGCAAACACTTTTAGAAAAGATAGACC
>JAYPWJ010000064.1:2062-4080 GCA_038135085.1 bacterium
AACTGAATGGTTAGCTACGCAGCACGCATCGCAAGAGGTGCTTCCTGAAGTGCTTAAAGAAGCAGAACAGGAGCTTGTTGATCGTTTTAAAAAAGAACAGCAACAAAATGCTTTCTTAAATAAGGTGGTGGATAGGTTAGAAGGGGTAAGCAAGTGAGAATGGCGATACTCCATGAAGAACGTTTGGCTTCTCGTTATGCAAAGGCTTTTTTAAATTGTTTTGGCAAGCAGCTTGATTCGCTTGATTTTGAACTACTTAAAAAAGCGCAAACTTTTTTTAAAGCACGTAAGCAGGTTTGTTTTTTCTTGCAGCTTTCATTATTGAATGAAGCAGTTAAAAAGAAGGCAGTTGATCAAATTCGTATTGAGCTTGGGCTTGCTGAACCATTTAATAAACTGATAATGCTATTGGTTCAGCATAAACGAGCATTTTTGATTGATGTAGTGTTTGCCGAGATTATAAAAGAAGCACAAAATCGGCTTAAAGCAGCTACGTTTGTTGTTAGGTTTACAGGGGCATTGACTCAAGATCAAAAGAAAAAAATAGTAAAATTTTTAGAGCGCGCTACCCAAAAAACTGTGACTTGTTTGTATAGGCAAGATCCCACACTTATTGCTGGGCTACGCTTGCAAAGTGATCAATTTTTATGGGAAGCTTCAATTAAGAGCCGTTTAAATCGCATTCGCTCTTCGTTGAAACGTTAGGAAAAAAGCATGGACATTAAAAGCACAGATCTCGTTTCACTTTTTGAAAAATCGTTGGAAGGTAATACCGAAAAAAAATTGGATGAAATTGGTATTGTTGTCCAAGTTGGTGATGGTATTTGTCGCGTTCATGGACTTGAAAAAGCGGTTTACAATGAGCTTATTGAATTTGAAGGAGGAAACAGAGGGATTATTCTTAATTTAGAAGAGAACCATGTTTCCATTTTTTTACTTTACAGTACCATTGCAGTTGCAGAGCTTGAAGTTGCCCGCAGAACGGGGCAAGTCTTTAAGGCTCCAGTTGGTATGGGACTTTTGGGACGTGCGCTCAATGCGATGGGCAAACCAATAGACGGCCGAGGGGATTTGGATATAGCAGAACGCTGGCCAGTTGAATCGTTTGCCCCGGGGGTAATTGAGCGCAGTCCGGTTAATGAACCGCTTGAAACAGGAATTATTGCGGTTGATGGGTTAGTTCCCATTGGAAAAGGGCAGCGGGAGCTTATTATTGGTAACCGCAGTACCGGTAAAACGGCGTTAGCGCTCGATGCAATTTTGCATCAGAAGGGCAAAAACGTAAAATGTATTTATGTTTCAATTGGGCAGCGGCAAGCAAACTTAGCGCGTATTATTCGTCTCTTGGTTGAAAACGGAGCGCTTGAGTACACCGTAATTGTCAGCGCCGATTCCAGTGATTCTGTTTTATGCCAATATCTGGCTCCCTATGTGGGTTGTACTATTGGTGAATATTTCAGAAAGAACGGCCACGATGCACTTATTGTGTATGATGATTTAAGTAACCACGCAATTGCCTATCGGGAAATGTCTTTGCTCATGCGCCGTTCACCGGGCCGAGAAGCGTACCCAGGGGATGTGTTTTATCTTCATTCCCGTTTGCTTGAACGGGCGGGGAATGTAATTGATGGTGGTTCTCTAACTGCGCTTCCAATTGTGCAAATTCAAAGTGACGATATTACTGCGTATATTCCAACCAACTTAATTTCCATTACCGATGGGCAAATCTTTTTAGATGATCAACTCTTTAAAAGTGGCGTTCGTCCGGCTGTTAACATTGGGCTTTCTGTTTCCCGTGTTGGTGGAGCTGCACAAACTAAAGCGATTAAAAAGACTGCAAAAACGTTGGGGCTTGAGTTAGCACAATATCGTGAGCTGCTTGATTTTTCACAGTTTGGCACCGAGCTTGATAAAAGTGCTCAGCAACGTTTGTCTCGAGGGCAACGTGCAGTTGAGGTTCTTAAGCAGGCTCAGTTTGTAACCTACTCATTTGTGCAGCAGGCGCTTATGCTGTTTGT
>JAYPWJ010000064.1:4090-4935 GCA_038135085.1 bacterium
AGTTGCTTGCAATTGTAAAAGAGTTTCAATCATTATTTGTGGCACCAGAAGGGCAATAAAAGTGCCGCCTTATTGGCGGCACTTTTAAACGCTTATACGTTTTTACTTTCTTTACTCTTCACCAGTTGTTACTGGTTCAGTGTTTACTTCACCTTCTCTGCCTAGCGCTTCTTCATGTTCTTTTTGTAGTTCTTCTTCATGCTTTTTCTGTTTTGCTTCTTCAGCTTCTCGTGCTTCTCGTTCGGCTGGGGTTTCTTGTCCACCGTCACCAGTTGGGTCATCATTTGGAGCTTTTCTGCCACCATCTGCTGGAGTTTCTTGTCCACCGTCGCCAGTTGGGTCATTATCGCCACTTGGTGTTGTCTGCACACCGGTTCCTTGGCCTGCTTTATTATGCTCTTTTGTTAAATTAGAATCGGTAGTTGCAGCGGTATCACCTTGTTCGTGTGCTTTTGCTTCTGCGGCTTCTGCAGCAGCTTTTCTTTCTGCTTCTGTTTCACCTGGTCCTGTGTCTGGGCCAACAAGCGCTTCTGCCGCGGCACTTTCTTTTGTTGCTGCGTCTAATTCATCGCTATATGTTTCTGCAGCCGCAGGAAGTCGCTCTCTGAGCAGTTGTGCTACGGCTCCTTTTTCTGGGCTATCTTTGTATTTTTGTAGTACGGTGTCCATAATTTTTTCTTCAAGAGCTTTGCGTGAATCGGATATTTTTCCATCGTTTGTTACTGCTTGTTCACCTAAAAGTTTTGGAAAATGGCTTTCCATAACATCAAGTTCTGCTTTTAAATCTTGTCCACTTGCAATTTTGTCCGCCATACTTTGGAAAAAATCATCACGGAATGTTATCA
>JAYPWJ010000065.1:0-2869 GCA_038135085.1 bacterium
GGTTACGACCTTTCAAAAGGTGAAGTGGTTGATGTTGGTGTAACTGCCGGTATTATTGCTGCACAATCGATTGGTGAACCGGGTACACAGCTTACAATGAGAACATTCCATATTGGTGGTACGGCAAGTAGTGTTATTGCACAATCAAATTTTGTCGCAAAACATGCGGGTCAAATTCGCTTAAAAGATGTTAGAACGATTGTAAATCGTGATGGTATCAATGTGGTTATGAGTCGAAAAGGGCAAATTTTTATTATGTCGCCTGATGGACGTGAGGTACAAGAACATTCAGTAGCATATGGTTCATATCTTTTTGTGACCGATGGTCAAGAAGTAAAAGAAGGTGACAAACTTGCTGAATGGGATACTAACACCAAGGTTGTTCTTACAGAAAAAACAGGGCGTGTTCGTTACTCTGATTTAATTGATCATGTAACTACACAAAAAGAATATGATGAAACTTCTCAAACTACTGAGACGATTGTACTTGAACATAAAGGTGAATCTCACCAGCCGGCAATTATTATCGATGATAAAGACGGTAATGAAATTGTTCATTATTATCTTCCAACAGGGTCTTATCTTGCGGTTGATGATGGTCAAGATGTAAAAGCTGGTGATGTTTTGGTTAAAATGCCAGAAGGAACTTCAAAAACATCTGATATTACCGTCGGTGGTCTTCCACGTATTGCAGAGCTTTTTGAGGCTCGAGCACCAAAAGAGCCAGCGATACTTTCAGATATTAATGGAACAGTTGCCTTTAGTGGGTTACAACGTGGAATGCGTAAGATTGTAGTGTCTAATGGTGATGCTTCATATGATTATCTCATTCCTCGTGGTAAACAGTTGAACGTACAAGATGGTGATAAAGTAAGTGTTGGTGATGCGTTAACCGCAGGGACACCGGTACTTCATGATCTCTTACGTATCTTGGGGCCAGAAGTTTTACAGCGTTATCTTGTTGATAAAATTCAAGAAATTTATCGTGGACAGGGCGTTGATATTAACGATCGTCATGTTGAAGTAATTGTTCGTCAAATGATGCGAAAAGTACGTGTTATTGACTCAGGTGATTCTGATTTCTTAATTGGTGACCGTGTTGATAGAGTACATTTCAGAGCTATTAATGAGCAGTTGCAAGCGCAAGGTAAAAAAGTTGCTACTGCAAACCCAATTTTAACTGGTATTACCATGGCTTCTTTAAGCACAGAAAGTCCACTTGCAGCAGCGGCCTTCCAAGAAACAACACGAATCTTGGCAGAAGCGGCAATGTCAGGTGAGATGGATTATCTCTATGGCTTGAAAGAAAACTTGGTTATTGGGAAATTGATTCCAGCGGGAACAGGGATTCCTTCATTCAGATCTAAGTATCTTGGTGATGATCTTTCTGATCTTGAGCGACAGGCGCAAAAAGAAGAAAAGCTACTTGCTGCCCGTGACAGTCAAGGCACAACATAATGTGTGAGGCGCGTAGCTCAGTGGTAGAGCGCTGCTTTGACGTAGCAGAGGTCAGCGGTTCGATCCCGCTCGTGCCTACCATGCTTTTTTGCATGGCCTGGCCATTAATAATGAATGAACAAAATTTTTCTTGGTTGAAAAAAGCAGAACACTGCAAAGGATAATAATATGTCAGAAATGATAAAAGCAGCAGAATTAAAAAAACATGAAAACGACACTGGGTCTTCTCAGGTTCAGATTGCCGATCTTTCACATGAAATTAAAAAATTAACAGCACATTTGACGCAAAATAAAAAAGACTTCTCTTGTCGTCGTAGTTTGTTACAGAAAGTTGCGCAAAGAAAATCTTTGCTCAAATATCTCAAAAAAACTGACGAAAAGATGTATGTAAAAGTGGTTGAAGCTTTTAATCTAAAGCGATAAGCTAAAAGCGATAAACGTGCTACCGTAATAATAAATTATAAAGATAAATAGTGAGTACATATGTCGAAAAATACATTTGAATTACCTGAGTTAGGGTATAAGGCTAAAATAAACCACATTGCTCGTCAGGCTGATGGGTCAGTGTGGTTGCAGCAGGGTGGAACCGTAATTGTTGCAACAGCAACATCTGCAGCTTCAAAAGAGTTTCCTGGGTTTTTTCCTCTCTCAGTTGATTACCGTGAACCATTTGCTGCCGCTGGTAAAATTCCTGGCGGATTTTTTAAGCGTGAAGGTAAATCAACTGATAAAGAAGTTTTAACATCTCGTTTGATTGATAGGGCAATACGTCCACTTTTTCCTAAAGATTATTTTGATCAAGTTCAAATTGTTATTACTTTATATTCTGTAGATAAAGAACATACTCCACATACTATTGCATTATTGGCAGCATCATTGGCATTGTCCGTTTCAAAAATACCGTTATTAGAACCAGTTGGTATTGCTGAAGTAGCTCGCATTGAAGATAAGTGGGTTATCAATCCAAATTATGAACAGATCCTTGAATCTGATGTAAAAATTATTGTTGCAGGAACCAAAGATGGTATCTGTATGGTTGAAGGTTCAACCAATGAAATTTCTGAAAAAGAGCTTCTTGATGCGTTGTTCTTAGCTCATGACGGCATTAGAAAACAGGTTGCATGGCAATCTGAAATTGCACAGACTATTGGTGTTAAAAAGAGTTTAGTTGAAGCTCCATTAGATTGGAATGCTTGGGAAAAGAAATGTGCTGACTTTTTGACCAATGATCGTCTTGCTCCATTTTTTAGCACAAAAACTAAAGAAGAATTATCAGCAGTGATGGATGGCGTTAAAGATGCTTTTGAGCAAGAATTTGGTGCAAAAATTGAAGAAAGTGGAGATCCACGAGGTATTGTAGATTATATCTTCGATGCTGAATTAAAAAAACGTTTGACCGATTATATTTGTC
>JAYPWJ010000065.1:2879-4882 GCA_038135085.1 bacterium
GTAAACGAGTTGACGGTCGTCAGTTTGATCAAGTACGTGATATTAGCGTTGAGGTTGGACTTTTACCGTTCTGTCACGGTTCATCACTCTTTACTCGTGGAAGCACTCAAAGTTTGACAACATTAACTTTGGGAAGCGGTCAAGATGAACAAAAAATTGAAGATATTATGGGTGGTGAAGTTGATGGATCATTCATGCTTCACTATAATTTCCCACCATTCTCAGTTGGTGAGGTTCGTTTCTTACGAGCACCAAGTCGTCGAGAAGTAGGGCATGGTCACTTGGCAGCATCTGCATTTAAATATGTACTACCAAGTAAAGAAGCTTTCCCTTACACAATCCGCATTGTTTCTGATATTTTAGAATCAAACGGGTCAAGTTCTATGGCAACTGTGTGCGCTGCAACAATGGCATTCCTTGATGGTGGTGTTCCAATCAAAGATATGGTTGGTGGTGTTGCAATGGGGCTTTTAAAAGGTGAAACCAGTGACTTTAAAGTGTTGACTGATATCACTGGCTTTGAAGACGCATTTGGTTTAATGGACTTTAAAGTTGCGGGTACCAAACATGGTGTGACTGCAATTCAAATGGATATTAAATACAAAGGTGGTTTACCACGCGAAGTCTTTGAAAAAGCACTTGCACAAGCTAAAGAAGGAAGAATGCACATTCTTGGTGAAATGCAAAAAGTGATGACAAAGCCAAATGAGAATCTTTCTGACCTTGTACCACAAGTTGAAAGTTTCAAAATTAATTCTGACAAAATTGGTGCCGTGATTGGAAGTGGTGGAAAAGTAATTAAAGAAATTATCGAAAAAACTGGAACTTCAATTGATATTGAAGGTGACGGAATTGTTCGTATTTTTGGTCAACCAGGTCCAGATATGGAACGTGCAGTTCGATGGGTCAAAGTACTTGCAGGTCAAATTACTGCTGGTATGGAATTTGATGGTATCGTAAAGCGTGTTGCTGATTTCGGCTTATTTATTGAGTTGGTTCCAGGAAAAGAAGGGTTGCTCCACGTTTCTGCTATTCCACGTGAAAAACAACGAAGCATGTCAAAAGAGTATCCACTTGATAGCTCATTGAAAGTGAAGGTTGTTGAATACGATTCAGAGTTAGATCGTGTCCGTCTTAAGATTATTAACTAAGTCGGAGTAGACACTATGACAATTCGAGTAGATGGCCGAAAACCTGACCAAGTGCGTCAGGTTAAGGTATCGTACGGTGTTTACGGAAATGCTCAAGGATCAGCTCTTTTTGAAATGGGTAATACACGCGTTTTGTGTTCAGTAATGTTGCAAGATGGTGTGCCCCATTTCTTACGAGGTTCCGGTCAAGGTTGGTTAACAGCTGAATATACTTTATTGCCTGCTTCAACTATTACCAGAACTCCTCGAGAAGCTTCTATCATGCGTCGTAACAGTCGTTCTGTTGAAATATCGCGTTTAATTGGACGTTCTTTGCGTGCAGTTGTTGATTTAAAACAGCTGGGTGAGAAAACAATCTATATTGATTGCTATGTATTGCAGGCTGATGGTGGAACAAGAACTGCTGCGATCTCTGGTGCTTATTGTGCATTGCGTCATGCCATTGAACGGTGGTCTGCAGAAGGAATTGTAACAGATACTATTTTACAAGATACACTTGCAGCAATTTCTGTTGGTTGGACTGGTGGACAAGCATTACTTGATGTTAACTTTGCTGAAGATTGTAGGGTTGATGCTGACTTTAATTTTGTAATGACCGGATCTGGTGATATTGTTGAAATTCAAGGGGCAACTGAAAAGAAACCTCTTGCGTGGAGTGCAGTATTGTTAATGCGTGAAATGGCATTCAAAGGTGTTAAAGACATTTTAAAAGCAGCGCAGGATATTCCTTTTGTGGGTAATGCACAGTTCCCAACGCGTGAGTTCCAATCGTAGTGATAGCTTCTTTTTAGTTTTTGCTTTATCCTTAGAGGCATGAAGTTAAAAACCTTTTTGATGCATCGTATAAAGCAA
>JAYPWJ010000066.1:0-4773 GCA_038135085.1 bacterium
ATATAATACCCATTTTATTTTAACTATCGTTGTTTTTATTGCTGGCACGCAACTTGCACTCACCTTTTTTGATGGTAAACATTTGTATCGATTTCCACTTTTATTTTTAATTACAGGATTTATTGGCGGTATCTACGGATTAAGTATTGCAATTATTGAAAGCTTTTTGTCCCCAATGCATTTGAGTAACCCACTCCCATTAACACCACTTTATATTCTAGGGATAGTCTTTTTAGTAATACCATGGTTAATCATGGTTTTTGGAAAACAACTTCAAAATACCCAGTGGTTTGGGAAATTCTATATAAAAATACTTACTGCAAGCCAACCATGGGCAAATACCACAACATCAGCCCCAAACGATTATTACCACTAGGAAAAAAACATGCTGAAAAATAAAATTTCAAACGCATATAATGTTATTGCTCCTTTGTGGCCCCTAAAAAGTTTTATTGCACGCAACCCACTTGAAGGATTTACTTCACTACCGTTTGAAGAGGCACTCAAAAAAGGAAACACAACGTTTACTAATGGACCTTTCCCAGAACCACTAAAAGCAGTCAATCGACTCACCATTAAATGGTGCCAGGCTTTTTTTGATAAAGGGAATGCAGCTATTAACATGCCTCATCGCCATAGAGGTTTGTTCTATGCATTTAAAATGCTTGCTCCTTTTGACAGCGAATTGAACCACCAATTTATTAAGAACCTTTCAGAAAACCCTGAAGAAACCATAGATAAAGCCCTTGAAATACTTTTAATTGCAGAATCTGACCAAGAACAGTTTTTAACTCACTTGCTCACAACATTACCGGGGTGGTCAGGGTACATAAAATATTTAGCAGAATGGGATAAATTTCAGTTAAATGAATCACTTTTTACTGAGTATCTTGCAATGCGTTGTGCCTTAGTAGTTACACTTTATCCTGATGCACAACAATTTTTAAAATGGGCAAAAAAAGAAGCTCTTGCTAAAGAAAGTTTACCTACTGGTATAGGCCTTATTAGATTATCAGAAGCTGCTTACATTGAACCATTCACAAAAGCTTTAGAACAACAAAATAAAGCAACACCAAAAAACCCCGATGTGCAATTTTTATTCTGCATTGATCCCCGATCAGAAATTATTAGACGTGCAATTGAAACAATGGGAAACTACGAGACATTTGGAATAGCAGGCTTTTTTGGACTCCCTGTTTTTATTGCTAATACGGCAACCAACAAAACAACTTCATCATGTCCGGTTATAGTTGATCCGCTTGAACAGGTAATGCTTGATACCAATGCACAAGGCATGAAAAACAAAACACTTGTAAAAAATATTAAACGTTCATTTAATAGCGTCAAATACAATTACACTACCCCCTTTGCCTTAGCAGAAGCTGCGGGACTAGTAAGCGCAGCGCTGTTAATTGCAAGAACATTTTTTCCACAAACAGCTGCCCGCTTAGCAAACCTTTTAATCAAAAAAACAAACAAAAATCATAAAACCAACTTTTCTTTAAATTCAATAGACTTAGCAGACCGTGTTACGTACGTAAAAAATGCACTTTGCTCAATTGGTTTAACCAAAAATTTTGCTCCATTTGTTATTATTTGTGGACACGGTGCAAAGGTCACAAATAACCCTTACAAATCATCTTTACAATGTGGCGCCTGTGGTGGAAATAGCGGATATGATAATGCACGTATTTTTGTAGAACTTGCTAATGATCCTGCAGTGAGAGACGGCTTACAAAAAAATGGAATCATTATTCCAAAAAATACCCTGTTTATTGCCGGTGCACATGATACTGTAACTGATGGAATTACCCTTTCCAATAAAGTACCACAAACAATTATAGAAAATTTAAAAGCCGCGCAAAAAACAAGTTGCAAAGAGCGAATGAAGCTCCTTGGTGACACAACAAACAATCCCGTAGAATCTGCGCAAGAACGGAGCACTAATTGGGCGCAAGTGCAACCTGAATGGGGCCTTGCAAATAATGCCTCATTTATTATTGGCCCGCGAAGTATAACAAAAGGTGTTAATCTTGAAGGCAGAACATTTTTACATTCATATGAGTGGGAAACTGATACTGATGGAGCAATTTTAGCAAGTATTTTAAATGGCCCAGTTACCGTTGCTCAATGGATTAATCATCAATATTTGTTTTCCCGCCTTTCACTTACTCACTATGGCAGTGGGGACAAAGTAACGCATAATGTAACCAGCAAGATTGGCGTAATGCAGGGCAACGCAAGTGACCTATTGACTGGCCTTCCCTTACAGTCTATTTATAAAAAATGGAATGTACCATTTCATGAACCAATTCGACTTATTGTAGTTATTTATGCGCCACAAAATAAAGTTGATCAGGCACTTGCTACCACGCCTCATATTAAAAAATTAATTGATAATAACTGGTTGACCTTACACATTCCAGAACCAAAAAACTTGTCTTAACATTTCTTCTTTCTATACCTTTAAAATACTAAATCAAAATAGCTCATAATAAGTAAGGGAAAATGTGTGAAGATCTATTATCTCTCTATTTTATTTTTTTCTGTTCCACTATTATTTCATCAGAGTACCATCTGCAGGGTGAAGGAAGACCACTTTTACCCGATACAAGCCCTACGTTTCACGATGAAAGACCACCCACCTACTTAGAGCCTGAATATTGGAGTGAAAAATTTTTTCCTCATAGCCAAACCATTGAACCATGTAGTTTAAAACGATGTGGATTACGAGTTGGAGCAATGCTTTCTTGGCCATTTACCTTAATAGCCTGTTTTGCTGCCGGCTGTATTAAAGGAGCAAGCGAAAGCTGTGAAGTTTATAGAGTAGAAAAAGAAGAAGCCGCAAAGTATCTTGATAAAAATAAAAGTGTCTGCCAGCAATGTTGTGCAGAATGTAATTACACTCTTATACCAGTATGTGCTTTTTGCCTTCACCCATGTATGGAATCATGCGAGCATGGATGTAACTGCTGCGTACTTTCATTTACAACAATACTCTGTGATGATTGCGCTGGATCAACATTAAATCATAATGTACACCACTAATTAAAACTCACTCTATTGTTTTAAATAATTGAGTAACTTCTTTACTGCTTTTAACGGTTAAATACGGTACATGAGGATAGTGTTTTTGAAGCTCTGGGATTAAATCTTTAACGCGCCAGTTCCAGCGCCAGGTATAAGTCACTAAGTCCCACCGAACTGCTTCATAACACCCTGGTGCTCGGTCATCAATAGTACAATCTTTTGCCCATAGCCGTTTAATAAGACGCCACAAACAAAGGTAAAAGGGGAAGTTAAAATGGATCACCAAATCAGCTTGCTGCCAACGGACATCAAGGGAACGCAAACAGTTGCCATCAATAATCCATTCGTCCTGCTGAACAATTGCATGCAGGTCATCTAAGTAAGCTTGGTTATCCCGCTTTGTCCAATCTTTGGCAAAATAAATTTTATCAAGATGAAAAAGTGGAAGTCCCATTTTTTTGGCAAGTTTTGAGCAAAACGTTGATTTACCCGAACCAGGACGACCAAAAATAACAATCTTTTTATACATTTGCAATCCAATGCTTTAGTGGTATTATTGGTCAGTATATCAAAGGAATAAAGCATGTACAGAAAGATTATTCTCTCAGTATTTTTGTGTACTTTTTTAAGTGTAAACTGTGGGCGATCAAAAGTTACCCCTGAAGGTAAATGTTGCAAACCTAGCGGCAAAAGCAAAATGAGCCAACTATGGGCAGCACTCAATTGCTGTAAAAAACCGCATATTGTTGAAAAAGAACGGACTGGCTGGGGGTGGCCAAAGCAGGTTACTCATAATGGTTCGCCACTACCCAAAGGCTGGCGACGTGCATCGAGTCATGATCCCGATGAAGATTAATAATTCCATTGCTTTGTAATCTGCGCAATTCTTTGACCAAATAAAAAGGCAGATTTTAAATCTCCAGGAGCTGGAGTTTGCTCAGGTGGTGCATTATCAGACTGAGTCATTAAACCAAGTGACGCATCAACACGATTAATGGTTTGAGCATCAGGACCATGACCAGACTTTGTCAAAGGAGCTGGTTGGCCAAGACTGATCCAAATCATACCATGTTGGCTTGCAAGCGTTACAAGATACATCAAAGTCGAGTACTTATCCCCCGCAAGCCCACCAGAATTGGTAAACCCTGCTGCTAACTTATCTTTAAATTTTTGTTTCATCCATTTAACTGAAGTGGCATCAGCAAACGCTTTAAACTGTGCACTTGGACCACCCATATAAGTCGGAGACCCAAACACCAAAGTTGTATAGCTTTCAAGATCATCCATTATTTCTATTGCTTGCTCTGTTGTTAAAAGATCAACACTGACCTCTTTTTGGTCAGCAATACCTTTGACTACCTCTTTTGCTACTTTTTCTGTGTGCCCCATACCGCTATGATAAATCACTGCAATTTTCTTCATTTTCTACCCCTTTTTGTTTAGAGTTTACTTAAACCCTATCACTAAACAAAAAGGAAATATACGATGCAGAGTTATTCTTTTATAAAGCTTTATATGACAACACTTGGCGTATTGGCATTAATTGATATTCCATGGATTATGCTTGTTGCAAACCAATTTTACCGTTCGCAAATTGGCCACTTAATGGCAGACAAAGCACAATTCTGGCCAGCCCTTATTTTTTATACATTTTATGCTGCAGCACTTGTTATTTTTGCTATTATCCCCGGAATTCAAAACAAATCCATCGCAGAAGCATGCCTGAAAGCAGCACTCTTAGGC
>JAYPWJ010000067.1:0-4744 GCA_038135085.1 bacterium
GGCAACCGGTTTTGAACCATCGGTAACAACAAGATCATCGGGCGTTAAAGTCAAGTTTGTGTCATCAAGCAAGGTAAGTTTTTCACCTTTTTTTGCAAAACGGGGCTCAATTGTTTTTTTGGCAAAAAGGTTTGCATCAAACGCGTGAATTGGTTGGCCACTATCAAGCATTGCATAGTTAGTAGCATCAACAATTAAATCGATAGGACGTGCGTCAATTGGCGTAAAGCGTGCTGCCATCCACAATACTGAAGGACGATGTTCAATTGATTTAACATGGAACGCAGAAAAACGTTTGCATGCTTTTGGCGCAGAATTTTTGATAGTAAAGGGCATCTCTTTTGTTGCGGTATAATTTTTATCTGCCGTTTTAATTGGCAACTGTGCAAAGAACTCTTTTTCATCACGCAACGGAACATTCAAAAGGACCGAAAGCTCACGAGCAAAACCGCGGTGGCCCCACAAGTCTGGGCGATTAGTAATTGATTTATTATCAACTTCCAAAATATAATCTGAAGGAATAATCTGTTTTTTCCAGCCGCCTGCTAAATCTTTTTTATCACAATATAACGCAGGCAAAAGCCCTTCTTTGGTGCTAAACCAATCAGTAAGCTGAGCCCATTCGTAATTTTTACCATTCTTTTTAATTAAATAGCAACTACCCTTCTGCACATCGTCCCGCTTTGAAAGCGTAACACTCTGCTTTAACTCCGGGCATTCAAGCGTAACTGAATCGCCAGAAACCTTTGTTACACAGCCCAAAACAAAAGGCTTAAGATCAAATGAAATTTCTTGAACATCTTCAATTTCACAGGTTTTAGCATTCAGCAACTCAACAATCTTTTCAATTGAGTACTTTTTAGGATCAGCCTTAAGATGGTCAAAAATCCACCGTAACGAAAGTTTCATAGCAAAGCCCTCTTTAATCAACAATAAGCTTACAGCAGCATCAATCGAAGCATACGATAAAAACGTAAAATCTGCAATTCGGCTCTCAAAAACCTTTAAGCTTAAAAAGCTTTAATTTAAGCTCTAGCAAATAAAATGCTTGCTTTTTGAGTTATTGATTTGATAGATTAAAAACAGTAATAAATGGAAAGGTTTCTTTAAACCATAAAAAGGAGGTTAATATGAAGAAACAATTATTAGTAGTAATGAGTCTTGTTGCAATGTTGGCCGTTACAGAAAATAACGCAATACCTATGACCGTTACAACAAAAAAAATAGAACAATTGGGAAAGCTTGTTGAAACTGCGGTTATTGTAGCAAAAGTAAGACACACAGCTGGGCATCATTTAGCTGCTGGTACCCAAGGTGTTAAAGTAATGGAAGCAATTAAAAACCGTGACCCTCAAGCATTTTTAAAGGCACACTCAGCGCAAGTTTACCACCATAACAAAGCACATAAAGGCATGAAAAGAGTGCTTCGCGCAATGCCTGCTCCACAAGGTGACATTCCTTATGGATCAAACATTATATCACCTGCTATATCAGGGATGGAGTAAAGTAAAAGTAAATTAAAACGGAGGTTAGTACTATGAAAAAATTAGTAATGGCGTTTGTTGCGCTTGCTGCAATGGCTGGTGCAACAACAATGAAAGCGCCAGTTGATCCTGGCCACTATTATACTGGGCTAACTACAGCCGATCATGATGGAAGAATAAAAGCGGTAGTACCAGCAGGCACTCATGGCGTACATGAACCACTAGCGGAAAATGCCATGCATGGAAACCCAAATAATATTCCCACTCCAGGTGGTGATTGTGAATCAACAGGACATTGCCCAGGACAGGAGCACATGCTTCATGGTGACGGCTATGCCCATATGGTAAATCCCGCAGATGCTGGTGGTTGTGCAGGAACAATTTATGGTTGTTCACCTGAACACAAACCAACTCCAGAGCGTATTCATAAACTCACAACTAAATTTGATTTCTTGACCTTTCTTATGGACGCGGCGCTAGAGAAGTACCCTCAGTATAAACATTTCTTGGCAGAATGGGCTGAACTTGACGCAAAACAAGCAGCCGCTCGTAAAAAGTTAGCAGAGGTAGCAACTGATGAACACTCAGCAGCTGTAGCAGCATTTAGTGCGGTTGAAGATGAATTCCACGCACTCACACACAAAGGGGAAAAAACTGTCCCTTTCTTTTACAACCTTCAAAATCTTCATAGTGATTTAGTAAAAACAGAATCTGAGATGAAGTTGGCAATTCAAGAATTCCACGGACATTTTCCACCACCACCTATAAACATTTATAAACATATGGAAAAAGATCCAGTGGTAGACTTCCATGGTACACCACAAAATGACCCACAGCACCTACTTTATGGTGCGGACCCAACTGAACATATGGGAAATGATGACACAAATGAGCTTCATTCAAATGAAATTAATCAGGCAGCTAATGAAACAACTGCAGTAAATCATCCTTATGGCATCACAGGTACACAGGGTGAAATGAGGCTAGACGATGTTACTGAAAAGCATGCGGGGTAAAACTCTGTAGTAAGCAAAAAATTGGGAGCCCTAACGGCTCCCCTTTTTTTGTCCAAATTTCTAAAACTTTGCTATACTACACAAGTGAAAGGAACATTTATGGGTAAAGTTTTATTATATTACAAGTACGTAACACTAGAAAAACCAGAAGTAATTGCAAAATGGCAAAAGCAACTTTGCGATGGTCTTGGGCTAACCGGCCGTATTATTATTGCCAAAGAAGGCATTAACGGCACTGTTGGTGGCTCAGACAAAGCAACTGACGCTTACCAAGCAACAATGGAAAACCACCCTCTTTTTGGTGGCATTGATTGGAAAACAGTTAAAGGTGATTCAGATTTTTTCCCCCGTATGCGTGTGGTGGTAAAAGATGAAATTGTTCGTCTTGGCGTTGATACAGAAAAAGTAACAACCAAAGATGGCGGCATTCATTTAACACCAAAGCAGGTTCATGAACTTTTAAATAATGCACCTGACGACCTGGTTATTTTAGATACTCGTAATAATTATGAATCCCGCATTGGAACCTTTAGAGGTTCAATTACCCCTGATATTGATACGTTCCGAGAATTACCTGAATACATTGATAAAAATCTTGATCAATTTAAAAATAAAAAAGTTTTGATGCATTGCACCGGCGGTGTTCGTTGCGAACGTGCAACTGCCTACCTCCAGCAAAAAGGTGTTTCAAAAGAAATTTATCAGATTGACGGCGGCATTCATCGTTATATTGAAAAATACCCAGACGGCCATTTCCGTGGTTCAAACTATGTATTTGATGGACGTATTGCACACCAAGTAAATGATGATATTTTAAGCACCTGCGATGTATGCACCAAAACTCCTTCTGATTTTTACACCAACTGTCTAAACGCTTTATGCAACAAACAGTTTTTGGTATGCCCGCCCTGCCACACAGAACTCAAAGAAACCTGTAGCAAAACCTGTTATGATCTGGTTGAAGCTGGTAAAGTAAACACACGTAAAAAAAGATTGCGCCCACACTTAACAGGAAAGTAACTGGCAATGGAATTGGCCATTCAAAAAAATGTACCGCTGAATGACAAAAATTGGTTCAGAACAGGTGGCCCTGCAAAATATTTTTGTGAGCCGGTTGATGCAAAACAGTTTGCACAAGCGCTGCAATTTGCGCGAGAAAACGAACTTGAAATTTTTGTATTAGGTCACGGCGCAAACATTTTAGTAAGTGACGATGGTTTTGATGGGCTGGTTATTCGTCCACAAAAAAAGCCAATTACCATTGATATTCAAGAAAATGGCCAAGCACTGATAACTGCCAATGCAGGCGTGCTTATGGATGAGTTAATTCAATACACGCTTGATCACAATTTAATTGGGCTGGAAGATTTTAGTACCATTCCTGGAACCATTGGCGGTTCAGTTTATATTAATTTGCATTACTTTGACCGCCTGCTTGAACATTTTCTTGTTGGCGCACAAGTGATTGAAAAAGCAACTGGCAAAATTTTAAACGTTGATAACAGTTGGTTTGAATTTGGTTACGACCAATCAAAACTGATGGAACAAAACCATTATCTTATTAACGCAACGCTACAACTTAAAAAGGGAACCGACGTTGAAACCGCCTTTGCCCGTGGCAGACGCGTTGAAATTTGCCGTCATCGCATTTCTCGTTACCCCGTTTCAAACACTTGTGGCAGTTTTTTCCGCAACTTTCATGATGATGAAGTTACCCTTGTTTCTGAAGGTAAAAAAGCAATTTGGATTGCTTACTACCTTGATAAGATTGGGGTTAAAGGCAACCTTAAAGTTGGGGATGCAAAAGTCTCTTACCAGCACGCAAACATGCTGGTCAGCGGCCCCAATGCAACTTCTGCAGATATTGCCACCCTGGCCCGCACAATGCAAGAAATGGTAAAAACAGAGTTTGGTATTACCCCTCAACCCGAATGTATTTTGGTCGGTTTTAAAGAAAACCCCCTTCTTTAACCTAAGCTTATTTTCATTCAATTTAAGCTCAGCATCAACTTTATTGAACTTTTTATTGCTTTTAAAGAGCTCATTTTGCTAATCTAAAAGGGTAAATGATAGGTTATAAAAAATGGAGAAAATCATGAAAAAATTTCTTTTAACAGTTTTAGTCAGCACTTTAATGGTGGGGGCTCCTGGAACAGCTTTAGCGGCTGATACAGGAATTCGACAATATGGAGAAAAAGAAAGCCATTATCTTAAAATTAAAACCGTAGTAGATCAATTAGAAAA
>JAYPWJ010000068.1:0-2030 GCA_038135085.1 bacterium
ATTAATGGTAAGCGGTTCATAGGTTACAGAACTTTCTTCTAAAATGCGAGGGGTAACTAAATAACCTACTTCAATGCTTGCGATCATTCTTGCAATTTGAATTGGCGTTGTTAATAAATAGCTTTGCCCAATGTTAGCAGAAAGAGTTTCTCCCAACCACCACCGTTCACCTTTGGTGCGTGCTTTCCATTCACGTGTTGGAATAAGTCCTGGTGCGTCATTAAATACGCTTCCAACAGTTTTGCCTAAACCAAATCGGCGTGCATAGTTTGCAAGTACATCAATATCAAGGTTTTTTGCAATATCATAGAATAAAATATTGCATGATTTTGCAACTGCTTCTGTTGCTGTTAAATGGCCGTGCCCATCTTGGCGGTGGCACCTAAAGCGACGATTACCAACAATTACTGAACCTTTACATTCCCATAATGTATCTTCTTCAATAATGTTGCTTTCAAGCGCTGCTGCTAATGTCACGAGTTTAAAAATAGAGCCAGGAGGATAGCAGGCGTTATGGATACGGTTTAAAAATGGCTTGGTATCTTGTATCTCTTGCCAGGTTTCTTGATCCATTTTATTTAAAAAAAGGTTTGGGTCAAAATCGGGACGAGAAAGGGCAACTCGTAAGCTGCCATCTGTTGCATCCATTAAAATAAAAACCCCCTTTTTATCTTTAGGAAAAAGCATTTCTGCAATACGCTGTAATGAAAGATCCAGCGTAATGGTAATATCTTGTCCTGCTAAGCTTTGTTCTACCTCCTTTTCTGAAAGATGTTTTCCAAAGGAATTTAATACTTTTTGGGTCAATCCACTTTGTCCCTTTAAACTTGTTTCATATAGTTTTTCAATTCCCATTTTGCCGGTCCAGCCAACTTCAAGGTTGCCCAGATAACCAAGTACGTGGCTTGCCATTTTTTTATATGGATATAAACGGGTAAAGTCTGTTTCAATTAGTACTGAAGGATTGCTTGAGAACCGTTCAGAAATTTTACTGAGCTGTTCAAACTCAACATCTTTTGCAAGCAACAGCTTTTGTGCTTTCCATTCTGCACGGTTAATAGCTTGTTCAGTTGGGTTAATTTCATGCAAAAGTTCTTTAAGTGTAGTAAGTGAATTGATTTGCTCGGGTGAAAGTTTTTTATTCCCATGACCTTTCCAATAGACATTGATTACCGGGCGATTGGTCGCTAATAGTTTGCCCATACTATCAATAATGTTGCCACGTAATGGGTTTTTTTGTTCGTAGCGTAAAAAGTTTTTTTGGCTGCGTGTTACAAAATCATCAGTCAAACTAATTTGTAAATAAGAAAGGCGTACGATGATTACCATAATCACCGCAGAAACAACCCCAGCAAGCGTTAAAAGTTTTCTTAAAAACGAATGCTCTTGCGCCACCATTGCTTACAGTTTCTCCTTTTTCATGCTGTTAACTGGGTGAATATCATCACACATTTGTGCAAGCTGAGCGGAAGTAACATGGGTATATTTTTCAGTACTTGCAAGTGTTGCGTGCCCCAAAAGTTCTTGAACCGCACGTAGATCGGCCCCTTGGTTAAGCAAGTGTGTTGCAAATGAGTGCCGAATTTTGTGGGGAGTAATGTTTTTGTTACCACGTAGAAAGGTTCTAAACATGGCCATAACTCGTTGTACCGTCCGTTGGTTAAGTGGTTCATTGCGATGGCTTACAAATAGAAGATCACGCTCGTCAGCAGGCTTTGGGCGTTCTTCTTTAAGGTATTGTGCAATTCGTTGCTTTGCCTTTTTGCCAAATAAAACGTATCGTTCTTTTCTACCTTTACCTGCAATTCGAATTACCTTTTCATCCATATCAATATCTTTTATACGGATAGAACAGAGTTCAGAACAGCGAATGCCAGTGGCATATAATAGCTCAAAAATAGTTTTATCCCGAATTGGCCGTTTAGAAGGAAGGTCTTTATCTTTAATACCATCAAGCAGATAAAAAATTTCATCAACACTTAAATAGACCGGAAGTTTTTTATCAACCCGCGGACGTTTTAGTTTTAATG
>JAYPWJ010000068.1:2040-2634 GCA_038135085.1 bacterium
ACTTAGATTTTTTTCAACATCAATATAAGAAAGAAAATCATCTTTATATTGTTTAAATTCTTCAAAATACATAGTTTCTCCTTTGCCAGAGCATTAAGCCTACAAAAGGAGCTTAAAAAGTGCAATAAAAGCATTAAGCGATATTGTACTCTTTACAGCGGCGATTGACTGAAGAACGGTTGACCCCCAAAAAGAGTGCAATTTTGTTTTGGCTTTTGAACTTGTTCCACAACAGTTGCAATAACTTAGGGTCTTTTAGTGCGTATTTACCAAGTCTAGCAGCTTCAATCAGCTTTGGGTCAGTTACATTATATGCGGCATCAAACTGTGTTTCGTGGTAAACACCGGTCTTTTTTGATTTATTAATTAAAAGCTGCTGAACACGGCTTTTAAGTTCATTCAAACTAATAGGGCGTTGTGTTGCGATGTAATCTTTTTCACGATGAGAAAGTGAAATCAAATTTTTAAATTCATTCGCGGTCAAAGCTTGGTCAGTAAACCCTTCAACTAATTTTTCAAGCTCTTGGTCTGGTAGGGTTAAAAGCGGCGGCATTGAAAGTGATTCTTTTTTAAGTTCGTTAAAGAGAATACGAG
>JAYPWJ010000068.1:2644-4669 GCA_038135085.1 bacterium
CTAAGGTACTTAAATCATGATTGCTGGAGCAGATAATACGTACGTCGCTTTGAACTCTTTTGTCACTTTTAAAGATATTATAAAAGCCGTACCGAATAAATTGGGCGAGGTTATCTTGCGATTCTAAATCAAGCAGATGAATATTTTTAATCAGCAATGTTCCTTTTTTATTAAGCTTTTCAAGAAGTGGTATTTCGGTAACAGAACCATAAATTGGGTTGATTCCAAAAAGCCTAATAGCAGTATCGGCGTTTGAAACTTGTGATTGTAGTTCTAAAGTATAAAGGGTCTCACGTAAACTAATATGGTGAATAAGCTCTACCAAAGGAATAAGGTCATCTTCTGGTAAATCAAGCAGCAACGCTTTTTTACCCAAAGAAAGTTTTAAAAGATCAATTTTGAAGTTTAATAAAATTTCTCCATTACCAGGAATTAACTCATTAATAAGTTTGCCCGAACGGGTTGTTTCAAGATATAAAAGGTAATCCCAATCGGATGGGTCATGAATTGCATCGATCTGTTCTTTAATGGTGTCATACATTTCTGGGTGGTAAACAGTAATAATTACAGTGTTGTTTTCTATTTGCGGAATAGTAGAAAGTACTAATCGTTTGCCACGTGCATCTCGAACTAACTGTGTTTGATTTGTTTTATAAGCAAATGCTTGTTGTGCAATATTTTTAAGTGCTTTTGCCAATGGGTGCCCATGATGTTGGTTTGGGTCGATTGAGATAAGTTCACGGGCATCTTGATTTGCTGCATTAAATTTTCCATTTTTATAAAAGATAATTCCGATACCTTCTTTGCTTGTATTTAAGAAAGAGCGGATTGATTCTTTGTATTGATTGATTTCTTGATGTTTAAGATAGAGCTCTTCAATAATATCTTTTCGTTGCTTAAGCAATTCATTAAGGTTTCTATTTTGGAGTAAATTGATAATTTTTGAGAGAAAGCTTGCAAAAACAATCATTTCATCTCGCTCTGTATCACTATAAAGCCTTTGTCCACGGGCGTGACGATCTATAATAATATATCCAATTATATTGTTTTGTTCGTAAATAGGAAGAAAAATATCAGCTTGCTGCTCTTTTAAAAAAGTAAGAATTACACCATTTGATTCACGCTGTTCATAGAAGTTATCATATTCAACTTCATCGTAAATAAAAATTTTTGTACGTTGAAGTGTGCTAAATATTTCTTTGCAAACTTCTGTTTTTTGGCCCCCTAAAAAATGTTCAACTGTTATTCTGGATTCATGGGGGAAAATTTTAGCATGCTCTGTTTGAAAAGGGTTTTGAGCTGTTCTAACAATTAAAGAAGTATGAATAGGGGAGATAGAAAACGATTCTTGAAAAAAGCGTTGTGTTAAAAGTTGTACTTCATTTACTGTAGTGGCTGAACCTAGTGATTCTAAAATAGTTTTAAAGTTGTTGGTAAACGTAAAGTTTCCGTCAGAGAGCACATGGTTGTGCATATTTAAAAATCGTAAACGAATAATCTTTTTTAAACAATAAAATAGGGCAACTGTCAAAAAGATATTGGAGCAGGCGGTTGCAAGAATGGTTGTGCTACTTTTTACTCCATGCATTGGCATTGGGAAGGTATGATAAAGATTAGTAACTACATGAGGGAATATTAGGTATTTAATAACCGTTTTTAATTGTGTTGTTAAGATTTTGTTTGATTTAGTTCTTTGGAGTTTTCGCCATGCATAAAATAAGGTAAATGGCATCAAAATGAAAAGTGCATAAATTGATTCCATTGAGTAGGAAGAAAATTCTAACTGTGGCCGATAGTTAATATCATTAAATCCGTAAAAAGCGAGTCCAAGGGGATATAGAAAGAAAAAGCTACTAATAAGGCATGAAATCATTTGATGGCGAGAAATATAGTTGGTATGTTCTGTAAACGATTCAATAAAGATAGCAAAAATCTGGTACATTAACATATTAAATGCCCAGGTAATTCTAATAATAAAAAGAACTGGTCGATTTAGTCCAAATGCGTATTCAAATGCCAAACCTG
>JAYPWJ010000069.1:0-4596 GCA_038135085.1 bacterium
GACTTGGTACGAAAAAATAGTCTTACCAGAAGAATCTCTTTTTACACTTTCACAATGTTTTTTTGCTCGCAAACGGGATTTGTTTTTTAGAACTTGGCTTTCACTTAAAGAAGATTATGCTGGCCCATTCTGGACCACTTTTTGGTCAGAGCAGTTGTGGCGTGCTTATCATGTAATTAATCTACGCAAAGCAAATAAGTTAAATGAAGCAAAGCAGATGAGTTACCGTTTACCATTTTCGTTTCTACAACGGGAGTGGAAAACAACTTCACCAAAAGAGCTACAAGCAGCACATCAATTTCTGTATGAAGTTGATTGTCGTGTTAAAGGTGGAGGTTCACTGTTAGCGCTCGAGTTATTTTATACTAAATTTATGAGCAAACAATTTTAAAAAATTTTAAAGAGAGGTTTACAAAAACCTTCTCTTTGTTACGCTCAGTGCCGGATTAAAAGTGATACTCAACTAATACTTAAAGGATCTAAGTATGAATTATAAAGTGACCTTTTTTACTTTGGCATTATTGTTATCTGGGGGTGTCGTAATTGGGAGTGAATCAGCTTCTAGTAGTGATGATGAGACTCTCGAAGTTTTTAGAACAGATTCTTTTACTGGGGGTGACGGGCAATGCGGAAATCGTCAAATATCTACTCCAACGCCTCCTCCAATTAGAAATCTTGAGAGTCCAATGTTAACTACGGCTTTTGGAAATAATGATGATAAGAGCATTTGCCCAATATGGCTTTATAGACAAACAGTAGGTGCTGCGCTTGCATGGTGGAATAGTACACCGAAGGCTGGTAAAAAAGACCAGTAAACGTTTAAGGGGAAATGAAGGTTAACAGTAAAACTAGTAAAAATATTTTCTATCAGTATACTGTCAATCTCTTAAACATTATTTTTTTTACAAATTACGGAAGGTTTTATGAAGAAATTAGGTACTTTATCTTTTGCATTATTGGTTAGTTCAGGTTTGTCAGCAGCTTTTTTTGGAGCTGGGGGAGTTCCTGTTGGAGTTAATAGTGGTTGTCTTACTGTAGAACAGGAAAAAACACTCCAAAGAGAAGCTAGAGCCCAAGAAAGAGCGCGTCTTGCTGCAGTAATGTTTGCTCCAGTACAACAACCAGTTGCCCAAAAAAATAGTACAAGCACTAATTGGGGACAAGGCTCACGTGCAAGAAGTGGTGCAAATTATAGAGCATCGCATAACGGTAGCGATGGGAAAAGTAAATCAGCTCCTAGAAGAACCGGTAAAGCTGCGCAACGTAAAATGAAAAAAGCTTTTGCCGCTGCTGCGAAGAAAAACGGTTAACACTTTTTATGTAAAGGGATAAAAATGAAAAAACTATTAGTAATAGCTGCTTTAGTTGCCTTTGGGGGGCTTCAAGCAGGGAAATCAAGAGGTTCAGGTGATCCTCGAAAAATAAAAAAAGAGACTCTTGAACGTAAAGCTGCTCAGGCTGCAAAAGCATCAGTTCGTCAGGGTACTTTTCTGGGCTCACCGACTAAAAATTCGTATCCTTCTTCACCTCGTCGCTCACCATTAAAGCCAAGAGCACAAGAGGCGGTAGACGCTGCTGTGGCTAAAGCTCTTCTTTTTGATTTAAAAAAATAACTTAAGATTTTTTATAAGTTACTAAAAAAGGCAACTTTTTACGGTTGCCTTTTTTTTGTTCAATTAAAACTTATTTACGTTTTTTCCGTTTGCTGTAGTTGCCTTGTTTATCACGTGATTGGCCTCTTTTACTGCTTGAACGTCCGCGGTCTTTGCCTCCAAAACGGCTTCCTCGTGATCCACCACCTGAACGGCTCCCTCTGCCTCTTGAGCGTCCACGGCCTTCAGAGCGCCCGCCTTCTTTTTGTACAGGTTCGTCATTATTAGAATAATGTTGTTTTTCAAGCTGCTTTTTAAAGCCTTGTTTTAAGAGCATTGCAACCAAGGTTTCTTTATCATGGTCTTCCAACAGCTCTTTTGCAATGTTGAGATAATATTCTTGTGGGTTTTTTTCAAGCTGCTTTTTGATTTGGTTTATCATTGATTCTTTTTTAAGATTCACCAATTCTTCTGGGCTTGGTAGTATTGCTTCTTGAATTTTTGTTTTAATTTTACGTTCAATTAGTCTGAGCTTACCTCTATCATTAGGGCATACAAATGAGAATGCTTTTCCTTTTGTTCCTGCTCGTCCGGTTCTACCAATACGGTGAACATAGGCTTCTGGTTCAGTTGGTAATGCATAGTTAATTACGTGTGATACATTTTTAACATCAATACCACGAGCTGCAACATCGGTTGCTACTAAAATAGTGATTGCTTTTCTTTTAAACTTATCTAAGATTTTTTCACGTGCATTTTGTGACATGTTACCGTTTAATGCGTCAGCTGCATAACCTATATCAGAAAGTTTACGTGCAACTCGTTCGGTATCCATTTTCGTTCGGCAAAAAATGAGTCCATAAAAAGGAGATTCACTATCAATTATGCGGCACAATGCACCAAACCGTTCCTGTTGAGTAGTTTTGTAATAGCGTTGTTCAATGCTGTCACAGGCGATTTGTGTTTGTTCAACTTTTAAAATTTCATATTCACGCATATATTTTTTTGCGATATTTAAAATTTCAGGTGACATGGTCGCAGAGAATAGAAGCGTTTGTTTTTCTTGTTGAATATATTTGAGAATAGCTTCAATTTCTGGCAAAAAACCACGATTTAACATTTCATCAGCTTCATCAAGTACTAGTTGTGTTAAGCGGTTCAATCGAAGTGTTCCACGCTCAAGGTGGTCAATGACACGACCTGGAGTTCCTACCACAATATCAACACCACGTTTTAATGGTTTAAGTTGTGTAATAATTGATTGTCCACCATAAACTGGTAAGACATCTAATTTTTTAGACCCTTTTAATGATTGAATTTCTTCAGCTACTTGAATTGCAAGTTCACGGGTTGGTGTCAAAATAAGTGCTTGTACATCACGTGCTTGTTCTTTAAGCATCTCAATTAAAGGTAAAGAAAAAGCAGCTGTTTTACCTGTTCCAGTTTGTGCTTGGCCAATTAAATCTTTTTTACCTGAAAGCAATGCAGGGATAGTTAGCGCCTGAATTGGTGTTGGATACTCAAATCCCTTTTGCTTAATTGCGGTTAGGGTTGAGTCTGAAAGACCCAGCTGTTCAAACGTTTTCTGAAGATTTTTACATTTTTTATCTTGCATTAGATTCCTACTTTTACAAGGTTACCGAACTCATTATTGAGTAATAAGTGGGTCCAGTAAGGGTACCAGTAGGTACGCAGGCACAATGGCCGACTTCTTAAGCTTACACAAGCATTTTTATAAAGAGTCTTTTTAAGAACCACTCCATTATTCAAGGTATATAAACAGAATAACCCATCTAGGGGGGGGGAGTCAATAAAAGTCGATCTTTTGGTAATTTTTAAGCTTAAGGATTATTTATGAGGATATCGTATTGGTTGAACAATCCCGCCTGAAATAATAAGGGCCATGGCTTCTTGAGTGGTTAAATCAAGGGGTTTAAAGTCCTTTTTTCTGACCACTACCAAGTAACCAGTAGTTGGGTTGGGGGTGGTTGGAACAAATACATTATAAAAGGTTTCGCTTGAATCAGGAGTAAGCTCTGTGGCCATTTTAGTTGTTTGAAATCCAATGCTGTAAAGGCCTGTTCGTGGAAACTCAACAAGAACTACCTGTTTAAAACTTTCTTTGTCTTGAGGTGAAAAAGCTGAAACTAATTGCTTAACACCGTTGTAAACAGGGCGGACTAGTGGAACTTGTTCAAGCAATGTTTCAACCATTTTGATAATTGAACGAATAAGGAATGACTTTAAAACAAGACCGGCAAAAAAGATAACAGCAAAAGCCAAAATAATTTCTGCATGAGGAATATTATTTAAATAAGGTATTTTTTGTTGAAACTGTTTAAGTGGGGCAAACCAAGTTTTCATGAGTTTGAAGGTAAAAGCAAAAAGCCCAATTGTTACGGTAATAGGTAACAATGTTAAAAAGCCACTAATAAAAAGTGACCAAATATATCCAAAGAAAGATGAAAAAAAACGCTTGATCATTTTTGTTCCTTAAGTTTCAAGCATGCGTGACAAGTTTGAGCATAAAGCATGGCACACTAATTCAGCTTGTGCTTGCTCTTGAGCCTCTACCATGATACGCAAAACAGGTTCAGTTCCAGAATAACGAACTAAAATTCGGCCACCGTTAAGAGAGTCCCAATAGTAATTAATTAGGTCATTAAATGGTTTTTGGTTTAAATCTTTTTTTTCTCTAACTGGGAGATTCATCGTAAAGTGAGGGAATTTTTTAAATGTTGTCATATCCCAATTATCTGTAAGTAGTAGTGTTTCTGTGATCATAAGAGCGGTGTAAAGTCCATCTGAAGTAAATCCAAAATCGCTCATAATAATATGCCCCGATACTTCACCACCTAGTACTGCACGATGGTTTTTAAGTTGTTCAATAACATGATGGTCACCAACAGATGTGCGTAATGCTTTTATGTGTTGTTGGTCAAAATGTTTTACCAACCCTTCATTGCTCATAAGGGTAATAGAAACGACCGATTCATTTCTATAC
>JAYPWJ010000070.1:0-4394 GCA_038135085.1 bacterium
GTGCAGGAATGACCAATATTATTTTTGCACGAAAAGGCACTACCGTAATTGAAATTTTTCAGGAACATCTTGATGAATGTTTTTGCGATTTAAGTGACGTAATGGGCTTAAACTATCATTGCATTAAAACAGAACGTATTCCTGAACTGAGCCAAGAACCCATTGATGTTCGTTATCGCAATACTTTTGTAAAAGTAGATCTATTTAAAGATGCGGTCGAAAAACTTCTTTTAGTTACTTAAGTTTGAAACGGCATGGGATGGTGCAAGATCAACCTGTAGTTCATCTTGATAAAAAAGATAGAGCCCCACAAACACAATGATTGCTGATGCACCATAATGCCAACTGATCTGTTCTTTCAAAAAAATACGGCTATAAAATGCAATCATAATGGGGTCTAAAAAATCAGTAAAAGAAACAAATGTAACCGTATATTTTTTAAGTAGTTTTACATAAAGCGTATGGCAGACAACATTACTTAAAAAAATAAGCGCTACTAACCACTTTCCAAATACCAAGGGTTGTGTAATAGGGAACCACCCTTCAAAGTAGATACCAGTTAGCAATGCTCCACAACCACCTACAAACATTTGAAAGCCATTGATCATAACAGAAGAGATCTCTTTTTTTGCCAATTTACGGGTAACTACCATGCCATAGATGTGACATAAAATTGCAGCAAAGGTAACAAGCTCAGGCAAAGAAAGCGCAAAAAATTGAGCCGTTAATTGTTCTGAGGGTGCTTTTAAAAGTAGTACAGGGATTAAACCTGCAAGTCCAATGGTTAAACCAATCCACTGTTTCTTTGAATGAATTTCTTTAAAAAAGTAGTAAGAAAAAAGTGCTGAAATAAAAGGAGAAGCACTTAATAAAAAACCCATTTTAACCGCTGGCAGAAGACTTAAACTCCAGTTTCTAAAAATATATTTTAAATAAACACCAAAAAAAGCAGCTTGAAGATAAAGCTTTATATGATCATTACGAAACACCCATTTACGCCGATAGAAAAAAAATGCTCCGCCTAATAATAAACTACCAGCAAGCACTTTACGCAAGCCAGAAAAGTAGATTGGGGGGCAAAGTGTTAGTAAAAATTTATTAAGTGGAATAGAAGCGCCATAAAGAATTTGTAATACAATAACCAATAACATTTTACCCTCTTAGTATTTTTTTAAAATAATTCTTGTTTTAAACCTAAACGGTTATTTAAAATTTCAGAAGAAAATTTTTTAAATAAAGGGACGCCATGAAAAAAATTTTATTAACCTTGATTATGATTTTTCAACCCATTCTTACACAAGCAACTACTATTAATCGATTTGCCGCTTTAAGAAGGTTTCCAACAGTATTTCAAGCTGCCTTTGTTACCAGCCAAAATGTTGCAAAACACCTCTTTAAAATTATGCAAAAAGGTAATAAAGTCGGCTACATTAATGAAAAAGGATTAACCCAGGTAGCACACGCAGAACAAACGGCTTACAATATGAGAAAAGCAATTGGCTGCAAAGATAAGGACCTTTATTGCCCCCAGACCATTGAGCCAGTACTTGCCGCTCTTTTTCATGATATTGGCCATTTGTGCGCTTCAGATAATGCACCACAAATGGGTTATGATGGAGTATGTGACCATGAATTAATTGGTGCACGTTTTTTACTGAACCATGGATTTTCAAAAAGTGTTACAAGGCTTATAGCTTCTCACGCAAATGCAAAACGATACCTTGTTGCAACTGATCAAAAGTACCTTAAAGGACTGTCCCCTGCAAGCCAACGTACATTAAAATTTCAGGGCGGCCCTATGTCAAAAGAAGAATGTGAAGAATTTGAGGCATCCGCTGATTTTGCCCTCAAACTTGCGCTCATAAAAGCAGACGATGCAGCAAAAAATCCCCACGCAAAAGTTCCATCACTCAAAACCTACCAAAGACCGCTTGAAATGTACCTTTTTCATCAGTTTTTTAATGATCTTTCTCTTTTAAATTTAGAAGCCATACAAACTATTGGAACAAAATTTTGATATGGAATTACTAATTAAATCAATTATCCCTAGACTCTCGCTGAAAATCATCTGTAGAAAAAGGAGTTAATAATCTATCACCTTTTGACACCGAAGGGTAAAGCGTTATCTCACTGAGTGTTTTTTCACTTGGATTTTGCTTCCACGTTACTTTTCCCCAGCTACCAATTTGATAAGCACCAAACCGATCAAATCTTGCAAATTGATCTAATAACCTAAATACAGAAGTTACCTGAAGAATTTTAGCATTATCTGATAAGAAACCACATTTTTTACTCAAAGTTACAAGAATTGGATCTGCGACAATATCCACTTCTTTAAAACCAACCTCTCCTCCTCTTCTTAGAAAAGTAAGCAGATTTTCCCGTTGATATGACGCAACATGCGTATTAAAAGTACTCCCAGCATTTTCAATAGCAGTAAGCGGTGCTTTATGGAGAGTTCCAAACATATCTACCATAGCACAGGTAATTTTGTCTTTCGATACTTGTTCAGGAACACCCCGCTCACCAAAAGAAACAAAAAAATTACCTTTTACATCCCGCTCAAGACTAAACCCCCCGCCACAAAAACTTTCCACTTCATTGCCATCTAAAGAAAACGTGGAATGACACGATTCAAACATTTCACCCTCTGCATCACTATCGCCATCATCCGCATCAACTGGAGCCGCCGCAGACTGAGACGAAAAGTTACTTCCACCAAAAGATTGTTCCATAGTTGTATCATAATAACCACAGGGTAAAGAACATCTATCAATAGAAGGATTATCCCAATCGCGTAATCCTTTTTCAGTATTACCAACACCAAACGACCTAGAGTAGAATGTTCCCTCTAATGATGACTTTCCTAATAAACACATTGAATCAGCTTGAGATGGCGATGTAGGTGTACGGGGGCCTCTAAAATCATCATCAAAACTCATTGAACAGAGCGATGTACCACTACCAAAAAGTAGCAAAAGCAAACTATACTTCATATTTTTATTCTCCAACCTTTTTCTTTTGAAGAACAGTATAGCACATCTATGCAAATAAATGAAAAATTACGAAATGAAAAAATTAAGGAAAAAAGAATATTAAAATTGCATAGCTTTGGAGGAGTGCGTTAGTCCCAACTGCTTCTTACAAGTACATTACAATTTAAGTAATACCCATACTACAGAAACGACGTATCGTTGTTTTCAATTTCTGTTTAAGAAGTTTGCTTCATATGCCTCTCTCTTTTTTCCATCAACCGTTTTTTAGCGGCTTTGCAACCAAGGCACTCCTTTTAGTACAACGATGAAAAAAAATTACCATACCTTTAAACAATTATGATAGTTTTTTTTACAAAACATTATAAAGAATTTACTAATCAGTGATTTTAACTTCTATTTTCTACTACTAAAAGAATTTTATTAATAACCATCAAATTCATCAAAACTTTCAGCTTCTTTTCCCTTTTTTGAAGTTTCTAATGTATCAACAAAAAAATCTGAAAGAATAGCTATTGTACCATATAGTAACATAAGCGTAGTAGTACCAAAACCAATAAGGCCTGTACCTGAAACTATTTTAGAAAAGGGACGTTTAAAAAATGTACTTGCAGTAAATAGATCATATGAAAATTTAGTTGCACATCCAGAGCCAATAGTTGCAAGAAGACAAAGACCAACTACCGCTTCATTAAGATTATCAATATGATCATTAGCTCGAGTAGTCTGTTCAAAACCTAAAAAAATCACAAATAATAAAGCAAAATATAACTTATTCACGATACCCTCCTGTGAATAAAAATAAATAAAAGAAAAAGGACCGAGTTAAAAAACTACGGTCCTTTAAAAATAAACCTGGCGACACCTACTTTCCCAGTCCGTTGCCAGACAAGTATCATCGGCGATGTAGACTTAACTACCGTATTCGAGATGGGAACGGGTGTGTCCCTACATCAATCGTCACCAAGAAATTTGTATTTCAATTTGTTCTTGCGAAAGAAATGTTTGTATTTTTAATTATCTTTTAAGATATTGCGCTACCACAATTACCACAACTTGTTCTGTTTCAACGCTTTTTAAAGCGCGATTAAAACATTCGATCTATTAGTATCGGTTAGCTCAATGCCTTACAGCACTTACACACCCGACCTATCAACCTTGTAGTCTTCAAGGGATCTTATTGTATTGCTACAGAGATACCTTATCTTAGAGCGAGTTTCCCACTTAGATGCTTTCAGCGGTTATCTCTTACGAACTTAGCTACCCAGCGTTGCTTTTGGTAAACAACTGGAACACCAGAGGTTCGCCCATCCCGGTCCTCTCGTACTAGGGACAGCTCTCTTCAAGTATCTTGCGCCCACGAAGGATAAGGACCGAACTGTCTCGCGACGTTCTGAACCC
>JAYPWJ010000071.1:0-968 GCA_038135085.1 bacterium
ATAATGGTCAATAATAAGGTGGGCTTCTTGAAGTGCCTCACGATTATTATTTGAATTAATCCCTATACAGAACATTCCTGCGTCTACCGCTGCTTTTATCCCAAGGCTAGAATCTTCAATAGCCATACAATTTTTTGGGTCAAGTTCAAGCTTATCAGCAGCGTGAAGATAAAGATCGGGAGCGGGTTTATGTTTATTATTTACATGGGTTACATTATAAATATGTTCCCCAAAATATTTATCCAGGTTAAGTTTTTCTATTGCGCGTTCAAGTGTTACATCGTCAGCATTTGTTGCAATGCCAGATTTTAGTTCTTTTTCCATAACTTTTTGATGAAAATTTTGAAATCCATCAATGAATTTTACATGCTTTTTGAAAAGCAGAGTTATTTGTTCCTGCTTTTCTCGCATTAAATCTTCAATCGAATCGCGTAAACCAAGTTCCTTTTTTAGAATTAAACAACCAGGTCTGAGGCCGATACCTTCAAGTTCAGCTTCCAGTTCAGCAAGTTCTTTTGGTGTGGGACGAATCCCTTTTCGAGCAAGTAGCTCACGGGTTACTTGCTGCCAAAGTGGAGTTGAATCGATGATAGTCCCATCCATATCAAAGATGATTCCTTTGTATTTCATGTTAATACTCCTTTCGATGCTGCAATTTCTTTGTTAAAAATCGCCTATTTTGTTATACCATTATATGTCAATGTTCACCCACCCTAAAAGTAAGGATACCGTATTATGAAGTTACAAAGCAAAGGTTTGCTCTCATTGGTTCTTGGTGCGTTAGGATCAACTGTTTTTCTATTGCTTCGTTATGCAAAGGTGAGCCCTATTATTGGTTCCTGTTTTTCGTTTTTCTCACTTTCAGATTTATTGATGCCGCTTTCGGGTAATCTTGGATTTGGTTTTGTAAGTTTACTTGTTATGCTCCGTTTTGGTTTTAGAGCATTATTTCTTGGGGCTCCATTAAC
>JAYPWJ010000071.1:997-4297 GCA_038135085.1 bacterium
GTATATCATATTCCTGGAGTTTGTGCATCGAGCTATTGGGCGTTGAATAATAAGTTAATTAGCCTAGTAGTGCCATTGGCATGTATGATTGCATTTCTTGTTCACCCGATTGGGTTTGCCGCAGCACCATATTCTTTGTATTGGTTAATTCCAATGGTGCTTTATTTTGTAAAAGAAAAAACAGTTTTTATGCATTGTCTTGCAAGTACCTTTATTGCTCATAGTGTTGGTTCAGTATTGTGGCTTTACACAGGCACTATGTCAGCTGCGGTATGGATGAGTCTTATTCCTGTTGTTGCAATTGAACGTTTTGTGTTTGCAGGGGGTATGATGGTAGTTTACTACGCTGTTTCATATTTAAGAAATTGGTTACTCAATATAACACCAGAAAAAGGTTTACTTCATGATTAAACATCTTGCGGTGGTAATGGATGGTAATCGCCGATGGGCAAGAAAGAATAAAATGGATGCATTATTAGGCCATAGCAAAGGCGGGGTAGATGCCGCTAAAAAAACAATTCAGTTTTGTTTAGATCGTGGTATTGAATATCTTTCTCTGTACACCTTTTCACTTGAAAATCTTAAACGGTCTGAAATTGAAAAGAACTTTTTGTTTGATCTTTTAATACAAAAGGGGCGCGAAGGTTTGTCTGAGTTTTTAGAGCAAGGCGTAAAAATTCGTTTTATTGGTGATTGGTCTGTATTTCCTCAGAAGGTGAAAGAAAGCTGTCTTTCGTTAGAAGAAAAAACTAAAAATGCAGGTCGACTGCAGCTTAATATTTTGTTTTGCTATGGGGCACGTCAAGAAATTGTTGCTGCTGTTAAAACTTTGTATCAAAAAATAAAAACAGGGTTACTTTCAGAGCAAGATGTTTCAGAAAAAGAGTTAGAACGTTGTTTATGGATGCATGAAACACCTGAGCCAGATTTAATTATCAGGACTGGTGGTGTTAAGCGTCTTAGCAATTTTTTGTTGTATCAAGCTGCGTATAGTGAATTTTGTTTTCTTGATTGTTTGTGGCCAGAAATTACTGAAGAACATCTTGAACAAGCATTGGCTGGATTTAAAGTAACCAAACGGAATTTTGGTGTATGAAAATTTGTATTTTAGGCTCGGGCGCATGGGGAACAGCTGTTGCAACAGTGTTTGCAAAAAATGGACACACCGTTGCTTTGTGGTGCCGAGAACCAGAAGTAGTAGAAGCAATTAAAACAACCCGTATTAATCAGGAGTTTTTACCTGATGTTGTTTTGCCCGACAAAATAGTGCCAATTGATTCTTTGCAAGAAGCAGTTGATGGTGCAGAACTTATTTTTGCAGCAGTGCCAGTTAAATTTTTTAGTGCAGTTCTTGAGCAAGTTAAGGGTTGTGAAGACCTTAATGCCCAATGGGTTATTTTAAATAAAGGGATAGAGCAAGGCACTCTTATGTTGCCAAGCCAAATGGTACATTCTGTTTTAGAAAAAGAAGTACCAATTGCAGCATTGGTTGGCCCAAGCTTTGCAAAAGATTTAGCTGCTGGCCAGTTAACTGCAGTGCAAGCAGCAGGGCCCGATGAACTTGTTGAAGAAGTAAAAACGCTTTTGCAAAACGACTATTTTAAAATTGAACCAAGCAGCGATGTGATTGGAGTGCAGCTGTGTGCTGCGCTTAAGAATGTCATTACGATTGCTGTGGGTATGCTTGATGGTGCGGGTTATACAGACAATACCAAAGCACTGTTTTTGGTTAAAAGTTTAGAAGAAATGAAATCGTTGGTAGTTGCATGTGGTGGTCAATCTCAAACAGTTGATGGTTTTGCGGGTATTGGTGATTTAGTGCTGACTGCACTTGGGCAGCACAGCAGAAATTTAGCCGTTGGTAAGCGTTTAGGAGCAGGCGAAAAACTCCAGACAATTTTAGACAGTAGTACAACTGTTGCAGAAGGTATTAACACAACTGCCTCTATCAATCAGCTTATTGAAAAGAAAAATTTAGAACTACCTCTTTTAACTGGTATTTATCAAATGGTTTATAAAGAGCTTTCAGTTAAAGCATTTTTGGATACATTAGTTTAGGTTTTGAGCTGTACTGAAAATGGTTTTTTAAGATTTACAAATGAACCAGCAAGTGGTTTTTGTTCTTTGATCACACAGTCTGAGCAATCGTGATTGTCTGAATGAGCACGTAGGTGGAAAACGCTTGGGGTGATATTGTACTGCGCCAAAAACTCTTGTGCTTCTTGAACGGTTACCCCTTTAAGATCTGGAAATAATACAGATGCATTTCGATCGGTTGCAAAGTAAAGTGTGATACCATCATTTTCAAGTGGTTGGCCCGCTTGTGGGATTTGCGCAAGGCAGAGCCCTTCAGGGCGAGAAGTTTCAATGAAAAATGTTTTGTGCCGTATCTTTTCAGATTTTAAATAATTTACAACTTCATCATGAAATTTACCACGGAGCTGTGGAGTGTTCATTGTTTCAGGATGTTTTGAAGCAACAATAAAAACAGTTTGATGAGGTTTTATTTTTTGTCCTGGTGCTGGGATCTGCGTTAAGACAGTTCCTTCTGGCAAGTCAGGATCTTCTTTTTGCGTTATCAAACGAACATTCATTTTTGATTGCGCAAGCACTGCCAAAGATTCTTGAACAGTTTTACCAACAAGATGTGGTGTTTGAATAACGTGTGTTTTATAGAAAAGATTAAATGTTTGGTAGCCTGCAAGAAACAGCAAGAACGGTACTGTCCAGTAAAATTCTTTTACAAATTCTGTAAGAATATTTTGTTTCATCCCTGATTTTTCTTTCTGTTGTTTCGATTATCCACAGTAGAACGGTAAGCCGGATTCTGTCCTTACAAATGTTACTTTGTAAGTGGCAACCATGTATCTAAGCGACATACCCGTGCGTTTAAACCGGAACAAACGACCGTACGCACCTATTTTGTCTTGCTCCAAGCAGGGTTTACCCCACCAAGCTATTACTAACCTGGCCTGTGTGCTCTTACCACACATTTTCACCCTTACCTTCATAAATTTGAAGGCGGTTATTTTCTGCGGCACTTTCCGTAAGCTCACGCTCCCCTTGATTGAATTGCAAGCAATTCTCTCAAGGTGCTTTGTTTGTTAGGAGTCCGGACTTTCCTCTTAAAGCCGAAGCTAAAAGCGATTGCCTTGTTCTACTGTGGAAAACCATTTCAAAGAAATAAAGAGTACTAATAGATTAGCACCAATCAAATACAATGTATAGTTCCCCCAGGGTGTGGTGTCAAGCTTAAAATAAGCTAAAAATAGGTTTTGGCATAAAAGTGTTGTAAAAAGC
>JAYPWJ010000072.1:0-4265 GCA_038135085.1 bacterium
GACGTACACAATGCTGTAAACCACGCACAGCAATTGGTACAACAACATGGTCCAGCTCTTAAGCAGGTCGCAATAAATGTTTGGAAAAATGCACAATATATGCAACAAGTAGCTGGCCCTGACTTTGCTAATCTTAAAGTAGAGCTTATGCAACTTGGAAAAATTATAAAAATACAGGCTTCTATGGCTTCAACTCCACTTGAAAAAATGGCAGTCGTTGCTCAAGGACTTTCAGAAGCATTAAATATGTTCTCTCAAACACTCTATGCTACTCAAGAACAAATGCAATTAGCACAACCTGTTGTGAATAGAGGTTTAATTGCTCCTCAACCAGGAGGAAGAGAGACTGCGGTAATAAATGCTTCAACAGCAAGAAGATAAGTAAATTATCTGAATAATAAAAAAGCCCGGAATTTCCGGGCTTTTTTTATTGCTTATTACTCTTCGTGTCCATGCCGTTGGTGTTGCTGTTGCTGCTGATGGTATTTGTGTTTATTTTTCTTATACTTTTTATGATGTTTGCCATGATGTTGCTGCTGATTATTTTGCTTTCTCATAAAAGTTGGAACATCCAAATCTTTAACCTGAATCACATTTGAACCAAGCCCAGAGTTTGCTTGCTGCTCTTGATTTTGACGTGGTTGTTCTTGGCATGACTGCTCTTGACGAGGTTGCTGATGATGGCGCTGCTCTGGAGCTACATCAGCTTCTTGAAATTCCATCTCTTCAGCATCTTCAAGTTCTTCACTTGCTTCTTTTATTCCAGATTCTTCATCCGGAGCCATTTGCTGTTCTTGCGCAGGGGCTCTTTCTTCTTGCTTACGGGCTTCAGGTGCCAATACAGTTGCACGTACTTTTAAATCAGCATCAGGGTGCTCGTTAAAGCCAGTTGCAATCACCGTTATAGAAACTTCATCCCCAAGAGATTCATCAACCACTGAGCCCAAAATAATATTTGCATCTGGGTCAACTTGATCATAAATAACAGAAGCTGCTGCGCTAATTTCATGAAGCCCTAAATTTGAACTTCCACTCACGTTTAACAACACACCTTGTGCACCAGCAATACTCATGTTTTCAAGCAGTGGTGAAGAAATTGCAGCAAGAGCTGCTTTACGCGCACGGTCTTCACCCGAAGCTCTACCAGTTCCCATTACTGCAAGGCCTTGGTCTTTCATAATTTCGCGTACATCAGCAAAATCAACGTTGATATGTCCAGTTTTAGTAATAATATCAGAAACACCTTTAACCGATTGGTTCAACACCTCCTGGTTAATCATATCAAACCCTTCAGTCATTGAAACTTGATCATCAACAACATCAAGAAGCTTTTGATTGGGAACAACTAATAATGTATCAGCAAATTCTTTAATTTTTTCAATTGCTCTATTGGCAACCGCAAGGCGTCTTCTACCTTCAAATTCAAAAGGTTTTGTTACTACCACAACTGTTAAAATACCTTTTTCTTTTAACGCTTGAGTAATAACAGGAAGCGCGCCAGAACCGGTACCACCACCCATACCACCAACTAAAAAAACAATATCGGCATTATGCAGCTCAGAAAGAACTTTATCAAGATCCTCTTCTGCTGCACGTTTACCAACATCTGGGTTTGCTCCTGCGCCTAACCCTTTAGTTGATTTCTGTCCAATTTGTAATGCTTTATGAGCTTTTGATTTTTTTAATGTTTGTGCATCAGTATTAACTGCAAAAAACTCAACTCCAGTATAATCTGATTGTACCATACAGTTAATCGTATTGCCCCCGGCACCTCCTACACCAACGACTTTGATTGACGCGACAGGAACATGTTGCTCCCGTTCTTTTTCTTCTTGTGCCAGTTCGATCATTATTCTCTCCTTTACTGTGACTTTAAAAAAAGTCAGAGACCCATGACTTCATTCTCATCAAGAGACGTGAAACCCCTTGTTTTTCTTGTTCTTCAAAATTAAACGAATGTTGCTTTTTTGTTCCGTAAAGTAACAGCCCATAACCGGTTGCATACATTGGATTATCAAGAATGGTTGGCTCTTCATGCATAATATTTGGACGACCAATTCTGGTAGGAACTTCAAAAATTTCATTGCCCACTTCTTGAATGCCCTCAAGCAACGAACCGCCGCCGGTAATCACCATGCCAGAAACAAGCAAATGCTCTAAATTGCGCCCAACTATTTCTTCATGCACAATTGAAAGCAGCTCTTGAGCACGCGGTTCAAGAATTGAAATCAGTTCACTTTGATTTACCATTCTGGTCTTGCCCCCCTGGACCATTTCTACTTCTATTTCCTTATCTTCTCTTAACAAATCGTACGATGCCAGTCCATACTCTCGCTTAATTCGTTCGGCATCCCTGACAGTGGTGCGTAATCCAATGGCCAGATCATTGGTAAAATGATTTCCCGCAATGGGAACCACCATTGTATGGCGAATGCTCCCACGCTGATAAAGGGCAAGGTCGGCTGTTCCACCCCCAATATCAAGCACCCCAACGCCCAATTCACGTTCGTCTTCATTCAAAACTGCTTGGGCTGAAGCAAGTTGCTCAAGCACAACATCAGAAACTTTTACACCCGCCATTTGACAACATTTAACCAGATTTTGCACAGAGGTTAACGCGCCAGTAATGATGTGCACCTGTGCTTCAAGCCGAATACCGTGCATCCCTAATGGATCAACTATTCTATCTTGCCCATCAAGGCTAAAATATTGTGGCAATACATGTAACACTTGTTGCCCCTCAGCCAATGGAACCGCTTTAGCAGCTGCAACCACTGCTGCAATATCTTCTTGTCGAACTTCACCTTTTTCAAGTGGCACCGCGCCATACGCATTACGTGAATTAATATGCGCTCCAGAAATTCCAATAATTGCTGATTCAATTACTGTATCAGCCATCAGCTCAGCTTCTTTAACTGCTTTTTTAATTGACCGTGCAGCTTTGGCAATATCAACCACCACACCTTTACGTAAACCCTCTGAAGGAACTTTACCAACCCCAAGAATTTCAACCTGCCCTTCAGCAAGCTTATGGCCAATTAAAACACATATTTTTGTTGTTCCAATATCGATAGCTGCAATTAGCTTATCGGTGAAAACTTTTTTCATCCCCGCTCCCCCTTTTGATCAAAAAGAATTATCTGATTTTTAAATCGTACATCAACATACCAACGCTTGCGCGCGCCAGGTTTACGCCCCACCTCCTCTTTAAGTTTTTCATACTGAGCAAAAAGTGCATTTGAAAAAACTGTTTCATTACTTGCAAGTAAAGTAAAATGCTGTGTTTGTTTATCTTGAAGTTCAACGCGTGAAGGATCAAACCAGGTGACTGAATAGTTGTTATAAAGATTATTTTCAATATGATGAATAAATCGCTGACATTCATCAGAAACATAAAGTGCTTCTTTATCTTTCTGCGCAATTGTAAGTTGAGGCAACCGTTTAACTTGTTCATTTTCAATATCATGAGCCCGAATAAGTGTACCTGCCTTTGTTAAAATATAATCATTATTAATCAACACCAAAGGACGCTGAGCAGCAACCACGAGTCTAATATTTCCATCTATAGAACTTTTAATTTTTACTTTTTTAACCGCAGGAAACTGCTCTTTAACTATTTGACCAAGTAATGCCGGGCTGGTAGTTATCTTTTCTTGCTCTCTTGCAAATGAAATTAAGCGATCATGAATTTTTTTTGAAAATAAATGGTCAACCCGCAAAGAAATAGTTTTGCGTCTCTGTGTGCCCCATATTTTTTTAAATTGGTAGCCACCCACCAACACACCCATTATTAAAAAAGATCGTAGCACCAGACCCTTCAACTTCATACCACCCCTTGGCTTATTCATCCTTTCTTTCAGATATACCGTTTTTGGGCTGGAATAGTCAATGGTTTGAGCAAAACTGAAGGCAACACTTACAGTTTAAGATTCTAGATCATAACGATCTAAAAACCCCTCAGTTTCAATTTCTCCAAACCAGGTCAAATAAAATTTTCCGTATTGAGTAAGCGAGCACTCCAAAGAATATAATAATCCATTAGAAAAATCAGCAAGAGCATCATTGGTAACTGCTTCTTCTTGACCTTTTTCCAAAAGACCTCTTCTCATCAATTCTACAACAACATGCTCTCTATCTGTTAATTCTAAACTTTCGGTACGCTCAGAAAAAAAAATATCTGATAAAATCGGCAAAACTTCTTTATTAAGATGAATATGAGTTCTAATAGAATTATAGAAAGGCATAAAAAGAGCTTCATATGAATC
>JAYPWJ010000073.1:0-4208 GCA_038135085.1 bacterium
CCTATGGCTCAAAAACAGCCAACTGCCTTAAATACTTTGATGAGAAACCGTAAGCGTATTCATCTTCCACAAGCAACTAAGTTTAATTCCCCTCAACTTACCACAAAGCGTACAATAGAAACCTCACCAGCCTCAAGACCAGAAGACCCAACAAAAAAGAGCAATCTTTTTGATCAAATAGAATACGCACCAATAGATCAAGTTGCTGCAGCAGTTAAAGTACTTGCGACCCAAAAAGAACATTTTGAAGAAGATACACGAACGGCTTTTACACCAATTAATAAAGCGTTTGAAAGCAAAGAGTATACTGACGTGACGCTTACAAAAAACGTTGAAGAAGGTATTACTGTTATCTTGCATAAAAACCCTCAGGCAGGAGCTACCGATAAAACGTTTAAATTGAATGAAAAAAATTCTCAAGAATTTGAAACTGTACTATTTTCATTGTTGCGCAAACGCTCACAAAGACAAAAATTTCAAGGCACACCGGGAGCACCGCAAGAATTTGCTCCTTCTTCAATCGGACGCAGAATAGGTTCAAGAGATGATGACTATGATGACTATGATTATGAACCGCGTCAACGTCCAGTACGCAACAGTCCCCAACAAGCATCAAAGAGTAGCAAACCGCAACAAGCGCAAAGTGGAATGCCGGGACAACATTCACGCGGCTTTTCACATCATCCTGCTTACGGTGGTGGCGTACACCATATGCCACAGTATTATGGGCGACCAGGTAGAAATGCACAACCAATCTCTGTCGGCGGTGCAACAAGGCCAAAAATTGCATTTGCACAACATGGGCCTGCAGGAAGACCAATCATGCCAGGACGACCACCCGCTCCTGTAAAAAAACAAAAAGAAGAAGGAGCAGAACCAGTAAAAGGTATAACACGCGTAATGAGTACAACTGAAACACGTGTACCTGAACCTGAAACCCGTATTGCAAAAAGAATTCACGCAACACCACAAAATTTTGAACATAAGCGTAGAACTGAACGAACTTCAAAATTAGTAAGAAAAGATACTCAAGAAAAACCGGCTACCAGTGAACAAGAAAAGCCAAAACCGGCTCCTGTAAAACTGCACAAACCGGGTATAATGACACGTACCTATAATACTGTGAGCGAATGGTTAAGCTACATGTGGAATGTTCTTAAAACCCCATTCGTATCAAAAAATAAAGGTTTATTATGAAGCCTGATAGTAGCGAAGAACAATTATTTTCTGGAATAATTTATTTAGTCTATGCCTTTGATATGGGTGATGATATTAATCTTGAATCAGTTGGTCAATCATCTGTTGTACATACTATTTCACGCGAGTGGCCAAAATATTTAAAAAGTTATCACAAGCCACTTTCTATTGAATTACCATCAAAACATCGGGGTACCAAAGCACTTTATGCAAATTTACATCACTTTGGTGCTATTTCAATTGTATATAGCATTCCATTTAAAGGAAGCTTACAAAGTTTACGTGATAAATTAAATGACCTTGATGGGCAGTTCCAAGAACAAAGTGTTGATGACGCGCACCGTCTTTTTAATAAAATAGAAAAATATATTACACAACCTAAATTTTTCCACCAACGTAACTCATATTCAGTTATTGCAATTGACCCTGATGTAACGGTTCCTGCAAAACAACTACGCGAACAATATGGTCCCCTTATTGCTTCAACCTTACGTTTTGAAACAACTACTATTTCACTCTTTCAAATTGAAGATATTTTAGAATCTGCAACTGGATACTACCGGAACGATTTAGTAGTTATTGATACTGAAGCGGCCTTTGTGTACGATCATCACGCAAACGAATTAATCGACTTTTTTGAAATTGCTATTATTGATCAACTTGAATTACGTTATTTTGATCAATTGCTTGACCGTAAACTTGATGAAGTTTATAACGGCACACTACAACAGCCACGTTTTAAAAACTGCCTGCCCTTTGTAGGAACCATGTATGATCCAATTGGTGAACTTTCAAAACTAAAAGTTGATGTATCGGTAATTACTGAACGTTTAGGGAGCTCTATTAAAACGGTTGGTGAAGTTTATTATTCTGAAATTTATGGTCTATTGACTGAAAAATTAGAACTTGAAGCTTTACGACAATCAGTTGCAAAAAAACTTGCAATTATTCGTGATGTACGGACTATTTATCAAAATAAAGTAAACTCAATTCGTGAAGATATTCTTTCTGTTTTAATTATTATTTTAATTTTCACTGAGTTAGTTGTTGGTCTTTTAAAATAAAAACCTTCAATTTGACACCTCTTACCATTCCTTGTTAAACCTTAAAAAAACAAGGAAAAGTAATGATTAAAAAAACTTTGATAGCGTTGATGGTTGCGCTTTCACTTTCCATACAAGCCGATACACCGCGTGGTAAAGCACATGATTTTATGATTATGAGCTCCCCAAGTAGCGGTAGCAGTTTCTTACTAAAATCATTTACTGAAGCTGCTCCAGAAATTACCACTATTGCTGAATTTTTCAATCGTATTTTACGCCCTTTTTCAATTTCGCGTATTAAAAAATTCCCTCACAACCAAGAAACCTATGTTTACGCTGAATACGCAATGCACCCACTGCCTGATGATTACTTTGAAGAGCGATACACAAAACTTTGGCAACCTTCTAAACATCATCTGACCAAAGAAGTATTTATGGGCTTTTATATTCCATTTTTTCAGAAAAAATTCACTCTTGTTTCACTCTACCGACACCGCCGATATACCTTCCCTACAAAGCCGTTAAAAGAAAATTTATTCCAAGATTTTTATAAAAGTTTTATGACGGCCAATTATGAAAAGTACCCAACACTCAAAGCAATTAAAACCTTTTTAGAACCAAAAACATTTACCCGCTTTCAAGAAGTTTGCCTTGGTCATGTTCTTTATAACTACGTACTTTTAAAATATTCGGCCGAATACAAAGTACCCGTTTTAACGTATGCCAACCTTTTGAACTTGCCCCCAGAGGCGCTTAAAACCTACCTTAAGAAAAAAATACCAGCACCTTTTTATACTGATGAACTTCCAAAAATTATTGTTAAAGAACGCAGTAAAGAATTCTGCAACCACAAAGGCACCGTTTACCAATTAATGGGTGGTGAAGCGGTTTGCCAAGAACTAATTGCGTTTATAGAAAAACTTGACCCTGATATGCCCTACTGGCATTTGCTCGAGTAGTGTTATTTCGCAACACTCACTTTTGCTGGTCGCAGAACTTTGCCATTAAAGGTAAAGCCGCGCTGCATGATCTGGACAATTTGGCCACTTTCATGCTCTTCAGATTCTACCTGCATTAATGCTTCATGCAGTTCTGGGTCAAAAGTGGTGATTTGGTCGATAGGCTCAACTTTACGGTTTTTCAAAAGCTCATAAAGCGCTTTGTGGATTAATTCAAAACCGGCAAGCCATTGTGCAAACTCAGGGTTAACCCCCTCTTTTTGCGCTTCACTAAGAGCACGGTCAAAATCATCTACCAACGGCAAAAGTTCTAACAAAACGGCGGCTTGGGCAGAGCTTGACCATTCTGCACGGTCTTTTTCAGTTCGTTTTTTATAATTTTGAAAATCTGCCCCAAGACGAACAAGCTGCTCCTTGACGGAGGTAAGCTCGCTGGTACACCCTTCTTGATCGGCAATTTGGTCTTTATTTTCAACTTCAATTTCTGGTTGATTTTCTTTTTTTTCCACGTTTTTAACCTAAACTCTTGATTATACTACTTTTATAAATGTTAAAATTGGTCAATTCATTTGCAAAAAACAGTATACCATAGCATAAAAAGCTCAACAAGAGCATAACGTTTTAAACAGAAAGGAAAAAAACACTTTACATTTTGTTCATAATTATTTAGGCATATACAAGTAGTAAAAGAGTAGTTTTAAACCACACAAATAAAAAGGGAAGTCTGTATGAAGAAAACGTTTGTTTTTCGTACCTTCTTTGTTATCGCCCTCCTGATGGCTCCGGCCACAGCTATGGGGTATCGTCATTTTTACAGAGCGGGTCCGTATCAATCTGAAACGCGATATGACCGCAACTGTTTAACATCTGTTGATGTTTCAATAATGGGAGGGAGCACTAAGAAGGGTTACAACGGAGATAAAAATAAGGTTGATGTTCTTGATATCTATGGCAACCAAGATCTTTCATTTCTTTTCAGAGGTGTACCAGTGCCTCTACATGCTACTGC
>JAYPWJ010000074.1:0-4195 GCA_038135085.1 bacterium
ACACCATAAAAAGCTCCGTGAGTAAAAGTGGAAATTATCTTCTGAAAAACCCGCATTTACTCTATCAATACTCAGAACCTCCGTCCAGAGTACAAAAAAAGGGACCCATTGGTCCCCTTAATCTGCAGGTCTTTTCATAATTACTTTGTAATGGTAATAGTTGCCGAATAAGCTTTAGGTTTTGATCGGTATTGTTCACGCCAGCTGCCAGTCTTGCCGATAATTGTAACGGTTCCTGGTTTTAATGCAGTATAGCGAGTTGTTACATAACTGTAACTGCTATAAGGAATAGGCGTGTAAGAAAGTTTTTTACTTTTGTTGAAATAGTCTTTTGATGGAGCTGGATCATACCAACTTGATGTACCTCTAAAATGGCCCTTTATAAAGGTTCTTAAAGCTAGTGTGTCACCAACTTTTAAATTTATATTTTTAAGATCTTCTGGTTTTTTTACAGTTACAGTTTTTGCTTGAAGTCCAGTAACAAAAAAAATCAAGCCAATTGATAAAAATAGTTGTTTCTTCATAATAACCTCCTTTATTTGAATTATGAGGAACTTTTATTTACTCTTATATTAACAATCTGGAGAGGGAATTTGCAATAAAAAAATAGATTAAGCTTACTTTTTTACTGATTAAGCTTAAAAAGAAAAATAAAAAGGAAGAAATGATCTGGGAGCTTTTTTCTTTCTAAGAGTGGAAAAATTCTAAAAAAATCACCAACTGCGGGTTTTCTCTAATTTTTACTTGAAAAAAATCACAAAAAAGGTAGAATGCTAATCAGAATCCTCCGCAAAGTCTCTTCGTCGATATCGGCGATTGTGTCTTTCAGTTACCGTTTCAGATGAAATGCTCTACAGCGGGAGGGTGTTTTTCCTTATAAATTTTAACGATAGGAAATTGGGTATATGCCTACGATTAATCAGCTTTGTCGATTTGGTAGAAAAAAGAAAAAAAATAAATCTAAGAGTCCTGCTTTGAAAGGTGCTCCACAGATGAGAGGGGTTTGTGTGCGTGTATTCACCACTACTCCTAAAAAACCAAACTCGGCGTTACGGAAAGTTGCTCGTGTAAAACTTTCTAATGGAATAGAAGTCCCAGCTTACATTCCGGGAGAAGGCCATAACTTACAAGAACACTCTGTTGTGTTGGTTCGTGGTGGTAAAGTGCCCGATTTGCCTGGTGTAAAGTATCGTGTTGTGCGTGGTGCCCTCGATACGGCTGGTGTTGAAAATAGAAAACAATCACGTTCGATTTACGGTACAAAGCGTCCAAAAGCGTAGAAGAGGAATTAACAAATGCCAAGGCGCAAATCAGTTAGCTTTAAGCGAGATGTAGGGGTTGATATTAGATACAACTCTGAACTAGTTCAAAAGTTTATTAATGTTGTTATGAAGCAGGGTAAAAAGAATATTGCTCGTAAGATTATGTACGATGCTCTTGATCGTCTTATTAAAGTTCAAAAAGGCGATAAAGAAAAAGGTATCGAAATGTTTTACACTGCTTTCGAGCGGGTAGTTCCAACGGTTGAGGTTCGCCCTCGTCGTGTTGGTGGAAGCGTTTATCAGATTCCAGCGGAGGTTCGTCCTGCTCGTGCCCGTGCCCTGGCAATGCGTTGGATCATCGATGGTGCGCGTTCTCGTTCAGATAAAACCATGGGGATTCGTCTAGCAAATGAACTTCTAGATGCGTTTGAAGGCCGTGGTGCTGCAGTGAAAAAGAAAAGTGACGTTCATAGAATGGCAGAAGCAAACCGTGCATTCTCACATTATGCGTGGTAGGGGTAGGGAATTATGAGTAACCAGTTAGAAAAATATCGCAACATTGGAATTGCCGCACACATTGATGCGGGTAAAACAACAGTAACTGAACGTATTCTTTTTTACACCGGTGTTTCACACAAAATTGGTGAAGTGCACGAAGGTGAAGCTACCATGGATTGGATGGAGCAAGAAAGAAAGCGTGGTATCACAATTCAATCTGCTGCAACAACTTGCTTCTGGAAAGGGTATCAGGTTAATATTATTGATACTCCAGGGCACGTTGACTTTACCATTGAAGTAGGGCGTTCGTTGCGTGTGCTTGATGGAATGGTTTCAGTATTTTGTGCTGTTGCAGGCGTGCAGCCACAATCTGAAACAGTGTGGAGACAGGCAACTCGTTATAACGTTCCTTCTATTATTTTTGTTAATAAAATGGATCGTGTTGGTGCTGATTTCTTCACCGTTGTTAAAGACGTAAGAGAGCGTTTGAATGGTAATGCTCTTGCGATGCAAATTCCAATTGGATCATCAGAAGATTTTGCTGGTGTTGTTGATGTTTTAACTGGTAAGCAAGTTATCTATAAAGATGACAAGGGTTCTGCTGTTGAATGGGAAGATGCTGATCCTCAATATGCAGATCAATTAAAAGAATTAAAAACTAAGATTATTGAAGTTGCTTGTGATTACGATGATGCTTTAGCTGATAAGTATCTTGAGGGGGCTGAAATTTCAGTTGATGAAATTAAAGCTGCTTTAAGAAAAGGTGTGTTAAAGCGTGAAGTATTCCCAGCATTCTGTGGTACAGCTTTTAAAAACAAAGGTGTACAGCCAATGTTGGATGCGGTAATTGACTACTTACCGTCACCGCTTGATGTTCCGCCAGTTGTTGGGACATTGCCTGGTACTGAAACAGAAGTTGAACGTAGGCCAGATCCAAAAGAACCTTTTGCTGGTCTTGCATTTAAAATTATGACCGATCCTTTTGTGGGTACTTTAACATTTGTTCGAATTTATTCTGGAAAATTAGAATCAGGTTCATATGTTACGAATGTAAATACCGGCAACAAAGAACGCGTAAGTCGTTTGATTAAAATGCATTCAAACAAACGAGAAGAAATACCGGCTGTTGCTGCGGGTGATATTGCGGCTTTTGTTGGTCTTAAAGATGTTAAGACTGGTGATACGTTGACAAGTGAAAAAGATGAGTTATTGCTTGAGACTATTGATATTCCAGTTTCTGTGATTTCTTCAGCTATTGAGCCTGCTAACAAGGGTGAGTATGAAAAAATGATTATTGCGCTTCGTAAAATGAGCCAAGAAGATCCTTCTTTCAAACTTGAATATAATGAAGAAACAGGTGAAACAGTTATTGCTGGTATGGGTGAGCTTCATCTTGAGGTTCAGGTTGAGCGATTAAGAACTGAGCACAAAGTTGATGCAAAACAGGGTAATCCGCAAGTTGCTTATCGTGAAACAATTCAAAAGCCAATAGAGGTTGAAGGTAAGTACATTAAGCAATCTGGTGGGAAGGGTCAGTATGGCCACGTGTGGTTAAAATTAGAACCATTAGAGCGTGGTAAAGGCTATGAGTTTGAAAATAAGATTGTTGGTGGTACTATTCCGCGAGAATTTATTCCGGGTGTTGAAAAGGGATTAAAGGAGTCTATTACAGCTGGGGTTTTGGGTGGTTATCCAGTTGTTGACGTTAAGGTTACTTTATACGATGGTTCGTACCATGATGTTGATTCCTCTGAAGTTGCATTTAAAGTTGCAGCCAATATGGCCTTTAAGAGTGGAATGAAACAAGGTTCTGCTGTATTGTTAGAACCAGTTATGAAAGTTGAAGTAGAGTGCCCAGATGAATATATGGGTGATGTAATGGGTGACTTAAACTCTCGTAGAGGTCGAATTTTAGGCATGGATGAAAAAGGAAGTATGCAAAATATTCGAGCAGAAGTTCCTCTTGGCGAAATGTTGGATGGATATTCTACGAAATTGCGTTCGTTAACAAAAGGGCGAGCGAGTTATTCGATGGAATTTGAATGTTATAGAGAAGTTCCAAAAGGTGTACAAGAAGACATCGTTGGATCTAAATAGTTGAAATTGTGATTATATAGTAGCGATTCAGGAGTAAGATGCTATGGCAAGAGATGTGTACGATTCTAAAAAACCGCACGTTAATATTGGAACCATTGGTCACGTTGATCATGGTAAAACAACATTAACCGCTGCAATTACAAAAGTACTTGGTGAAAAAGGTGGTGCAAAGATAAAAAGCTTTGAAGAAATTGATAATGCACCTGAAGAAAAAGAGCGTGGTATTACTATCGCAGCTTCACACGTTGAGTATGAAACAGACAACCGTCACTATGCGCACGTTGATTGTCCTGGTCACGCTGACTATGTAAAAAACATGATTACTGGTGCTGCGCAAA
>JAYPWJ010000075.1:0-3321 GCA_038135085.1 bacterium
CTTTTTTTTTGTTTTGGTAGTTACATGTAGGACATTTCCAGCCACCTTCAATTTTTTGTGGTAGAATTTTTTGTTCTGGGGTAGATACAGCAGGGCCAGCAACAGAAGCAGCTGCATAAGCTGCAGTGGCAGAAGGTGCTGGAACCGGGGCCGGTGCAGCTGCTATTGCTGTATCAATAAAAGGATTAGGATGGCAAAGCGCTCTAAGTTCAGCAGCAATAGTAGCTACTTTATTATATTCTTCAAGAAGATCTCCAGTTGTAAGATTTTCAGCAGCTACTGCAGCATCATCCAATTCCATTGCGTGCGCATAATTACTAAATAATAATAAACTGAGTAATAATTTTTTCATTTTGACAACCTCCACAGTCTCAATCTTTATAGAACAAATTTTTATTTGTTAATTCTAATTGTAATATAATATATGGAAAAGTCAAGCGGGTGTTAAGAATGAATTCTGCTTGTAAAAAGCTTAAGGCGGCGATAATCATTGCCAATGAGTAATGAAAAAGTTTCAATAAAGGTTTCAAGCTTATCTGGTGACAGGAGCTTTTGGCTTTGGGCAGTTTGTAATAAAGCTAAAAGAAGTTCATCAAGTTGTTCAACCCCAGGGGCACTAAAAAGCAGGTGTAGATAGCTATTTAAAGCAAAAAATTGTTTGGTTTGTGCGGCAGTAGTTGGGCCTACAAATGAATGTATTTTAGCCGGTTCTGGTGCTATTTGATAGTGCAGTAGCTCATGTTCAGAAAATCCTACAATTAAGCATGAAAAAGTAGTTTTTAAGAACTCAAAAATTTGAGGTTGTTCTGCTTGGAGTTCTTCTTGCGTTTTTTGGTAAGTAAAAGGGTAGCGGCCTGGTTCCATTGAACCGGTTTGAATTTGATGAACTATCCCAAATAGGGTTCGTTTTTCAGTTTCAACAGTAACCAGTGAGCCGAACTCTGGGAACTTGTCCCATTGCCAACTTTGGGCGGTAAAGCTGGTTAAGTTACTTTCAACAATTTCAGCAAAACAGGCTTGTTTGTTGGGACTGTTCTTCATGCTTTGGTTCCCCGTTTAATTTTTTTAAAAAGCTTTTTCTATGAATTAAACTTATTCCGTGTTCTTGTAAAGCATCTCTGTGCTTTTGTGCTCCGTACCCCTTATTCTTTCCAAAGTTATAGCCTGGAAAATAATTTTCAAATCGGGCCATCAGCTCATCCCGCATAACCTTTGCTAAAATAGAGGCGGCTGCAATTGAAATAGATCTACTTTCCCCCTTGGTAAAACTGAGTATTTCTGGGCCAATTAACTTAAGTGGCATTGCGTCAACTAAAACTTGTTGGGGTATTTGGGGTAAATTTGGTTGTGAAATTACTCCATAATAAGCACGTTTCATAGCAGTTAAAGTTGCTTCATAAATATTATGTTTATCAATAAGCGTATGGTCAATAATGCCAAATGCGTACCAGCAGTTTTCTTTAATAATAGGTGTTATTTGAAGTCTTTGATTTTCAGTCAGTATTTTTGAATCTTTCAATAATGGGTGGGTAAAACCGGGGTGTAAAATGGCTGCACAGGCAACCACCGGACCAGCTAAACAACCCCTTCCAACTTCGTCAATCCCGCTTAAAATACCTTTTTTTGTCCATATTAATTGCTCATAAAAGTCTGATTTTTGTTGGACAAAATAAAAGCCTTTTTTGCTGAAAATCTTTTCCATTTGACAAACAATCCGTTTAGTGTACTATTAGAAATAACGCAGTGTTAAATTTTATTAACCTATAAGATAAGCTTACACTTTGACAAGAAGGAGTAAAGCATGTCATCAACGGCACTAAGGGTTAAGGAACTTTTAAGAGAAAAAGGCTGGACAACAAAAATTCTGGCTGAAAAGACGGGAATGTCTGAAAGTTACCTAACTCATATTAAAAATGGAACTCGTCGATGGAACGAGGATTCATTAAGAAAATTAGCCAACGCTTTTGAAATTAGTCCAATAGACTTATTTGCAGAGCGCAGAAATAGAACTGATAATATTGACAGTAATGTGAGTATGCCAGAAAAATCTGATATAGAATTAAAAGTTCAAGTAGTACCAGTTGTGGGCGAGGTTCCTTCAAACCCGTCTCCGTATAACAATCAGTTAATGCAAACAACTACTGGATATAAAGATATTTTTGTTCCAACACTTAACACAACAGATGCTTCAATGTTTGCGCTTGCAGTTGACAATAACTTGCTTGCCCCGGCATTTGTAAAAGGTGATTTCTTAATTGTATCACCAGAAGTGTGGACTCGTTCAGGTGATATTGCTGCTGTTGAATATGGCAACGACACACCGGTTAAAGCGATTGCGCAAGTAACCTTTAGCGAAGATTTTATTGTACTTGAATCACCAAACCGTAAGCAGGCACCAATTGCCTTGGTTCGTGGTAAAGATCATTTTAGAATTATTGGTCGAGTGGTACAGCGTATTCAAAAATACACTTAAACAGTATTTAAAATTTACTCAGAATGAAGAGCCCAGGTTTAATCCTGGGTTTTTTATTCAGTTGCCGCTGCACCGTCATCTATACCATCTGCTTGAGATTCTTCAAGTGCTGCATCAAACTCATCACCAAAAATGAGCCTTCTTTGGTCATGAGTTAACCCTGAGTCATCACTCATAAGAAACGTAAGAGCATCCTCTGCATCATGGTATTCTAAATGGGATCGAAGTGTTCCACCATCATCTGATGCTGAATCTTCTAACAGCTCATTAATGCTTTCAGCGCTCAACCCTGCCTGCGTAAATAACCATTTAACTCCATAAGTGTTTTCATTTATTAAAAGATCAAAAAGCAGTGATTCTTTGTTTCCATCAGGGTCAATTACTCTTTGATGAAGAAGAAATTTAATAATATCTTCACTCAGTGCTGCTTCTTTTAAAAGCCAACCAGCAGCTTCAAATTCATTACTATTAAGAAGGTGCGCAAGAAGGGTTTGCTGTGATCCATCATTGAGTAAAATTTTTTGAGAGTAAAGCTTTTTTACGTCTGGTTCAGCCAACCCAGTATCATGTAAAAGCCAGCTAGCAGAATCGTACCTTTTTTGAGCAAGAAGCATATACAGTAAGCTGGCTTGAACCCCATTTTGATAAATAGTGGGAGCTTCTAAAAGTCTTAATATTTGTAAATAAGAAAGGTTCAGGTCTTTTAAAAGCATTTTTGCAACCTCAGTTTTGCCGGCTGTAAGTGGGAGCAAAAGGAGTGGCCTTTGTGTTCAATCCGAGGCGATAACATGTCTTGAAATAATCGTCTTTTTTTTGAGATAAGCCTCCAAAATTGCAGAAGAATTAAG
>JAYPWJ010000075.1:3331-4083 GCA_038135085.1 bacterium
GTTTAAACCTGCTTCATTCAGAATCCAGTTAATAATTTCTTTTTGATTGTGATAAACTAGTTTACAAAAAAGGGTGAAGGTTATGTCATTTTGAACGGCTGGGATGGTGAGCAATGCTCCTAAATATGTGGGATTTATTTGGTGTGTCCTTCTGAGTAGCTCAAGCACTCTTCCTGTTCTGTGGTTCTTAAGCAACTCGAGCAATAGGGAAGCATCCTGGTTGAAATCAAAGGCGAGCGTGTCTGGAACACTGCTTGCAAGAGTAAACCCAGTTCCTAATGGACTTGGCGTTGCTCTTCCTGCTCTTATAGCTTTTGGAATAAATCTTTCTGGTTTATGAAGGTCTGTTTTTTCTAAAACTTGACGCAGTGGGGGTGGGGAGCTTCTGTAAAAATCGTCATTAACTTTTTTGGGTAAAAATTTCATCATTTCCCCTATGTAAATGTGGCTTTCGTCTTTAAACCGCTTAAAAGCAACATCAAGAGGAGATTCTCTTCCGCTGCTTTCTTTTTCGAGTGGTGAAATACCTTCATATAAGAGGAGTGTAAGGAGTTCTTTTGCTTTGGGGTCATCTGCCTTTGGTGTAGTTGTCATTAAAACATGTATAAGGTTTCTTCCTGCAGAAGTTCGGTAATCAGCGGGAGTTTTACCTAAAGTACGCAGTTCATCAGCCTTTACCAGAAATTGTTCAACGCTACGGGTAGCAACAGCAAGCATCATTGCTTGTTCTATTGGTTTTGTATCAATCGCTG
>JAYPWJ010000076.1:0-3901 GCA_038135085.1 bacterium
ACTCAAAACAGCTGTAGTAGTGAATTCCAATATTAAAAAATCAAAACAAGGATCATATCATGGCAGACAATAACGAGCTTAAAAATGGCCAGAAGGTGAGTTTTAAAGAAACTCTTAATCTTCCACAAACCGATTTTCCAATTCGGGCCAATGCTGCTATTGATGATCCAAAGATGATTGAGCGCTGGGTGCAAGAAAAGCTTTATGAAAAAGCGTTTACTCAAAACGAAGGCAAAACAAAATATATTTTGCATGATGGCCCTCCGTATGCAAATGGTAATATTCATTTGGGTACCGCGTATAATAAAACGTTAAAAGATATTTTTACTAAATCGCATCGTATGATGGGGTTCCATGTGCCTGTTACCCCAGGCTGGGATTGTCATGGTTTACCAATTGAGCTGAAGGTAACAACTGAGTTTCCTGGATTAAAACCAGAAGATTACAAACAACACTTTCGTGATTTTGCATGCGTTTGGTTTCAGAAAAACCTCAATTTTTTAAAACGACTGGGTGTGGTGATGAATTGGGATCATCCATATATGACCATGTCAAAAAAGTATGAATCTGATATTGTGCGTGCGTTTGGTGAGTTTACCAAAAAAGGGTATATTGAGCGGAGCAACAAAACAGTACCCTGGTGTGCGTCATGTGAAACAGTTTTGGCCAACGCTGAAATTGAATACGCTGATCGCAAAGACCCATCAATCTATGTTGCATTTCCATTAGAAAAAGCTACGCAGCAAAAAGCATTTAAGGGTATTGATAAAGATATTAATATGCTTATCTGGACAACAACTCCGTGGACATTGCCATTAAATAAAATGGTAATTTTAAAGCCTAAAGCAGCCTATGAAGTTTTAGAAATAAATGATCAACTGTTGGTGGTTGGTGCAGCGCTTTCTGATAAAATCTGTGCAAAATTAGAAGTGCCTAAAAAAGTGATTGCCAAATGTACTGCTGAAGATTTAATTGGTGGCAATGCGTTGCATCCATTTATTGATGGACAAGTTTCACAAATAGTTGCCGGTGATTTTGTTGGCACAGAAGAAGGAACCGCCTGTGTGCATGGTGCGCCTGGATGTGGTCAAGATGATTATGATGTTGCAGTTAAAAACGGCATAGAAATTTTTTCTCCGCTTTCATCAGATGGTAAATATGAGAAAGGTATTTTACCAGAATCATTTGTCGGTATGAGCGTGACAGAAGCGCATGGTCCGGTTATTAAAACATTGCTTGAAAAAGGCCGATTAGTTAAAAAAGAATCAATCAAGCATAGCTACCCACATTGTTGGCGCTGTAGAAAAGGTTTAATTTTCAGAGCAACCAAACAGTGGTTTTGTAATCTTGCGCATAATAACTTGCGCCAAAAAGCACTTGATGCAATTGAAAAAATAAACTTTGTGCCTGTGGCAACTCGAAACCGTTTGAAAGCTTCTGTTTCAGGAAGATTGGAATGGTGCCTTTCCCGTCAACGTGTCTGGGGTGTACCAATTATTGCAGCATTATGTAACGGCTGTAACGCAGCATATACTGATGAAAAATTATTTGAAAATGTTGCGCAAGGGATTGAAAAAGAGGGCATTGAGTTTTGGGATACCGTTGATTTAAAAACGGTCTTGCCAGCTGATGCCAAATGTAAGAACTGTAATGGCACCGATTTTGAAAAAGAAAAAGATATTCTTGATGTCTGGTTTGAGTCAGGCGTGAGCCATTATTCAGTATTGCGTAATAACCCAGAATTATCTTTCCCTGCAGATTTGTATTGCGAAGGAAGTGATCAGCATCGTGCTTGGTTTCAAAGTTCATTATTGACAAGTTTAGTGCTTGAAGATGCCCCATGCTTTAAAGCAATTGCAACACATGGTTATACGGTTGATGCCAAAGGTACCAAAATGTCCAAATCGTTGGGCAATGTAATTGCACCGCAAGAGATGATTGATAAAATGGGGACCGATGGATTGCGCTTGTGGGCTGCAAGTATAGACTTTTCAAGTGATGCGATTGTGTCTGATATTTTGGTTAAAAATGTGCAAGAAGTGTTCCGTAAAATGCGTAATACTTGCCGGTTCTTGGTTTCAAACCTCTATGATTTTGATATTGATAAAGATGCGGTTCCGGTTAATGAGCTTTTGCCGGTTGACCAATACGCCTTGCAGGAAATTTCTGAGTTTAATCAAAGTGTGATAAAAGCTTATCAAGAGAACGATTTAAGCTCGGTACAGCACCAATTTGCTGATTATTGCGCGGCTCAGCTCAGTTCATTTTATCTTGACATCATCAAAGACCGGTTGTATACAGATATAAGTGATGGCAAGGCTCGTCGATCAGCCCAGACGGTCTGTTGGTACATTTTAGATGCCTTGACCCGCCTGATGGCACCGATCTTGTCATTCACCGCAGAGCAGCTTTCAGATTGTTATCAGAAAGACAAAAAAGAGTCGATTCATCTGCAGCAGTTTGCGCAGGTTCCCGCTGTGTTTGAAGGCAGCGACAAAGAAAAAAAAGAGCGTCAGTTTGAAGCAGCGCGAAAAGTTCGTGAAGGTGTATTAAAAGCACTGGAAAAACTTCGCCAGGAAGGAACAATTAAACATTCACTTGAAGCGAAAGTGACGCTTGCGATGAACACTCAGCATGAAAATACCCAGTCATTGGCAGAGCTCCTTAATCAGATTGAGGCAGCCGGACATAGTAAAGAAAAATTTTTAAAAGAGTACTTTATTATTTCTGCCTGTACCATTGACGAGTTTGAAGATGAGCAGGAGCTTGACGAAGAGTACGAAGCGTTTGAAGAATGCTTTGGCCCTGACGCAGGGCTCTTGGTAAAAGCGGGTCATGCTGATGGTAATAAATGTCCACGCTGCTGGCAATGGGAAATTACCGATCACGAACATGGTTTGTGTAGCCGTTGCCAAATGGCTATTACCAAGAAATAGTTCTTAATTTATTGACTCAAAAAACTTTCTTAGACTAGTTTTCTCTTTGTTGATAAACAAATCTTTCTAAAAAAGGAGAAAGAAGGATTAGAAGGTCTTTTCTGCAGATTTTATTACCCATTCTATTAAGGTAATCTCAAAGATTAAAGGGCCCAAGCGGGCCCTTTTTTATTCTCTTTAAATGACTCCGGTCAGTTTCTTTTCAACATCACTCATTAATTCGTGGAACCGTTTAACTGATCCATCAAGCGTTACTCTTCCATTTACAAGTGTTTTTGTTTTTGCATGAAGATTTTTTAAGTTTTCATGTTTTTGTGAAGTGTAAAGATCTTTCATTTTTTTTGTTTTATTAATGAATTCTTGGCTATTTTCGGAATTTTTATCTATATGTTTATACCATTCATTAACTGTGGTTTTTAATTTTTTCAGTGAAAAATTTGTTTCTGTTAAAGTGTTATTTACCGCATCTGATTGGCGTTTTTGTGGGGTGTAACCAGTTAAGTAATTTTTAATATCTGTATAGTTTGAAGCTAAGGAAGATTCAATTTTACTTAATTGGTCTCCAATTCCTTTTTCGATATCTGCAAGTGTTGCTTTTGGTTTTTGTTTAGTTTTTGGTTGTTCTTTTTTCGTTTGGCTATTAGCCGGAGGTGTTGTTGGGGCTGACTTATTGTGTTTCATACCTACAGCACTATGCCCAGGTAAAGGTGCTGCTGAATTACCGGGGGTAGGACGTGCTGTATGAGGTTGCCCACCAAATGCCCCGGGGTAGGCGCGAGGAATTGGCATTGGTTTACCCGCATTAGGAAGTGGAAGCTTTTTAAGTGAGTCTGTTGCCTGTTTTTCTTTTGTTTCAAGTTCTTTTTTAATTTTTAATGCTTCCGTTTCATATTTTTTTAGAATTTTTTAAAGCTCTTGGTTTAGATTTTTTTTGGTAAATGCACGTTTAAACAGTTTATTAATCT
>JAYPWJ010000077.1:0-3652 GCA_038135085.1 bacterium
CATTCATCTTTTTTTGGTTTATTGCTCTGTTTGAAATCAATTATAGTTTCTTTAGAGACTTTATTAAAATTATTTGTTATGTGATTGAAAATAATGCCTTTTTTTGATGAGTCTAACATGTTTTTTATGAATGTAAATATCTCTTTTTCATTGAGTAAATTTAAAGCTCCACTACAAATACAATAATCATTTATCGGTAATTTTTCTTTCTGTTTTAAAAAGCGCCTCAAAAGAGCCGGGAGTATGGGCATAATCAATAATGGCCCAGGCCCCATTAGGCAGTTGATAAGGCTCATAACGTCCTGGCAGAGTTGGAATTTCATACAACCCTCGCTCAATTGCCTGTATACTTATTCCAGCATGCAAACAAAGCGCAACTGCTGCTGCAATATTATAAATATTATATTCACCAGGGAACTGTTTGTCGTAATAAAAGGGATGGTTATTTAACAAAAAAGTCGGCTTTAAAGAAACCTCTGGAATCATAATTTGGTAGGTACTTTTTGACTTTCCAAATGATGCATAATTATGTTCTTGCACCAAACGTTTACCATACTGATCATCATTATTAACAAGCTGCAACCCTCCTTTTTTAACTCGTTGCATAATAGCTGCCTTTACTTGAAAATAATCTTCCATGGTTTGATAAAGTTCACCATGCTCCTGTTCAAGATTAGTAAAAATTGCCCCATCAAATTCTAGCGTATCTAACTTATGGAAGGTTTCCCCCTGTGCGGCAGCTTCCATCACCACATATTGGGTTCCTTGTTTAACACATAGTTTAAAAAATTGATGTAAATAATCTGCCTGGGGAGTAGTCCAAGGTGTTTTAAATGATTCTTTAAGCGTTGAAATTTTATTTTCAATAGTACCAATTAATGCGGTCTTAAAACCTGCCGTTACTAATAAATGATATAAAACATGTGCTATTGTTGTTTTACCCTTGGTGCCAGTGATTGCCAAAACCTTAAGTTTATTTGCTGGATAATCAGCTGATTGAGCGCTAAGAACAGCAAGCGCTTTGCGTGCATTTGCGACACGCTTTAATGTTGCACCTGCTACTTTTATTGCTTCTTTAAGTTCTTTGGTAAGCGTAACTCCTGTTTCAACAACAATAGTTTTTGCACCCTTGCTGAGTGCCTTTTCAATATACACAAGCCCATTTTGGTTTTGCCCTTGAATAACAACATAAGTGCTACCAAATTCTACAAAATCAGTGTGACACGTAACCGGAAATGTTTCTGGAAACATAACTATTCAGCATTTAAAATAGGCAAAATATGTGAGCGCATATATGGAAGTAACCATAAAATTGCAAAGAGATTTGCAGCTAAACAACCAGCATTGATAACATCAACTGCTGCCCAAACAACTGATACATCAGCCACTGAACCCCAGAAAGCACATGCACAATAAATGAATGTAAAAACATTTTCAAAACGATCGTTAGTTAAAAAGAGCCAACATTGTCTGCCAACAAACCCGTAAGCAACAAATACCCCAACACCAAATAACACAGTAAGAAGCATTACAATCCATCCCCCCAAAGTCCCAAACACTGTTTGAAATGCTACAGAAGTTAAAGCGCTTCCATTAGCGCCACTTTGCCATGCACCACTGGCAATGATGCTGACAGCAATCATTGTACAAACAAGGTTTGCACTAATAAAGCTCCCAAGCATTGCAGAAAGACCATTGTTAAGGGGTTGGCTATCACCTGTTGACCCATAAATAACACCAGCTGTTCCAAGACCAGCCTCGGTTGCATTAATGGTTCTTGCTAAACTGGCTCTAAAAATTTCTTGTACTGAAATTCCAACAACTCCACCAGCAACTGCTTGCGGATTAAATGCCCCTTTTATCATTAACATAAAAGCTGGGAGCAACTCTGCCCAATAATAAATAAGGACACCAGAACAAGAAAAGAAAAATAATCCAACTTTAATTGGTACAATAATTTCTGATGCTTTTACAATTCTACTTGCACCTCCAACCATGACATACAATACAAAAGCTGTTAAAACAATCCCAACAGCCCAACCAGGAACTACTGGAACCATTTTTGTAAAAGCCATACTTATTGAATTACACTGCATTGACATACCACTTGAAAATGCATAACCCAAACAACAAAGGGCATAAAAATAGGGCAAGAAAGATCCACCAGGAACCTTACTGAGATATAAAAAAGGTCCGCCTAAAATACGTCCTGTTTTTGAAATTGATGAAAAAGAAGTTGCCAAATACACTTCACAAAAACGCAAAATCATGGCTAAAAACCCGATAAAGAAAATCCAGAAAGCAGCACCAGGTCCACCTGTATGAATTGCTGTAGCAATACCTGCAATACTCCCATTACCTAAACTAGCACTCAACGCCTTTAAAAATGCTTGAAGCGGATTTAACTCACCAACAGCGCCTTCAGGCTTTACAAAAATTAACTTCCAACTGCTAAAAAATTTTCTAAATTGAATAAACCTCAATCCAACCGTTGCTATAACTCCTGTTCCTACAATGAGGGTTAATAAAGGCAAGCCCCAAATAAAATCTCTAACCTGTAAAAGCGAATCATGAAACATATTCTTCCCTTCATAAAGGATTAAGGAGTATACTAACACCCAGAGAGTATACAAATTTTTAGTAAGGATGTCTTGTTAATGAAAGTTTTAGCACTTGATTTAGGCGATGTATGGACAGGAACCGCACTTTCTGACGGGCTTAAAATGTTTGCTCGCCCATACCAAACAGTCAAAACAAATGAACTCACTTCTTTTTTGCCCGCCGTTTTTGAAGAACATAAAATTTCAACCGTTGTTGTAGGTTATCCAAAAACCCTTAAGGGAACAGAAAGCGAACAAACACGTAAAATTGTTCAACAAAAAGAAACGCTTGAAAAACAGTTCCCCCAATTTGAGTGGGTATTATGGGATGAACGGATGACAAGCAAGCAAGCACAAGGAATAAAAAATAAAAAAGAAGACAAGCAGAAAATACATTCGATAGCCGCAGCACTTATTTTAGAAACCTATTTAATGTACCTACAAGTACAAACGAAACAACAAGAAGAATAAGGTTGGCTGATGAAATTTTTGTGGTAAACTTGTTATCTTAAATGGGCCTTGTAGTAAGAAGGAATAACGCGGATGAAGTGCAAAAAATGTGATGGGTTGATGGTGCTCCAATCTTTTTTTGACCATTTTTTGAATTTTGATGGTTGGCGCTGTTTGAACTGTGGAAAGGTTATTCCGAAAAAAAAGACTACTCTAGAATATGACGCATTCGGTTCTTTTTACCAACAGCAAAAATGTAAGAATAATAAATAAAAAAAGCGCCAACTTGTGACGCCTTTTCTTTAAAATCAAAACATGATTATTTTTTATGAACTGTAGCTGCTTGAGCTTCCAAGATACAGTTATGTAAGCAAAAACCAGATGGTTTTCGTCCACAGTTCTTGCTACATGCTTTATACACTGGGTTGTCTACACCACCTTTAAGTACTTGCTGTGCCTGTTTTTCAAGTGCTTGTATTGCTTGGCGATATTCTGTTGCTAACTTTTTTTCCATTCTTGCCAAAGCTGCCTGATTGTTTTTTGCATAGCGCATACAATCTCGGTAGCAGGTAATATTGTTTACAGACATTTTACCATTCGGC
>JAYPWJ010000078.1:0-1724 GCA_038135085.1 bacterium
GGCTTGTACTCTATAAATTTGGAACAGGACCAATTCAAGGGTTTGCGATCACGATGATGCTTGGTATTGTGGCGACACTGTTAACTGGGCTTTTCTTCTTGAGATCACTTTTTGCAGTGATTCTTGACGGGTTCAACTTGGAAAGAATCAGCATATAATAAAAAATTGTTGGCGACGTAGCTCAGGTGGTTAGAGCAGCGGAATCATAATCCGAAGGTCCGGGGTTCGAGTCCCTGCGTCGCCATTATTTTTTGAATCGATTGTTACTATGACTTTACCAACCTTTTTGACCTGTTTTCGTCTAATTATTTCTGTTTTGATACTCCCTTTTTTAGTTTTCTTTTTAGTTCCGCTTGCCGATTGGGCTACTGGGACCTTTTTAGTAACATTTGTGTTTGCTTTGGCTTTAACAGATTTTCTTGATGGATATTTAGCACGGCGTTATGGCCAAGATACATTGTTGGGAAAACTATTGGATCCACTTGCGGATAAATGTTTTGTAATGGGGGCGCTTATTCCACTCATTGCTCTTGGAAAACTTTATTTTTATTGGGGGCTGATTGTAATTCTTCGTGAGTTGATTATTACTGGTTTGCGTGGAATAGCAGAACAGCAAAACTTTGTATTAGAAGTGAATTTTTTTGGTAAGTTTAAAGCAGCGTTTCAGTATTTGTATATTTTGTTTGTGGTCGGAACTCCATGGAGCGTTAGTGAGTTAGCAGCAATGCAAATAGAAAAATCATTATTATGTGGAATGGTTATTTTTACCGTTCTTTCTGGAGCTTTCTATTGCAAAAATTTTGTAAAACAATGGTCTTTATCTGGCGTGAAAGACTAAGGAGAACCTATGAATTTTAAAACTGTTGCCCATACATTTGAATTAATAGGTCAAACTTTTTCTCGAATTACGATGACAGAACAGCTAGCAGAACTTTTAAAGCAGGCAAATTCTCAGGAAGCTGCCTATTTGTGCTATCTTTCAATGGGTGTTTTAAATCCACCTCATATTGGGACTCATTTTAATATCGCTCAAAAAAATATGCTTAAAATTATTGCTGACCTTGTTAAAAAAGATGAGCAAGCAATTCAAAAAGAACTTACCCAATTGGGTGATTTGGGTTCAGTTGTTGAGCAGCATTTACCACAGAAAGAGACGGTGCTTTCTGTTGAAGAGATTTATCAGAATTTGGGAGAAATTGAAAAAATTCATGGTACTGGTTCTCAAGAAAAAAAGGCGCAAAAAATTCAAGAGCTTTTAAACCAATTGGACCCTGCATGTGCCAAATATGTGGTCCGTATTATTTTAGGGACCTTACGTTTAGGGTTTTCTGATATGACTCTTGTTGATGCACTTTCTTGGATGGAAGCAGGTGATAAATCATTAAGAGATTTAATTGGAAATGCATATAATGTGTGTGCTGATATTGGGTTGATTGCACAGACCTTAAAGCGTGATGGTATTGAAGCAATTGAAAAAATGAAAATGACAGTAGGTGTTCCAGTTAGGCCAGCAGCTGCAGATAGACTTCCTGATGTGCAAGCAATTATGGATAAATTGGGTCCTTGCGTTGCGCAACCAAAACTTGATGGATTTCGTTTGCAGGTTCATGTTGATAAAATGGGGCAAGAGCCGGTGGTCAAATTTTTTTCACGCAATTTAACTGATATGTCTGGAATGTTTCCTGAGTTTGTTGAGGCTTGTAAAAAACTTCCTGTTAAAACTC
>JAYPWJ010000078.1:1734-3554 GCA_038135085.1 bacterium
TGGTTTATGACGCCAATACAAAATTATTTGCGCCATTTCAAGAAACGGTAAAGCGTAAACGTAAGCATGGAATTGATCAAATGGTTTCTGAGTTGCCGCTTCAGCTTCATCTTTTTGATGTTTTAGAATTGGATGGAAGAAACCTTTTAAATGAAAGTCACACAGAACGAAGACGTGTTCTAAAAGAATTGGTTAAAGATTTGAATGATGCTACGCTTCAAGCAATTCAAGAAAAAGAGATAACAACGGCAAAAGAACTTGAAGATTATTTTATTCAAGAGATCGCTGCAGGGCTTGAAGGGCTCGTAATTAAAAAACCTGATGCAATTTATCAACCTGGTAAGCGAAGTGCTAATTGGATAAAGTTAAAATACCAGGCATCAGAAAAGTTACAAGATTCATTGGATGTTGTTATTCTAGGTTATTATCCAGGCAAGGGTAAACGGGCTCAATTTGGTATTGGAGCTTTTTTAGTAGGAATTTATAATCCACGCGATGAGCTTTATGAAACGGTTGCAAAAATTGGAACGGGTTTAAGTGATGAACAATGGGTTGAACTTAAACAACGATGTGACAAGCATGCAGTTAAGGCACAACCAAAAAATGTTCGTTGTGATAAAGGCTTAGCACCAGCAGTGTGGGTTGATCCCTCTCAAGTTTGTGAAATTTTAGCTGATGAGGTTACTCTTTCGCCAATTCATACGGCTGGAAAAACAGAAGAAAAGCTTGGTTTTGCGTTACGTTTCCCCCGATTTCTGAACTATCGGGATGATAAAGATTCTCATCAGGCAACCACCCTTGCTGAGCTGGAAACTCTTCATAACCGTTAAAAACCTTCCGTTTGGTTTCTCAATTTCGTAAACTCCCGATGAGTAAAGCCTAAATACGGAGAGTTTTATGAAGAGATTGATAGAAAAATTTTTAACAATTTTCATAATGGTGGTTGGAGTTGTTTCTGGTCCAGTAAGAGCTGGTATGGGCGGTTCGTTATCTGGTCCAAGCCAAAATCCATTTAATTCTAATTCATCGCTAATGGGAGATAATTCTGGTCCAAACCAAGATTTGTTTGAAGATAATACATCAACGGATCAAGACAATGAAAGTTTTAATCCATTTGCTTCCGATGCAACTTCTGATGATCCATTTAGTTCTCAATCTTTGCAAGCGGTAAAAGAACATCGTGTGAAAGATCATCACCAATCGGTTCCAGTTAAAAAGCGTTCTTCTGTTACTTACCCAAAAAAAAATGTACCTACATCTGTTAAAAGTTTGAATTCAATTCAAGGTCCATCACTTGACCCAAGTGATGAAATGAGTCAAACGCAGTCCTCTGATGATCCATTTGGTTCGCAGTCTCAACCATCAACTAGTACTCAAAATTCATCTTATAATCCGTTTGCTAATAATGGTGAAAATGATGATCCATTTGGATCTCCGCCAAGTCAGCCCAAGAGTAGTAAATCTTCTTCAAAGAAAAAGCCTAAGTCTTCTTTTAATCCATTTTCACTTAATGACCAAGGTCCTGCTGGGTCAAAAGCTGCAGGGCTCAAAGTTCATTACAATACGATTACCCCAATTGTTGTTCAAAAAAAGCCAAAATCTGGAGAAATTGATGGAAGTGCCGTACGCCAATCAGATTATTTTGATATGTTATGCCAAGCATTTGTTGGTACTACTAATCCATTTTCATCTGCTTTAAATCCTCAAGCAACTTCCTATAAAAATTTGCTTTTGCAGGTCTTTCAATATTATTGGGAATTTACGCGAGAGAAAGGGCGCAAGGGCCCATCGGGACAATCTTTTCCTGCCAATATTGGGGA
>JAYPWJ010000079.1:0-3520 GCA_038135085.1 bacterium
GCGTAAAGAAGTGTATAGTTCTGATATTGTCTATGCAACTAATAATGAACTTGGCTTTGATTATCTGCGTGACAATATGAAGCATAATCTTGATGATTATGTACAGCAGGATTTGAACTTTGCTATTGTTGATGAAGTTGATTCTATTTTGATTGATGAAGCAAGAACTCCCTTAATTATTTCTGGAACATCTGATCAAGGCAGCAAACTTTATCTTAAAGCACGTGATGCTGTTAAAAATCTTAAAAAAGATGAAGATTATGAAGTTGACGAAAAGCAACGTTCGGTGCTTTTGACTGAAGAAGGAAACGATAAAGTTGAAGCCTTTTTTGGTATTAAAAATATGTATGCAATTGATAATTTAAACATTTTGCACCATGTTACCCAAGCATTAAAAGCACATGCGTTATTCCGTCGTGATGTTGAATATGTGGTGCGTGATAACCAAGTTTTAATTGTGGATGAATTTACTGGTCGTATTCTGCCAGGACGTCGATACAGTGACGGATTGCATCAATCACTTGAAGCAAAAGAAGGTGTGCAGGTTGAGCGTGAAAGTCAAACACTTGCCTCTATTACGTTGCAAAACTTTTTCCGTTTGTTTAATAAGCTTGCTGGTATGACTGGTACTGCGCAAACAGAATCAGAAGAGTTTCATAATATTTATAAACTTGATGTTGTGGCGATTCCAACTAATGAACCAATGGTTCGACAAGATAAATCAGATTTAATTTTCTTGACAGAAAACGCAAAATTCAGAGCGATTGTTGAAGATATTAAAGAACGTTACGCAAAAAAGCAGCCGGTGTTAATTGGTACTATTGCAATTGAAACTTCAGAACGTTTAAGCAAAGTGTTGCAAGCTGAAGGTATTCCGCACGAAGTATTGAATGCAAAGCAGCATGAACGTGAAGCTGATATTGTTGAATACGCTGGTCAACCAGGCCGTATTACTATTGCAACAAATATGGCTGGTCGTGGTACGGTTATTAAACTTTCAAAAGATTCTTTAGATGTTGGTGGTTTATATATTCTTGGGACCGAGCGTCATGAAAGTCGTCGTATTGATAATCAGTTGCGTGGTCGTTCCGGGCGTCAGGGTGACAAAGGGGAATCCCGTTTTTACATTTCGCTTGAAGATGAATTGATTCGTATTTTTGCTGGTGACCAACTGCGCGATAGAATGCATGCGTGGGGAATGACTGAAGACGAAACAATTGAATCTGCTTTTGTTTCATCAACCATTGAAAGTTCTCAAGAAAAAGTTGAAAAACATAACTTTGAAATTCGTAAGCATTTGCTTGAGTATGATGATGTAATGAACCAGCACCGTAAGGTGATTTATCAGTATCGTAGAAACGTGCTTGAAGGCTCAGATCAAATTTATGGCCTTGCGCGTGATATGATTGTTGATGGTATTCAAGATATTTTTAGACGTCTTGTTCCAGATCGCAAATTAACGCCACAGCAGTATGATGAAGTGCTTACTTTCTTATCACGGTTAACATTTTTAGATAAAGAATTGTTTGAAAAACAACCGTTTGATCATAATAATAGTGAAATATTTCAAAAAGATGTGATTAACTTTGTGCTCGAGCAATATTCATTGTTCCGCAAAGCAAAAGATCCTGAGCGTATGGCGCAAGCAGAAAAATGGTTAATGCTTGAAACTATTGACCAGGCTTGGAAGCAGCACATGCTTAATCTTGATTCTCTTAAAGAAGGGATCAGTTTGCGTAGCTGGGGTCAAAAGAACCCATTGATTGAATACAAAAAAGAAGCATTTGTGATGTTTGAAGATATGATGAACCAAATCCGTTGGGAAATTGTGCATCATCTCTTCCATCTTAATCTTGAAAGCTTTGACGCAAAAGAAATTGAACGTAAGCGTGAGCATGAACTTGAAGAGATTGACATGCGTGGAACCGGTGATTCAGCTGGCCCACAGCAACAGGTCAAACGGGAAGCTCCAAAGGTTGGCAGAAATGATGACTGCCCTTGTGGATCGGGTAAAAAGTTCAAAAAGTGCTGCGGTAACAAATAAAAAAAGCGGGAATCAAATCCCGCTTTTTAATTTTCTTTTTTCACTTATAGTGACCAGTATCCAACTATTGCCGTGATGATTGGGCAAACTGCAAAAAATGTGCAACCAATACCAAAAGCGACAGCTTCTTTATCTTCGCGTGGTTTGAATGATTGCTCCGCTTCTGCTTTTGCTTTTTCAATTCTTTCATCGAGACTTTTTCTTGAGGCACTAATAGCTTTTCTTGTACGGAAGTATGCGGCAGTTTCTCGCATTTTTATTTCATGTTTATTTTTTTCTTTGTAGTCTCTTTCCGCTCGTTGCCAGTCTCTTGCAATTTTGAATCGCTTTTCCATTTCTTCTTCAGAAAGTTCTGCTTTTTTATGGCAGTGAGCAATAGCTGCTGGTTGAGTAACAACTCTTTCAGCTACAGGAACAGCTCTTTGTACTGCTACAGCAACGCGTGAAAACATTGCGTTTGCTTGTGTGCTTACTAAAAGTGTAAGTGCTAAAAATAATTTCTTAGTCATTGTGACCCCCATTTGTAATTTACCATTATGCTCTTATTATAAAGGATTTTATCCAAGTCAGCAAAAGCCCCCTTTTTTGAGCTTAAAAAGAAAAAGGGCAAAAAAATAAGGCGGGAGTTTAATCCCACCTTAAAATTTTTAAAAGCAGTTAAGCTTAAGAAACTTTACCAGCTTTTAAACCACAACCCATATACACAGAAATTTTAACAGAAGCTTCTGCGCTTTTGGTAATATTTGCTGAAAATAGCTCGCTTTTTAATGTTGCAAATTTTTCTGCTCTTTCAGGATAAGCAATTTCTAATTTTTCAAGGTTAGCGGCACCTGTTTTTACAAGTTTTTTGTAAGACTCAACTTGTTCTTGATCAAGATTTGAAAGATCAAGAGCAGGTTTTTCTCTTCTTTCAGGTAAACGTGCTGAAACTGCAAGAGCGGCTATTTGGCTTTTTCCTGCTACAACTTTACCAAGTTGTCTTAAACCAGTTAGTAGCCCTGCTTGTGCTTGTGTACTTACTAAAAAAGCCAAGTTTAAAATAATTATTTTTTTCATAAAATAAACCTCCTTATAGAATTTTTAACATATATCATAGTGTCGATTATAAGGAGCTATTGGTTGTTTGTCAATCGGTATGACGTCTTTGGGAGGGGTTATTGGGTTATTTTATGGTTTAAATAATTCTATTTGAAGCGTCTTGAGCTTAATCAAGTCCAATATAAAAACCAAAACCAGGCTGATAGCGGCGATAATAAGGGTAATAATAACCATGATAATGGTAATCCCACCATGGATTATAGAGTGGGTTATATTCATAACGAGGTGCTGAAGCACGGGCAATGGCGATATCAGCCTCCAGTTCTTCAAGCTCTTCTAAGATCTTATCGATATAAGCACCAAAATTATCATCAATTGCGTCTTTAGTTACTCTGTAGACGCGGCTTTGTGCATTTTCTGGTGGTGAGGCCAGTGACA
>JAYPWJ010000080.1:0-3508 GCA_038135085.1 bacterium
AATTTCCAACTGTGGTCATGGTTGAAAGTGGTAAGCCCCAGGATACTAAAATGGGTAATGAGACAATTGACAAAAAAAGTTGTACTTGGATAAAGCGTGCTGTGTAATTTATAAATTGTGTGATGAAACGTTTCATAATGCCCTATCATACGTGCTTTCAAGTGAAAAGTAAAAGCAAATACGCCCTAAATCTTGTGCTTAAAGGTGGCCTTTACTAGACTTGACCCAAAACCATCGATAGTTGTGAAGGAGCGTTTATGAAATTAACGGTTATTGGAATTTTTTTTGTAAGTGGTTGTGTTGTTGCAAGTGAGTCACAGCTTTATGAAGGGCGTAGGGAAAACGGTGATCCTTCAGCACCACCAGCTTACGTGTATCAACAACCAGCAAAAGCTACAAATGAGTTCCCTGCCGGGCAGTTTAAAGACAGTGGTAATTGCGTAGTGTGTGATTGCCGTGGGGCGCAGTTCTGTTGCGCGGGTGATTCCCCGGGGAATGATTCGTGTATTGTTTCTTGTTGCAGTACTCTTGCCAGACAGCTGGGTGCAGATTTTTTTGTAGAATCTGATAAACCGGCACAAGACTGATGGAACGGGCAACGCTTGAATTACTGAACCATTTGGCGTATCAGCTACGTGTTGATTCAGTACGTGCAACAACCCAGGCTGGCTCTGGGCACCCAACGTCATGTCTCTCTGCAGCAGATTTAATGGCCACTATCTTTTTTTATGCGATGCAGTATAACCCTAGAAACCCAAAACAAATGAATAATGATCATTTTATTCTTTCAAAGGGGCATGCAGCGCCACTTTTGTATGCAGCATTTAAGCAGATGGGTGTTGTTTCGGATGAACAACTTTTAACTTTACGTCAGTTTGATTCGGTGCTTGAAGGGCATCCAACATTTCGCTTTTTATATTCAGAAGCAGCAACCGGTTCGCTTGGATGTGGTCTTTCAATTGGTTTGGGAATAGCTCTTGCTAACCGCTTAAATGAGCAAACAGTGAATACCTATGTTTTGTTGGGTGATAGTGAATGTACTGAAGGTTCTGTGTGGGAAGCCGCTCAATTGGCTGCCTATTATAAAGCAAATAAATTGATTGCGGTGATTGACGCCAATCGTTTGGGGCAAACAACTGAAACAGTTGATGGGCACATTCTTACCAACTTTTCTGAAAAATTTAAAGCATTTGGTTGGGATACGCTTGAAGTTGATGGGCACAATATTTCAAAGATTATAAAAGCGGTTGATCAGGCAAAACAAAGTACTGAAAAACCAACGGTTATTATTGCAAAAACATTCAAAGGGTATGGTCTTAAAGAGGTACAAGATCAGCCTGAATATCATGGGAAAGCCTTTAATAAAGAGCAATTACCCAATGTTTTAGAAGAACTAAAAAATACATTTTCAAAAGCAGCGGCTTATAGTGGTCCGCCATTTGAACCAAATTTACCAGAATTTAGTGATGAACAAATTACCTGTTCAGATTTTGAACTTCCTATTCCTGATTTTCCTGAAAAAATAGCAACGCGCCAGGCATATGGGCAAGCGATTACCGTTGCAGGGAGTGTTTGCCAAGGGGTGGTTTGTCTTGATGCTGAAGTAAAAAATTCAACTTTTGCAGAAAATTTTGAAGAAGAACATCCCTATAAATTTTTCCAATGTTTTATTGCCGAACAAAATATGATTGGAATGGGTATCGGCTTTACTGCAATTAAAAAAATTCCGTTTCTTTCAACCTTTGCAGCCTTTTTAACCCGCGGATTTGATCAAATACGAATGGCAGCAATTGGGAATAATTCGCTTCGTTTAGCAGGGTCACATGCAGGGGTTTCAATTGGTCAAGATGGGCCTTCACAAATGGGGCTTGAAGATATTGCCATGATGCGCGCCGTTCCCAATTCAATTGTGCTGTATCCATCTGATGCGGTTAGCACTTTTAAGTTGGTACAGTTAATGGCTAACTACCACAAAGGGGTTAGTTATATTCGCTTAACCCGTGAACCAACAGAAACTATTTACACTCAAAAAAATACGTTTGAAATTGGAGGGTGTGCAGTTTTACGTCAACCAAATAATGCTAAAGCACTTATTATTGCAGCTGGTATTACGGTGCATGAAGCACTTAAAGCGGCAGATAAACTAGAACAAGAAGGCATCAGTGTTGCCGTGATTGATTTGTATTGCATTAAACCGCTTAATAAAGAGCTGATTATTAAAACAGCCAAAGAAGCAGGTAACCACATTATTACCGTTGAAGATCATTACCTTGAAGGCGGCCTTGGCCAAGCCGTTGGGGCAGCGGTCGTTAATGACGATATTCAGGTTACCAATTTAGCAGTTACCGAGCTTCCTCGATCTGGAAAACCGGAAGAGCTTCGTGCGTGGGCTGGTATTGACGTGGACGCGATAATACGCGAGATTAAAAAGTAAGAAAGATTTAAGAAACAAGAGGAGAGACTCATGAAGAAACTACTTACCTTCATGGTGGGGGTGTTGTGCACCATTTTACCAATTCAAGCATTAAAAAATGATTTTTTTGAAGGTGATGAAAATATTTTTCCTTATGAACTGCCTACTCGTCGCCCTGAAACATGGGCTTCTGGGGAAGATTTTCAAAAAGTTTCTCGATTAATTACACAAAAATATCTCTTAAATACAACAGCCGCTTCTGGCACCATGCTTGATTTAACAACAAGTGGCAGGTACTATTTGGCCGATGATATGACGGTTGATCCTCAAAATAATAATGTGACCTGTATTAAGATTTCAGCAAGCAATACAACGCTTGATATGCGTGGATTTTCATTAACAAGTACACGTACAAATTCCGCAACAGGAACTATTGGAATTGAAGTTGCTGCGAACTTATACAATGTAAAAATTATGAACGGAATGCTTGGTGGAATGGATGGAACTGGTATCAAAATTAACTCTGGGTCTACAGGGGTAATGATTGATGAAATGGTTGTTGATAACTGTACGTTGGTGGGAATTACCGTTGGAAACAGCTGTAATAACTTTACTATGAAAAACAGTACGGTAACCCGCTGTGACGGAACGCATGCCAGTGCAACTGATGGAGCAGTTGGGTTCAAAATTGCTTCTTGTGAACTTATCAAAGTTGAAAATTGTCATTTTGATTTAAACCAACATGGTTCTGCAGGAAATGCAGCAGGAGTTTATGCAAATGCCTGTACTCATGCTTCATTTCACAATTGTACAGCGCATTCAAATAAAGCAGGTTCTACAACTGGCAATACAACATACGGTTTTCGATTTGATGGTTCTGGAAATTACCTTCATTTAGACCATTGTGAGGCAAGTCATAATACAAGCCAAGATGGTAAAGTGTATGGTTTTTATGTTGATGCTGCTACAAACGGTGGCGAAATTCATCAATGCCATGCTGATGCCAATATTGCAACAGGTGATGATAGCCATGGATTTAGTTTTAGCAGTAGTTCAAATAATATGTATTTGTGTGACTGTCGGGCACATAGTAAC
>JAYPWJ010000081.1:0-681 GCA_038135085.1 bacterium
AATTTTTGATTATGCCAATACTCCCGTCTCTTTTGTGGCTCTTTTAAAAACACAAATAAAAATTACCTATAAATTATTTGTTTTTTTTGGAGCTGCTGGTGGCACGCACCATAAAAAGCGACCGCTTATGGGTAAAATTGCTGCTCAATATGCTGATATTATTATTATCACTTCAGACAATCCGGGGGTTGAAGATCCAAAGGTTATAGCGCAAGAAATTGCAGCGGGAGTTCCAGAAAAAGATCAGTATAAAGTTATTATTGAACTTGATCGAGAAACAGCAATTAAGGTTGCTTACGCAGAAAGTTCTCAAAATTCTGCTATTTTACTCTTGGGCAAAGGGCCCGATGAGTACCAAAAACTAAAAGATGAAATAATACCTTTTAGTGAGCGGGAAATTCTTCAATCTTTGAGCTAAGAAAGCGATCGCTTTCCATAACTTTTTTCTAATCGATCTTGTGTGTAGCTCCTTAAAACCGCAAGCGCTCTTTGTTTGTCTTCTGTACCTGTAATTAGAAGGTTAAAAATTTGCCCACGGGGGTCGTTTTTTTCTATTGAAACAATTTGTTTGGGGAAAAATACAAATTCTTTGCCTTCTTGTGTATGGGTTGCTAACTCATTTCTATTCAAGAGGTATTTATGTAGTAAATAGTCGTTATCATCACAGATAGATAGCATAAT
>JAYPWJ010000081.1:691-3368 GCA_038135085.1 bacterium
GCATAATAGTATATTGATCTTTAGTTCGATCGGTTACACAATCAATTTGAGATGAAAATAAAAAACCAGCCATAATTGAAAGATAATGCATCATAATGTTCCTTTATTTATTTAAAAAATCTATAAAAAGAGCTTTTTAAAAAGCAAGTATTAGAAAGGTTTTTTGAATATAATTATATATTAAGAGCCTAAAAAATAGGCTTATAAATGCCATATCTTTACAAAAAAGCCTAATTTAGTACCCTATAATCAGTAGTTTAATATATACCATTTATGTTACCTGGAGCGTATATGCAGTTATACACCATTCTCTTTTCAGCCGTTGCCGTTGGGGCAGCAGTTATTGTGGGGCTATTTAGTAGAATTGAATCGATTGCCGTTAAAGATGCAAAAGCTAAAAAAATAGCTGATGCAATTTCTCGGGGGGCAATGACCTTTTTAAGGGAAGAATATAAAATTATTGTTGGGGTGGTAGCTCTAGTTGCAGCTGCAATTGCTTATTTTGTTAACCCAACACCTGCATTCCTATTTGCTGCAGGGGCGGTATTTTCAATGGCTACAGGTTTCATTGGTATGCGTGCTGCGACAAGTGCAAACGTACGTACAACCATGGCTGCAAAAGAGCAAGGTGAACAAGGTGCGTTTCAAATTGCGTTTTTTGGTGGTGGTGTAATGGGGTTTGCTGTTGCAACCTTTGGTCTTCTTGGTCTGACTTTCATTTTGTATCGTTACACAGCGCATGTTGATTTAGCATTGTACTTAACCTGTTTTAGCTTGGGTGCAAGTTTAGTTGCATTCTTTGCACGTATCGGTGGTGGTATTTATACCAAGTCTGCCGATGTTGGTGCTGATTTAGTTGGAAAAATTGAAGCAGGTATTCCAGAAGATGATCCACGTAACCCGGCTGTGATTGCTGATAACGTTGGTGACTGTGTTGGTGATACTGCTGGTATGGGTGCTGACATTTATGAATCATATGTTGGTGCAATGGTTTCTTCTGTGATTCTTGGTTTGACTTTACACCAAGGGCATATGAATTATGCAACGCTTCCATTGGTGCTTGCAGCACTTGGTATGGGGAGCTCAGTATTTGGATTACTTTCAAATCTCGTTTTAAAATCTGAACCAGCTGCAATGTTGCGTAATGCAACATATGTTGCAATTGTTGCTTTTTTAGGAAGCACTTATTGGTATATTGGTCACATGGGGCTGCCGGTTGATCTTTTCTATGCAGCAGTTATTGGGTGTGTTGCAGGTGTTGTAATTGGGCTTGTAACAGAATATTACACCGGATCAACTCCCGTTGAAAAGCTTGCAGAAAGTTGTCAAACAGGTGCAGCAACAAATATTATTACTGGTCTTTCATTGGGAATGGAATCAGTTGTACTTCCAGTTGTGTTGCTTGGTGGTGCGGTGCTTGCTGCATATACTTACGGTGGCGGTGACCTTTATGGAATCTCACTTGCAGCAGTTTCTATGCTTGCAACCGTTGGTATTACAATGACCGTTGACGCGTACGGACCAATTGCAGATAACGCTGGTGGTATTGCTGAAATGGCTGGTTTTGGAAAATCGGTTCGTGATATTACCGACAAACTTGATGCGCTTGGAAACACAACTGCAGCAATCGGAAAAGGTTTTGCAATTGGTTCTGCATTAATGACTGCGCTTGCAATGTTTGCAGCATATGCTGAAAAAGCAGGTATTGAACAACTTAATATTTTAGACCCATGGGTTATGGTTGGTGTGTTTGTGGGTGGTGCAATGCCATTCTTAATTTCAGCATTAACTATGCGTTCTGTTGGTAATTCTGCGTGGGCGATGGTACAAGAAGTCCGTCGTCAGTTTAAATCAATCAAAGGGTTGATGGAAGGTAATGCAGAGCCTGATTATGAGCGTTGTATTGAAATTAGTACCTTTGCTGCATTGCGTGAAATGGTACTTCCAGGAATTTTAACCGTGGCATTGCCAGTATTTGTATGGTATGTATTTGGTACTAAAGCACTTGGTGGTGTGTTGGTTGGTGCAACCGTTTGTGGTGTTATGCTTGCACTCTTCATGGCAAATGCTGGTGGTGCTTGGGATAACGCAAAGAAACATATTGAAACAGGAAAACTTGGTGGCAAAGGCTCTGATGCACATAAAGCAGCAGTAGTTGGTGACACCGTTGGTGATCCATGCAAAGATACTTCAGGTCCAGCGCTTAATATTTTAATTAAGTTAATGGCGGTTGTTTCATTATTACTTGTTTCAATGTAACCCTTGTTTGAAACAAAAATTAAAGGCTACCCTTTGTGGTAGCCTTTTTTATGTGAAATGAAAAGAGGAGGGTTTTATGAACTATTTAGTATTTATTTTATTTTTTAGTTTTTTAAATTTAGCTGCGGCTGATGCAATTATTAAAGAGCCTAAAATTCAGAGTGAGTGGGGCTCCTATGTGCTTTTGCCACCAATTGGGGTAATGCTTTCTGGTATAGATTATACTGAACTTAAACTATTACGGGCGCAAGTTAATAATGGAATTCTTAAGTATGGCGCCTTGTTTTATTGTGGATGTCAGGTAGCGCTTGGTTACAATGCATCATCAGAAGTGATAAAAGAGAAATGTGGCAGATCGGCAGAATTTCATTTTTCAAAAGGGTTTAAAGATCTCAAGCGGCTTGGAATGTTTTTTGAA
>JAYPWJ010000082.1:0-310 GCA_038135085.1 bacterium
TTACTGGTGCAAACTTTTATAATACCAACTTAAAAGGTGCAAAAGGGTTAACAGCACAGCAGATTAAATCAGCTGAGAGCTTTAAAGATGCAACAATGCCTGATGGTAAAAAACACTCATAATTATCTTTTTCCGCTTGACAACTTTAAGCTTATTTCAGTATATAACTTAGACGCACTTTTTGAGTGCAAAAAAAGAGAGCTGTAACAAAGTTTATTGAATATTACGCAGAAAGAGGAAAAAAGGTGAGGTCAAAAAAGGAACTTGATGCTATTGAGCAAACTTTATTAGCACGTAAAAAAGAGCTTGA
>JAYPWJ010000082.1:321-3336 GCA_038135085.1 bacterium
TAATGATGGTCAGGTGCAAGATCCGGGCGATCAGGCGATGACTGCTATTTTTGAAAGCTTAAAAAGCTCACTTCAGAATAATGAGTTTGAAGAATATCGTATGATTGTGAAAGCTCTTGAGCAAATTAAAAAGGGACAGTACGGTAACTGCGTTGATTGTGAACAGGCTATTTCAGCAAAGCGGTTAGAATCATATCCTAATGCTGCTCGTTGTGTGCTCTGCCAGGAGGCTGCCGAAGAGCAGCATAACCAATCTGATACCATGGGATTTTTGTAAATTTAAGAGTAAGCCAGTGATCGGAATTGAACCGACGACCTATTGATTACGAATCAATTGCTCTACCAGCTGAGCTACACCGGCACCATTTTTGCCCCAGTTTATAGCAATAGTGACGGAACTCAAGTCTTATTTGCCGCTTAAAAGGTGTTTCTCGTTGACAAATGGGGGCCTTGTGGTAGGCTTATCTGACATATAATCAGTTGGGTAACCCTTTAAAGATCGTTGGATTTAAACGCTATGATCAAGGCAAAAACGAGTACAAAAAAAACAGCAACAAAAAAAGCAGTAGCTAAAAAAGCAGCTCCTAAAGTTGCTCCTAAAAAGGCAGCAGTAAAAAAAGCTGAGCCACAAAAAGTAGTAGCAACTACTAAAACTACGACAGTAAAAAAAGCTGCTCCAAAAGCAGCGCCTGTTAAAAAAGGTACAAAAATTATTACTTCAAGCATTAATGGTGTTGGACGTCGTAAATCGTCTGTTGCTCGCGTTTGGCTTTCAAAAGGCAAGGGTGACATTGCGGTTAACGGTAGAACTGTTGATACTTACTTTACTACAGAAACCGATCGTACAGCTGCACTTAAAGCGTTAACTGTATCAGGTAAAAAAGATACGTATAATATTAAAATTAACGTTAAAGGTGGTGGCCCATGTTCGCAAGCAGATGCGGTTAAGCTTGGGCTTGCTCGTGCACTTTTAAAAGATAACGAAAGTTTACGCGAAATTTTACGTAAGCATGATCTTTTAACGGTTGATGCGCGTGTTAAAGAACGTAAAAAACCAGGTCAACGCGCAGCGCGTCGTAAGTTCCAATTTGTAAAGAGATAATTCTTTTTATTGCTCAACAGTCCTCCCAATTGAGGGAGGCTCATCCATGATTAAAAGAGGGCTTGTGGTATGTGTGGCGTTGTTGGTTTTGTGGGCAATAAACCTGTCCAAGAAATAATTCTTAATGGTCTTGCGTGTCTTGAATATAGAGGGTATGACTCAACTGGTTTTTCCTGTATTGAGCAAGACACCAAGAAACTTTCTTATGTTAAAGTAGTTGGATTACTTGATAATTTAACCGAAAAGATAGCTTCAGGTGGTCCTAATGGGCACATTGGAGTTGGTCATACGAGGTGGGCTACCCACGGTATGACAACGCTTCATAATGCTCATCCTCATATTGATTGCCAAGGGCATAGTTCTGTAGTTCATAATGGTATTATTGAAAACCATCGTGAGTTACGTATTAGGCTTCAGAAAGAGGGGCATTTAATTCGTTCCGAGTCTGATTCTGAGGTAATTGTACATCTTGCAGAGCGGGCGATAGAAAAAAAACAAAGTCCTCATAAATTACTTCAAAATCTTTCAAAAGAGCTTAAGGGCTCTTATGCATATGTTCTTTTAACAGAACAGTTTCCAGATACTCTTTTAATGGCACGTAATAGGGCGCCATTGTGTCTTGGTATAGCCAAAGATGGTATTGCCGTTGCTTCTGATCCGTTAGCCTTTGATGCTTCGGTTAAAGAGCTGGTGTTTCTGCCCGATAGAAGTTTTGCTGTTGTTGCTGCAAATAGTTATGCAATTTTTGACTTTGATGGCAATCAGCTGGAGGTTGCAACAGAGTCTGCTGGTAATCATGTAATGCTTGCTGATAAAGGTAATTTTGAGCATTATATGTTGAAAGAAATTTACGAACAAAAACAGGCGATTTATCGTACGATTTATTCATATCGTTCTGGTGGCCCGGTTGAAGACTATTTGGGGCTTTCAACTGAAGCGTTGCAAGAGCTTGATGAAATCATTTTGGTCGGCTGCGGAACCTCATGGCATGCTGCGTTAATTGCAAAATTTTTCTTAGAATCAATTGCTCAGGTAAAAGTAACTGTAGAGCTTGCATCAGAATTACGTCATCGTCCTATTTTTGCCTCTAGTAAAAGTCTTTGTATTGCTATTTCCCAATCGGGTGAAACGGCTGATACGCTTGAAGCAGTTAGACTTATTAAAGAAAAAGAAATTCCAGTTATCGCGTTAACTAATGTTGCTTATAGTTCATTAGTTCGGGAAACAAGTGGATTAGTGCTAACTGAAGCAGGACCAGAAGTTGCTGTTGCATCTACCAAAGCGTTTAGCACGCAGGTTGCTTCACTGTATTGGATTGCTCATCAAATAGCGCATAGAAAAGGGCTTATTGATGAATCTGCTGTGGTAAAATCGGAGCGAGATCTTGTAGTGGTTGCTGAATCTCTAGAAGAAAATATTGAGCGTTGTAAACAGGCAATGCTTAGTGATATTGATCTTTACCGCTCATTTCCAAATTATATCTTTTTAGGGCGCAACATTACTTACCCGTTTGCGCTTGAAGCGGCACTTAAATTAAAAGAAATTTCTTATCTCTTTACCCACGCTTACCCGGCTGGGGAACTAAAGCATGGGCCACTTGCATTGGTTGATAAAGATGTTCCAGTAGTGCTTTTTAGCCATGCTGACCCAGAAATTTATCAGAAGATTTTGGCCAATGCCCAAGAAGTAAAAGCTCGTGGAGGCTTTCTAATTGTTTTTGCGTGCCAAGGCCAGCAGGAGTTAATCGAGCTTGCAGACAAAAGCTTTGAAATGAAAACGGTTAACCCAATGCTCGCACCACTTGCCATGACAGGGCTTATGCAGTACTTCTGTTATGCACTTGCCAAGGCTCAGGGCCGGTCAATCGACAAACCCCGAAATCTGGCAAAATCGGTCACGGTTGAGTAACGTGG
>JAYPWJ010000083.1:0-420 GCA_038135085.1 bacterium
ATTAAGTCATAAATATGCGGAACAAAAAGTAATTAAAAATTCACTTCATAAAGCGCTTGATGGATTTTTACGGATAGCTGCAGATAAAGCATTGCAGCAGTTTATTGAGGAAATAAAAGCGCTTAATAGCGTCTGGCACAAAGATGCAACTGCTTATTTAAAAAAACAGGGATAAAATGTGGCGGGGACTTTTCTTGGGAGCATCTTTGATGCTGCTTGCTACACAGTGCGTTGCGGCTGAAGCTAAAGTAACAGAAAAAAAAGGAGCCTTACAGGTTCTTGTTAAAGACTGGTGTTATCCCTCTTCTGGTGATAAAAAAGAGGTTCATGTTGATCTTAATAAATTTTGCGAAGATCAAACACGGCTTGCAAAAGGTATAAAGCCAAAGACTATTATACAGGCGGTAACAGAAGAAGGAG
>JAYPWJ010000083.1:430-3273 GCA_038135085.1 bacterium
GAGTACTTTTTCTTATTGGTGCGCTCGTTCAAATTGAGAGGCAAAAAGCGGTAAAATTTCAAATTATTACGCGTGTGCCGGGGCACCTCAATCCAGATAATAGACAACTTAAAAATATGGTTATTTTGCAATGCCAATCAGGGCTTAACGGCCCAAAAGATATTAATATTACCAATATAACCGAGTGGGTGTGTTTGTGCTAATATGCCGCACAATTATATGGTAGTGCAATACCTTGATATTACTTATCAGCCTTCTTGCTTTGAGATGAAACCTGAATCGGGGGATAGGGAAGCGGCTTGCAAAAAAATGGCTCAAGAAAAGGGTGGGAAAAATCAATGGCCTTGGGAAATAACTACACAGGGACCTCCAGATAAACATGGGGGTAAGAATTACGTAGAGAGTATATATAGTACAGCTTCGTTGCATTGTTGTATGTATTTTGATTAAAAATCAAACCACTAATTTCGTAGTAAATATGCATTGTGCTTCATGTAATATAAAAAGGAGGTTAAGGTGAAGAAAATTTATTATATAGGGTTGATTTTATTTTGTACTGTCGTTGGAATAATACTTTATTATAATGTGCAAACACCGGGACATCCAGATCCAAATAACCCAAGAATAAGAATTAAAAATGGAAAGATAATCAATTGTATCAGGCCAGGGAAATTTGGGTTTGAAAATACCCCAGAAAAATGCCAAAATTATTGTAAGGATCATCCAGAAGGGCCAATAGGGACCGTAGAAAATGCACCAGAAAACCCAAACTCATATTCTTTGTGTTGCTGTAATCCTGAATAATTACACTACTAAACTGACGTAAATTTTGTGTTGCTCGAGCTGTTCTATTAACGGGACGTCGAGCGACACTTTTTTTGGGGTTTTGAGTTTGAGTTGTTTTCCATTTTCTTGGAATGCAATGTGCAAAGCTGATTTTCCTTTTGGCAGTAGTGTTTGTACCTCTTTTAAATCAGGCATGCTGTTGTTTGAAAGTTCAAGGGTGATGGCGGTAATAGTTTTCCACTCTTGAAAAAACAGTTCAAGTGGCACCATCTCGTTTGCCAGAATTTTGCATTTGGTTGTGCTACCCATATCAACGGCGCCTTTGACCACAAACACATCGTATTCATTTAACCATTGTTCAACCTTTTTAAAGACTGACGGAAACACCACAATTTCCGCACTTGATTTGTAATCTTCAAGTTGTACAAAGGCCATTTTGTCACCTTTTTTGGTGTTGATGGTTCGTTTGCCTTTTAAAATCCCGCAGCCGGCAATAATGACATCTTTCATGGTGTTTATTTTTTTAGCCGCTTCAAAGGTTACATCAAATGGTTTTAATGCAAAACGTTTGAGTTGTTTTTTATAACTATCAAGTGGATGGGCGCTTAAATAAAAGCCAACCACCTCTTTTTCTTTTTCTAATTTTTCTTTATCATTCCAGGCAGGAATCGGTTGAAACACAAACCGGTCAACGCCATCAGTTTCTTGCTGCGGTGCTGCAAACAGCCCCATTTGGCCCGTTTCTTTTGCGCGTTTGCGTTCAATAGCTGCTTCTAAGATAGTGGTAAGTTCTGCCGTTTTTTGTGCTCTGCTGCCGGGCAGGTTATCAAAGGCGCCTGCATAAATTAAATGCTCAAGCACCCGTTTGTTGCATGAGCGCAAATCAACGCGCATGCAAAATTCTAAAATATCTTCAAATGGCTTTTTCTTACGCTCTTCTAAAATGTTATGCAGCGCTGCTAACCCAACATTCTTAATACCTTGTAGGCCAAACACAATCTTGCCATCTACCACACTAAAATCAACTTCTGATTTATTAACATCGGGCGGCAAAATTTCAAGCTCCATGCTTTTTGCTTCTTCAAGATAAAAAGACATTTTTTCAGCATTAGTCGCTTCAAGTGAAATAAGTGCTGCCATAAATTCGGCAGGGTAATTCGCTTTTAAATAAGCGGTCTGGTAGGCAAGCATGGCGTATGCAGCAGAGTGGGATTTATTAAAGCCGTAGCCTGCAAAGTAGGCCATCAAGTCAAAAAGTTCTTCTGCTTTTTTTGCATCAACGTTACGTTCGGCAGACTTTTCTAAAAAGATCTTTTTCTGTTCTGCCATCACTTCAACTTTTTTCTTACCCATTGCTCGACGCAAAATATCAGATTGCCCGAGCGAATAACCGGCCACGTTTGAGGCGATTTTCATCACCTGCTCCTGATACACAATGACGCCGTAGGTCTCTTCTAAAACTTCTTCAAGCTGTGGCAACAGATACGTTACTTTTTGACGGCCATGTCGACGCTCAATAAAATCGTCAACCATGCCAGAGCCCAACGGACCTGGTCGATAGAGTGCGTTGACCGCGATAATATCTTCAAATTTACTTGGTTGCAGTTTGATTAAAACTTCTTTTAGGCCGCTTGATTCAAGCTGGAATACGCCAGACGTTTGTCCTGCGCATAAAAGCTCAAATGTTTTTGTATCATCAAGTGGCAGCATATCAACATTAATTTTTGTGACATGATTTTTTTCAATCATTTTAACGGTTCGTTCAATGAGCGTTAAGGTTTTGAGCCCCAAGAAATCCATCTTTAAAAAACCGATGTCTTCAAGTTCGGTCATGGCGTATTGGGTGACCAGATCATTCGTTTTTGCAGGGACATAAACGGGCAATACTTCATCAATTGGGTCGGGTGAAATTACAATACCGGCCGCGTGTTTTGAAGCGTGTCTGGTCAAACCTTCTAATCGTTCTGCAATTTCAAACAGCTGTGCAATTTGTGGATTGCTATCAATCATTTCTTGCAGCTTGGGTTCTTTTTCTTTTGCTTCTTGTAGGCTGATAT
>JAYPWJ010000084.1:0-3264 GCA_038135085.1 bacterium
CAATTTTGTCCTCTACTCTAATTTCATGAATAGCACCACGTACTAAAGCCGCAGTATCTCTTTGTGTCCAGCCAGCATGAGCAGAACTGTGTTGACGATGCCACATAGGATTCATATCTTGTTCTGATCTCTGCGCTGCCGCCTTCACGTTAGCCTGATACTGAGCTTATGCTATTCTGTAGTGAGCCATTGCTTCTTTTGCTTGCACAGGTGTCATATGTGTGGTAGATGGCTTTTTTGGGGGTGGGCCTAGGTTTGGCATTGCGTTTGCTGAACCAATTATTCCACTTGTTAACACTAACCCTAAAAGTAATTGTTTCTTCATAATAACCTCCTTTTTTTATGGTTAGAGAAACATTCCATTTTACGCTTAAATCGATTTTAAGCTTATTTAAAATGTAACAAAAAGCAGTAGGTAAAAACAAGAAAAAGTTGATTATCAGCGGTTTTCTGGTGATTTTAAGCCTATTTTTGGAACCTCTCTTGGTGGTTCTGGGGTAATAACACCTTTAGGGCGGGAAAACCATGAAAGGAGGTTTTGAAGCACTCCAGACTTATCTTGAAGCAGTGTTTGCATAACTCCATGCATTTCACAGATTTGTCTTGTTATGAGGTTCATCTGTTGGCTCATTTGTTCTGTTTGGCCTTCAATGGTATCAATTTGAGGTTTAATTACTTCAACGTCTTCTTTGATGCTATTTGCGGTAGAATTTACGGTTTGAAGTATTTTGCCCTGAGCATTTAATGATGCTTGTTGGGCATCAAGCTTTTGCCCCTGTTTGCTCAGTGTGGTTTCGATAGTGGTCAGGCGTGTTGCGTCATTTGTTTGCTGTTGAGAAAGGTCGCTCAGTTGTTTACGAATTTCTTTTAATTATGTTTGGTGCCGGTTCCACTGAAGTTTACTCATAAAGCTTCTTGCAGGAACTTTGAATTTGCCCCGTGTAGCAACAGCAATGCTCACGCTAGCTGCACCAATTGCAGTGCCCCACATAAACGGTTTTAAACTGCTTGTTTGTTCTTGGTCCGTTGCAGACAGTGGTTGGGTAAAAAGTTGCGCAAGTAAAAAAGAAAGAAAAAGAGAACGGTGTTTCATAGCTGCCCTTCTGTGTAGTGTATTGGGGCAGTGTATCAGTGTTTTGAATCTGTTTCAAGAAACGTTTCATAATAAACTACCATTCTGGGCAAAGCCGAAGAATGGTATAAAGAAGGGCCTCACAAAGGGGGCCCTCTACAATAAATAAAACTAAATAAGTTTTATTTGTTTCTACGTGCTCTGAAGTCAAGCAACCAGTCGATTAATCTATCAACTGCAGGTGCTTCTTCAAGTGTACGTTTAATTTCTTTTTGCTTTGTAAGTTGTCTTACTGCAGCGATTAATGCAGCACCCCAAACTACTTTTGTCCCGTGTTCACGTAGTTTATTTTCTTTAATAAAATCTACTTTATCAAGAAACTCAAAAAGACCTTCGATGTCTTTTGTTGGTAAATGTTTACGAACAAGATCACCAGCTGCGTAAACAGCAGCAAGACGACACATATGCTCTGTGTAGTAAGCACTTGTGTCACGAACGTCGTCAAACATTTCGGTTGCAACATTTGCTTGCACTGTTGAAAACAGCATTAGAACAGTAAGACCAGCAACTTTAGTAAGATGCTTCATATGGTTTCTCCTTTCACCAATATACTCATTAACTCTTTCCTACCCCAGAACACTAGCATAATGAGTGCAGTCTGTAAAATAGTTTTTAACTTTTTTTTGAAACTATTCTGATCAGGATAAAAATGGTAAAATACAGACGTAGGTAAAAGGTTCTGATACAGGAAATAATGATGGTTCAAATCTTTTTTGGAGGGAGTCAACACGCTCTTTGCATTGAAGAGTGTTCTCAATTGAGGGCAGAAAGTGCTTTTAGGATTTTTCCCTTTGAGGGGTTACAAAAAAAGTATCATCTTACTGATATGATGCTTTTAAATCAGGAGCATGGAATTCAGGGAATAGTTGTTTCAAAAGAAGAACCTTTACGGGCGGTAAATTTGCGTCATTATAAAGGTGATTTTTTAGTGACCAATCAAAAAACAATTGGGCTTTCGGTTTTAACAGCAGATTGCTTACCGCTTGTTTTTTATGATGTTGAACATGCTGCAATTGGAGTTGCCCATGCCGGTTGGCGTGGATCAGTAAAGGGGATTGCTCAAAAAACCCTTGAAACAATGCAAAAAGAATATAGAACTCGTGTTGAAGCGGTTAAAGTTTTTTTTGGTCCGTGTGCTAAAAATTGCTGTTATGAAGTGGATGCTCCATTTTTAGAGCGACTTGATGGAGATGCTTTTGCTCAGCAATCAATTGTTCAAAGAGGCAAAAAGCATTACTTTGACCTTCCGCTCTATAATAGTTTTAAGCTAAGAGCAATGGGTGTTGCTGCTGATTCATTGCATTTTCAGGAGAATCGCTGTACCATGTGCACTCCGAATTACTGCTCTTATCGAGGCCAGAATGGCACTAAGATGCGAAATATCACTGTTGTTTCGTTGAAATCGTGATGCGGGTGGGGTACACTAAATAATAATGCAGCAGTGCAGGTGGTAACCCAAGAAGTTTAATACCGAGGGAAATTAAGCCAGATGATTACGTCTCTGATAGCAAAAATTTTAGGAACCAGCAATGAACGTGAGCTCAAACGTTTACGTCCAATTGTTGATCAAATTAATGCCTTTGAACCAGAAATTAAAGCGCTTTCTGATGAACAGTTAAGCAATAAAACAAATGAGTTTCGTCAGCAGATTCAAGATGGTAAATCACTTAATAGTATTTTGCCAGAAGCTTATGCCGTTGTGCGGGAAGCAGCACGTCGTACCATTGGGCAACGTCATTATGATGTACAGTTGATTGGCGGTATTGTAATGCATCAGGGTAAGATTGCAGAAATGAAAACTGGTGAAGGTAAAACCTTGACCGCAACCTTGCCTCTTTATTTGAATGCGCTTGTTGGTAAAACAGCCTTTTTGGTAACAGTAAACGATTATTTGGCACGTCGTGATTCTGAATGGATGTCCCCAATTTTTGAATTTTTGGGAATGACCGTTTCTTGCTTGCAGAATTCTATGAATGATGCAGAGCGTAAAGAAGTATATAGTTCTGATATTGTCTATGCAACTAATAATGAACTTGGTTTTGATTATTTGCGTGACAATATGAAGCATAATCTTGATGATTATGTGCAGCAGGATTTGAACTTTGCGATTGTTGATGAAGTTGATTCTATTT
>JAYPWJ010000085.1:0-2629 GCA_038135085.1 bacterium
GAGTAAAAGCGGGTTTTTCAGAAGATAATTTCCACTTTTACTCACGGAGCTTTTTATGGTGTTAACTGGAGCTTTAACCTTTCTTGTTAAAAATTTTTTTTCAATTGTTGCCGGAATTTTGGGAGTCGGGTTTGTTGTTGCCTTCCATGAATTTGGGCATTTTATTTTTGGTAAGCTCTTCGGCGTTAACATCCCCTCATTTTCAATAGGGTTTGGGCCAAAAGTTATCAGTAAAAAAATTGGAACCACCACCTTTTCAATTTCAGCAATTCCACTGGGTGGCTACGTGGAGGCAGAAGTTGGTGATTATGCAAAACCAAAACCGGGCTCAATTGCTTCAATTGCTTACTGGAAAAAAATGGCAATTATTGGCGGAGGCATTCTTTTTAACCTTATTTTTGCCTACGCAGTGTTTGTTGGTCTTTCATTAACCGGCGTTCCTGGCAACCCATTTTTCACCGGTCACGGTAACCATATTGTACAAAAAGTTGTTAAAGATTCAGCCGCAGCCAAAGCAGGTATTCAAGCGGGTGATAAAATTGTAGCTATCAACTGCACCCCAACCAAAGAAAACCTTCGCGGACTGCTTGAAACACTTCAAAATTCACCGGATAAAACGGTTACCTTAAAGCTTGAACATGATGGAAAAGAACGAACTGTTGAAGCAACTATTGGCGCAAAAACAGTTAAAGGCAAAGAGGTCGGTTCATTAGGGGTACACTTTGGATTTGAAGCAACCCCACCAGTGCCTTTTGGCAAAGCATTAAAGCAAGGTTTTACTATTTGCTGGGCAATCATCAAGAATACTGTTTCGGGCTTTTCTCGGGCATTCTCAAAGCGTTCTGCAGACGGTCTTGCAGGACCATTAATGATGATTTCATTAAGCGTACAAACTGCTGGGCATAGCGCGGCGTTATTCTTTCTGTTTTTAGCGTTTGTAAGTATCAGTTTGGCAGTCTTGAATGTGATTCCATTGCCAATTTTAGATGGTGGCCAAGCGGTGACTTATACCATTGAAGCGATTATGCAGCGGCCAATTCGGGACAAAACCCTTGAGTATGTGCACTACACCTGCTGGATTATGATGCTGACGCTTTTCTTATATTTGACGTTTAAAGACGTTATCACCATGTGGTTTTAAGGGCATAAAAAAAGCCCCTTACGGGGCTTAATTTTTACACTACTTTTTTTAAGCAGCTTTAATTTGTGCTTCATGAGGATGTTCGCTGCCCTCATAAACCTTCAAACGAGTTAAACATTTGTTGCTCAACTTGTTTTTTGGCATCATGCCTTTAACAGCAAGATGGATGATTTGTGTACAATCTTTTTCCATCATTTTGTCAGCAGTAATTTCTTTTTTACCACCTATCCAGCCACTAACACGAGTGTAAACTTTGTTTTTGAGCTTGTTACCGGTCAATACAACTTCTTTTGCATTGGTGATCACAACATAGTCACCATTGTCAGAATGACGAGCAAAATCAACTTTATTTTTACCAGAAAGTAAATCTGCTACTTCTGTTGCCAAACGTCCAAGAACCTTGCCTTTAGCATCAATAACATGCCATTTATGGAAGCAATCTTCTTTACGTTGAAAAAACACTTTATTCATATCCATGAATAGATCCTAAATTTTTAAGGAGTAAACCCACACAATTTCTTAGAGGAAAATAAACGGTAGTTCATCTATAATAAAGTAAAACGAGCCAGAAAGCAAGACGATTCACCCTTTTAATGTTCGTTAGGCCCTGTTTTAAAAGAATCAACGTCATCACTAAATCGTGAGGCATGCATAAAATTCTCTAATTCTTCAGGCTTTTTTGGAACTTGCTCGGTCAAACAAACCACGCCATCTTTTACAACCCAATAGACATCTTCAATTCGTACCCCAAGTTCTTCATCACGTAAATAGATACCCGGTTCAATGGTAATAATGTCACCAACAGCAAGCGGAACCTTAACGTCACCCACATCATGCACATCAAGCCCTACAAAATGGCCAATGCCATGAGGAAACGCTTTTTTAACATCGTAGCCACGCTCTTGCAAAAAATTGTGCGCTATTGAATTTAAACATTTGTCTGGCTCTTCTTTGTTGCTCAAGAACATTCCCGGCTTTGCAGCACTTGCAATATGGGCCTGACAGTCAAGCACATCTTGATACACTTGCTTTTGCCGTTCAGAAAAACGCCCTGCAACCGGATAGGTCCGTGTAACATCAGAACAGTAATGGTTAAAAGAAGCACCAATATCAACAACCACTAAGCCCTTTTCTGACAAAGACGCTTTATTATCAATATAATGCAAAATAGTGCTATTAACTCCCGACCCTACAATACTTGCAAATGCTTTTGTTGCGCCACTTTCGGTAAAGATATATTCAATAGCAGCTTGCACATCAGCCTCACTGCTGCCTTTTTTAATAACCCCTGCTGCTGCTTGATGCGCCATCGCAGTAATTTCTGCTGCGTGATATAAGTACTCAAGTTCATGTTGTGTTTTAGTTCGTCGTAATTGCGCAATAAGTGGATCAATATCAACAAGATGTTCTTTGAGTTGTGGAACAAATTGACACAACTGACTCAACACCAAACGGCCTTCAGTTGTTACATTTTCAAATGGAACAAAA
>JAYPWJ010000085.1:2639-3261 GCA_038135085.1 bacterium
AAATTGCTTTACCCGCTGAACATTGCGCTTCAAGAACATTGCAAAGATTTTCTAATGTTTCTTTTTTGAAAAATGGCCCGGTTGAATATCCATTAATTGCTTTACCCATTAACTCTGTTTTTTCAATGCCAAGTGCAGCAAGCCGTTCTTCATCATAAGTTTCTGGAAGCCACGCAGTTCTTTCAACCGTATAATCTGGAGTAAACAAAATAGCAGATCCCTCAATTGGTTGATAAAGCATTACCGCCGGCTCTTGCAACCCAACAAAGTATTGAAAGGAACTATCCTGATAAAACTGTTCCCGTTCTTTTTCAAACGCACTGCACAACAACAAAGCTACATTTTTATCTGGATAGGTTTCTTGAATTAATTTTAAAAGTGCTTGCCTACGCTCAACACATTGGGCCGCTTCATTTAAAAGCATTGCATCCATTTACATTTCCTTTTTAAAACGGCCTTCGTTCTGAAAGCGCTTTATACACTGTTAATTTATCCATCATTTCCAAGTGTGAACCAACCGGAATACCACGCGCAAGGCATGATACGTTTAAATCAACGGTTATCAATTTACGAGCAATTAATCCAGCAGTTGATTCAACTTCTGGTGTATGCTACAATGCTA
>JAYPWJ010000086.1:0-3206 GCA_038135085.1 bacterium
GATGTAACCTTTGCAGCTTCTGCTGGGAATTTTAAAGTCAATTCAGCAAGTGCATCAACTGAAGGAATGTCAGTTTTGCCAGCTAACTCTTGCATCATTTCAACAACACCTGTATCAACCTGCGCAGCGTACACTGGCGCGATTGTAAGAGACATCAGTAACATTACTGAAAAAATTTGTTTCTTCATGAGAAACCTCCATACGTTTAATTAAAATAACCTCAAACTTATCTTTTCAAATCTACTACGAAAAAGACCCTCTCAATCGTAGTTTTATTAGTTTACACCATCACTTTTTGGTGTCAACAGCCTCACTTTTCAGCCTTAAAAAGACTGTTTTTCCCATTGTTTCACTCTATGATATGCTTCGGCAGCTTCCAAATCAGCATCATCACACCAGTTACTAGAAGCTACTCTTCTTCTTCTTACTGGTTGATGATGAACATCTGCTTCAGCTTCATCTTGCGAAACATCATCTAATCCCTGAGCAGAGCCGCTTGGGCTTAATCGATCAAGTTATTTACGAACGTCACTCTGTAACTCTGTACTTCTTCTTAATCGCTGATTTTCAAGATCAAAGAAAGTAACATCGTTTCTTAATTTTTCAACTTCTTGCTTTAATTTTGTTATAGTATCTTTAAGTGCTTGCCTATCATCTAACCATTCTCGAGATTTTGATGCTTGCCCAGCAACTATACCTTCAGCATATTCTACATCTTTTGTAAATGTTGCAATCTGTTTTTTCAAAAATGCAATTTCTTTATTTTTTACTGTTTCAGATTGAGCAAACTTAGTTTTTAGTTGTGCATTAGTTGATTGAAGTTCTTTCATAGTATTTTCAAAAGAAGCTCTTTCTTCATCAATTTGCCGTAATAAAGCTTCTTTTTCTTCTCTGAGTGCTTCTTTTTCTTTTGAAAGCCTTTGAGTAGCTTCTTGGTATAATACTTCATTACCTACTGGTTCATCAACATACTCAGCCACCGCACTTAAATCACCATGCTTTGATTTTCTAGATTTCCCCTTGAGTAGGTCAATTTCATTACAAAGTTCACGATTTGTTGTTTCACAGTAGTCAAGTGATTTAGTTGCTGCTCTAAGTTCAGATTTTAAACTTGCAATTATTTCATCCTGTTGTTGTAACAGCGCATCATAGTCAACACCATTTTCTACTGGGCTTTCTACACGAGCTCCTGCTACAAAATGTTCACGCATATTTGCTTCTATAAATGGCTGTTCCATATCTACAATTTCTGATTTAAGTTCAATTAATTCTTGAAGCGCGCTTTTAAGTGCAACCAACCGTTTCTGACGTGTTGTATCCTCATGGTCATACCCTTCATCAAGAATTGCCAATAGTTCATCAAAGTCAGCATCAAAAACATCTTCTACTGCTGTTTGTACGCGTTTTGCTTCAAGTGCATCTTCAACTTGCGCTTGTAATATTTTTAATGTTTCTTCAAAAGAACCCTGCGCCCCAACACCAACTGCTCTTTGACCAGTAAGTTCGGCAAGCAAAGTTTGAATTCTTTCTAAAAGATTTTTTTCAGCTGAAATTTCATCAGTTGTTTTAATAACAAGATATTCACCAAATGGTGTTAAAAATAATGCATCATCAACAACACCATCTGTCGGCGCAGCAGCAGCATTTCTTGACTCTTCTTCACCGCTAGTAAATGGCCACAGCCTTTCAGCAAAAGAAAAATGGCGTGGTACTTCTAACGGCCTAACTCTTGATTCTGGATTTGACGCCATTAAAGAACAAAGAAATCTAACCGCTCGTTGTCCTAACCGATCATGCTGAGTTCTTTCAGTAGTTTGATCAGCGGTAACAGCCATAGCTACAACAGGAGCTTGAGCTACTGCTTCCGATACACGATTTCCAGGATTAACAAATTCAGGAACACCAGTACCTTCAAAAGGATTATCCTCAACTCGACGAGAATCACCTTCACCAGCAAACATAAATGATACAGAAGAAATCATCATTAAAAATGATAAGATTTTTTTATTCATAATAACCTCCAAAATAACCTCTTAAAAGACCCATTCTATCTTTTCAAATTTTCCATTAGTATTTAAATACTATCAAAATTATACTATTTTGCAACCCCCCAAAAGACCTCTTATTCAGAAATTTCTACTACTTCTTTAACCTCAGGAACCACCTTTTTAAGCTCCTCAAGCACGCCCATTTTAAGTGTATAAAAAGCAATAGGGCACCCAATACAGGCACCCTTTAACTTTACTGTCACTTGGTTGTCTTTATATTCTACAAACTCAATATCACCGTTATGGGATTGAATCTGTGGCCTAACAACCTCAATAAGACATTTTTTTATCAGCTGTTCTTGCTCAAACAAAGAATCTGCCATTAACCGGCTTATTCTGCTGTTTGTGAAGCTGCTGATTGACCATCTACCCACTCAAGACGAGCAATATGAGCCGTATCACTCATACGTCTACCAAGAGGGATTAAGCGTGTATAACCACCTGGTCTATCAACATACTTTGGAGCAATTTCTTTGAACAACTTGGTAATTGCTTCTTGTTTATAAGGAATCAATGACCTTACCCGACGAATTGCATTAAAGTCGTTACCGCTACGAGCCAAAGTTACCAACTTTTCAGCAAGTCTTTGAACCTCTTTTGCAGTCACTTTAGTGGTTGTCAAATGTCCATAGGTAATAAAATGAATCGCCTGGTTACGCAACAACGCACGACGATGTGGTCCTTTAAGATTCAGTTTTTTTCTACCAATTTGATGTTTCATACTTTGTACCTATCTGAGCTTACTCATCTTTTGCCGGAGCGACACCGCGCTCTTGCATAGCTTGTTCTAAATCTTCTTCTTTAATATCCATACCAAATGAAAGACCAAATGCTTTCATGCTATCTTTCACTTCATTGAGTGACTTACGACCAAAGTTTTTAATCTTAAGCCCATCATCTTCAGAAAGATTTACAAGATCCAAAATACGCTTAATATTTGCTTGCATCAAACAATTATGTGCTCTAACTGAAAGCTCTAACTCATCAATTGGCTTTAAAAGAAGTTCAACAGGAATTCCTTTAAGTAAAAGCTCATTTGGTTGCTTTGGAACTTCAACTGTTTCTGGTTCAGGCTGTTTTGAAATTTCATTGAATGGAATTTCAGTGCTTGATAAGAAATATTCAAGTTGAGTTCGTAATACAGAAACTGCATAATGA
>JAYPWJ010000087.1:0-2649 GCA_038135085.1 bacterium
GTTGTGGGCTATCACTCGTAATTGTTATTCCAGTTGGTACATAGACATTTTTTGGGTTGGCGTGCATAACAATAGTATTGATTGGTATCTCCAAATTATCTGGGATTTTTAGTTGCTCAACGGACCAAAAATGAAGCTTAGTTTTTTCATCATATTTGCGATCTATAGAGAAAAAAGTGTATTTAGCATGATTTTTTACCTGCCAGTGAGCAATTGTATTATAGAGCATAAAAATAGGCTTTATTTGGCTGGTTACCAATAAGTAAAATGATGGTTGCTGTGTCTTAAGTGGGAAAGTGACTTGCCCATCGTTATTTGAGAATGTTTTATACCCGAAGTAAGTGAAAAAAATGCCTTTGCTTTTTTCTTTTGCGCTTTGATAAAGGCTATCTTTAAAATCTTTATTTTCAGCTACTTTTTTACGATTTTTAGGATTACTTTCATCAACTTTATGTAGTTGAATATGATCAGTTGGATACGGATTAACAAAAAGAGTGACCACATGTGCTGGGGCACCAAAAGCAGACTGGTACGTTAAAAACGCTAGCAGTAAAAGCTTTTTTACGGTTCTTTTTTTCATCGTTTCCCCCAAATGTTTCTTTTTATTTAGCTATTTTAAGCTCTAATATAACTATAACAATAAAAGAGGTTAAAAATAAATAGTTTTTAAAAAAATGTTTATTTTCAAACATGCAAGAGAAAGTCCTTTTTTCTTTTCCTTTATGTAAAAAATCGTTTGCGTGGTCTGTTCATTTTAACTATTCTAGTACGACGTGTAAAATAAAAAATGCCCCTCTAAAATAGGATGAGCAATGAAGAAAAATCTTTTATACAGTTATGTTAGAGGAGTGCAGGATAGTTCAAAGGGCCAAGGTTATGGTAAAATTACCACCTATTTTTTACCTGAATTTATTACTGCAGCGGTTTTATATGCAATGCCGATCTTGATTGATGCTCGCTTTATTGCTTGTCTTAAGTCAACCCCTTTGTATGCAACAATGGGGGCTACCAATAATCTTTTGCATTTTATTACTAAGGTTGCTGAAGGGCTTTCCATTGGAACTGTTGTGATGACGGGCCATTTTAATGGTAGTAAGGAATTTAGAAAGGCAGGTGATGTTCTTATTAATTCTTTTTGGACAACCTTGCTAGTTGGTTTGTTTATCACTTCTGGAATTTATTTCGGGGCGTATTGGATTTATAAATGGTATGGGGCTCCACAAGAGATTATTCATTTGGGGGTTCCAATTTTGCGGATACGGGCTATTGGAGTATTTTTTACCTTTTTGTATTTTGCGTTTATTGGGTTTTTACGCGGTATTAAAAATACACGTGTTCCGATGTATATTTTTATGGCTGGAAGCGCAGTCTTTATTTGTTTTGATTATTTATTAATCTTTGGAAAGTGTGGTTTTCCTGCGTTGTATCTTCAGGGTTCTGCATGGGCAACATTAATACAATATGTGTTCATGGTGACCGCTGCACTTGGATATATTGTTTTTAATAAAGATATGCGTGTTTATTGTGTTTCGCTTTTTTCCCATTTTGCAAAGTGGGAAAATGTAAAAAAATTATTTCATTTAAGTTGGCCAGTAATGGTTGATAAAGGAGCATTGGCAGGTGCTTATCTTTGGTTGGGTAAATGTATTGCACCCATGGGAACCTGTGTTATTGCGAGTTTTACCGCAATTAAAGATCTTGAACGATTTGGGCTGCTTCCTGCAATTGCTTTTGCGCAGGTAGTTACTTTTTTGGTAAGTAATGATTGTGCAAAGCAGGATTGGGAGGGTATTAAGGTAACAACTAAAAGAATTTTCCTCCTTTCAAGCTTAATGACTCTATCAATTTTGCTTGTTTGTTCAATTTCCCCCCAAACAGTTATTCGCTTGTTTGATATGAAGGGGGAGTTTACCGATTTTGCCGCTCAGCTGTTCCCTTTTATTAGTGCGCTTGCCTTTTTTGATGTTCTGCAGCTTATTTTAGCTGGTGCTATGCGGGGTGCTGCTAATGTTAAAATGGTCATGTGGACACGGGTCGTTGTTTGTGGGTTGGTCTTTGTGCCGCTCTCTTATTTATTCTCCCAACTTACTTTCACTAACCAAATCGTTAAATTTATGTTAATCTATAGTTCACTTTACTTAAGTAATGCTCTTATGGGGGTGGCTTATATTAGGCGTTTCAGAGGGCATAGATGGATTGACCAGGCAATGAGGAAAAGCTCGTGAAAATAACCAAAGAAGAAGTTTTAAAAATAGCTAATATTTCAAAAATTGCTCTGCAAGAAGAGGAAATAGACGCTCTTACACAACAATTGCAGGGCGTTCTTACGTATGCAGAATGTGTTAAAAAAGTTGCAAATGAGCTTATGGACCAGCCTTCTAATAAGAATGTGAATTTCTTTAGAGAAGATGTTGCAGTAAAAACAGATCCTGAAATAGTCCTTGATCGTGCTCCAGAGCGTGAAGAAAGCTATTTTGTAGTACCAAAAATTTTAGACAGCAAATAAAGGTCGCGCATGAAAAATTTAGCTTTTGCAACTATAAAAGAATTAAAAGAGTTACTTGAATCGGGTAAAATTACTCATGAAGAGTTGGTAGAAAGTCTCAGGGCCCAGGCTGAAAAATGTAAAGATCTTGGGGCTTATTTAGA
>JAYPWJ010000087.1:2659-3091 GCA_038135085.1 bacterium
GAATGGTCAAAGATAATATTGCCCAAAAGGGGCGTAAAATGACCTGTGCTTCAAAGATTCTTGAAAATTTTGTTGCAAACTATGATGCGACTGCAGTTTCTCGTTTAAAACAGGAAGGCGCACTTGTTTTAGGGCGGGCCAATATGGATGAATTTGCTATGGGAAGTTCAGGTGAAACTTCAGCTTTTGGTAAAACAAAGAACCCTTGGAACAAAGAATGTGTTCCTGGTGGATCAAGTAGTGGTTCTGCTGCAGCAGTTGCTGCGGGGATTGTGCCATGGGCATTGGGCTCTGATACCGGTGGTTCGGTTCGGCAGCCGGCTGCAATGTGCGGAATTGTTGGTTTAAAGCCAACATATGGTTTAGTTTCACGTTATGGTTTAACAGCTTATGGTTCATCGCTTGTTCAGATTGGTGTTTTTACGCGGTCCG
>JAYPWJ010000088.1:0-3072 GCA_038135085.1 bacterium
CACCTTATCTGCACTTGTCCGCCCATGTCAGATTATGCAGAAGCAGCAGAATAGATTTAAATAAGCTAAAAACCGTATCCGGGTGTTTTGGCTGCGGTTTTTTTATCTTTATTAATAAATTTTTTAAATCAATGAACGAGTAAAAAATTGAATAATCTTTCTACCTTTTGGGTCTCAATACTCAGGTCTAACTTTTGTATTTTAACAGTGCTTCACAAAAAATATCAATCACTGGTTTCAAAGCTGAAAACAAATTCTTTGCCCTGAAGAATTTTAAAACCTTTGCAAACTTTTAGTACTTTTACTTAGGAACATATCCCAATTTCTATATTTTTATTCACAAACATTTAATTACCTATATCTAAAGAGAAAATTCTATCCCGGATAAACCAGGACAAAATGTTGTTGCCCCTCCTCTCAACCAATACGCCAAATTGAAATTTTATACTGATCTTTCGAATAATTTAATGATATTGGATTGACCATGAAGAATGCGTCTTTATTGATGCAGATCAACAGGTTTTTATGGGTAGGAAATTAATCATGTCGCTTTTGTCTTTAGTGAAGCCACGGCGCAAACTAAAAGCGATGCTTAAGCCGAAGGGAATACCCAATTTCAAAATCGAAAGCAAACACATTAGAGGCTGCGAACTTGTTGCTAACAGAATAGAATTGTTGAAACGTTTACCAAAGCAAGGAATGGTTGCCGAACTAGGCGTAGACGAAGGCTATTTTTCAGATCTAATAGTTGAATATTGTACACCACAAAAACTCCATTTAGTTGATACATGGTCATCTAGGAGGTATAACGATGGCAAATTTTCAAAAGTCACTTCGAAATTCAAAAAGCAAATAGAAAGTGGCAGTGTTAAAATACATCGCAAACTTTCTACTGAAGCATCAAGCGAATTTAACGATTACTATTTTGATTGGATTTATATTGATACCGATCACAGGTATCGTACAACATTAGACGAATTATATGCATTCTCAAAAAAAGTAAAAAAGGGTGGCTTAATAGCAGGCCATGATTATGTTATGGGAAATTGGTCAAAATCTATAAAGTATGGAGTAGTAGAGGCCGTTGCAGAGTTTTGTGTAAAAGAAAATTGGCGCATAAAATACTTAACCGCAGATTATACTGAAAATCAAAGTTTTGCTCTTCAACAAATCATTTGAGGACTTTGAATTGACCAAAAGCGGACAGCGTATTCTTCATATATGTCGACAAGACAAATTTATCCCTCCTTTCATCGAACTTATAGAGGAAAATTTCGAATACGATGACCATATTTTTTGGATTAAAGGAAAAAAAAGTAAAATAAAACTAACAAACAAAGTATCCATCTTTTATATGGATAATAAAATCTTTGAACAGTTATTTGGATATTTCTTTCTGATCTTTCAAATGAACAAATCCGAAAAAATAATATTACACAGCCTCCTGAGTCAAAAAGTAATGTTTCTTTTATTCGTCATGCCGTGGCTTTTGAAAAAATCATACTGGTTTATTTGGGGGAGCGATCTATACGCTTATACATCACGTCGGAAGAATTTTCGCAGAAGAATTTGGGAGATCGTAAGATATCTAGTAATAAGAAACATGGGTAATCTGGTAACTTATATTCCAGGCGATATAGAGTTAGCTAGACAGTGGTACAAATCCAAAGGACGATATCATGAATGCTTGATGTACAAAAGTAATGTAGTCGATCATGACACCAGCAAATTGACAAAAATCAATTTAGAAAGACAAGAGGGACTACGCATACTTATTGGAAATTCAGGCGATCCATCGAATAACCATTTAGAAATTTTTGATATTCTGAAGGATCATGCTGCGAGTGCTTCAAAAATCATTACGCCACTATCTTATGGAAAATTATCTTATATCCAAAAAATAAGAAAACACGGGTATGAACTTTTTGGAGAAAAATTTCAACCGTTAGATAGCTTAATTGAATTTGGTGATTATCACAAACTACTCAAAAGTATAGACATCGCGTTTTTCAATCATAAAAGGCAGCAGGCGATGGGAACAACCATCACACTTTTATCTTTAGGAAAGACAATATACATTAGGCCAAGAACAACTCATTGGGAATTTTTGGATCGTTTAGGAATAAAAGTTAAGGACATAAACGAAGCTGCACAAATTAGGTTATTGGACGAAACGCATAGAAATACTAACATTGAGATTACAAAAAAGTATTTTAAAAAAACACTTTTGCTGACACAGTTGTCCAACATTTTTAGGTTTTGATATGGGCTATCTTTCTGAAGAAGAGCTTAACTGTTTAGGCTTTAAAGAATTGGGAAAGAATGTGAAAATTAGCAGTAAGGCAAGTATATATGATGCAGGCTCCATTTCAATCGGTGATTTTTCCAGAGTAGATGATTTTTGTGTTCTATCTGGAAATATCGAAATTGGTAGATACTGCCACATTACCCCGATGTGTTTAATTGCCGGTGGGGCACCTGGAGTTGTTATGAAAGACTTTTGTACAATTGCATACGGAGTGAAGATCTTTTCGCAATCAGACGACTACAGCGGTTCAACTATGACAAACTCTTTGATTCCTAAAAAATACAAAAATGAAACTTTCTCAAAGGTGATTTTACAAGAAAATGTTATCATTGGAGCTGGCTCTATTGTCCTTCCAGGTGTTGAAATAGCTGAGGGTTGTTCGATAGGTGCAATGACCCTTGTTAATAAGAGTACAAGACCGTGGTCAATTTATATTGGCATACCGGGAAAAAAGATAAAGAAGAGGAATAAAAACCTTTTAGATTTACAGCAACAATTTTTGAAAGATGCAAAAAACTAAGATATTAGATTCATTTAGAGAATCACGCCCATAAAAAGGTCTATTTATAAAGCCTGATTTGCCCTTTTATTTTACAGAATATTTAGTTTTACGTAAGCAGCATACTTTTATCTCGGTTCAATACGGATCCTATTTGTTTTTAATCGCCAAAAATTGGTCAAACAGACATTTTGAATGACATACGTATTCCTTAATTTCCCTAGTTTGCGTAATCCAAGCATAACACCTCTACTCCGTTCCAGGA
>JAYPWJ010000089.1:0-3040 GCA_038135085.1 bacterium
TATTTTAAGGAGTACAAAAAGTGGAATCAGATACAAATAGGTAAACCCAAAAAGATCGAAAACTAAAACGGATTCAAGCCCTAACAAAAAAAATGCAGTGTAAAAAAAACTTGCATGGTGTTGGTATAAAAAACTTATGATACTATAGATAAGTACGGTGTTTAGGGCATATGAACCAAACATACTAATACCACAAACATCAATGAAAAATAAAATCATAAGTATAAGCAGATTCCATAAAGCTCCCATAGGCCGATTCCTTAAGGTAATAAGAATTGACAAAATACTTTCTTACGGTACATTGTACTTAACTTTTTACAAAGTTTTTACATTACACTTTTTTATTCAGGAGTTTTTATGAAAAAGTTTATGCTTGGTGCTTTGGTTGCAGTAGCATTGGTTCCATCTTTTGCACAAGCAGCAGGTAAACCAATGTTGGTTAATCGTGTAAATAAAATTGAAGAAATTTTTAATACCATTTGTGGTGGTGAGTGTTCACCTGAGCAACTAAATGCTTTTGCAGAAGTTGTTAGTGAGCGTGTTGCAAAGAATACCCCAGCTGCTCCTAATGTAGAGCCAACTTCTAGAGCAAAATTTGTAGCGGCTGTAAGAAGTTTCTTAGTAAGCAAAAAAGGATTTACACTTGTAGTAGCAACAACTGTTGCAGTTGCAATTGCAGCCCTTTACTACAATGGTTACTTTGATGAAGATGATAATGCAGATGATAAGATTTTTGCATAATAAATCTTTTTCAGTATAAAATTAAAGACCGCATAAAGCGGTCTTTTTTTTTGAAAGGAAGAGCAGTGAAGTATGCTGTAGGTGATTATTTAAAGTTTCTTCGTATTGGGATCACGAGCTCTGTTTTGACAGGGGCCTTTTGCTTAGGGTTTTTAACCTTTATTTTTGATCGAGCCCCAGTAGATTTTTCAGTGCTTGAGCAATATGATCCAGGCAAGCCATCAATCTTGCTTGATGACCAAGGCAATGAATGGGGTAGGTTTCAACTTGATCGTCGTAACCCTGTGGCGCTTTCTGAAATGCCGGACCATTTGATTAATGCTTTTGTTGCTGCAGAAGATTGGCAATTTTTTAATCATGCTGGTATTTCATTTAAAGGTATTATTCGTTCTTCTTTAATTAATCTTTATCATGGTAGAATTGTACAGGGTGCAAGTACTATAACTCAGCAGTTGGTTAAACTCCTTTTTTTTGATTCCAAGCGTACATTTAAGCGAAAGGTGCAAGAGCAGCTTTATGCTGTTCTGGTTGAAAGACAGTTTACAAAAGAGCAGATTTTAGAAACTTATTTAAACCATGTTTATTTTGGGTGTGGTATTTATGGTGTGCAAGCTGCAGCGCAGCGTTTTTGGAACTGTTCTGTTAAAGATTTAACGCTTGAGCAATCGGCAATGTTAGCAGGTGTTGTTAAGTCTCCAGGCCATTATTGTCCATTGTGGTTTCCGCTTTCTGGTCAGCAACGGCGGGATATTATTTTAAACCAAATGGTAAAAAAACATTTTATTGATTCTGATTCTTGTCAAAAGGCAAAAGAAAAACCACTGGAGCTTAAAGAGCAGAAAGTTAAAGTTTTGGCGCTTCATTTAAAAGAAACGCTTCGGCGTAGATTGGAAGAGCTTTTTGGAAAGCAAAAGCTTTACTCTGGTGGATTAAAAATAAAAACATCACTCAATCAAAAATCACAAAGAATTGCGGAACGTTCTTTCCGTCAACATGTAACAAAACTCAAGAAAGAGCTTGGCCAAGAAATTGAAGGTGGTCTTTTAAGTGTTGAAACTAAGACAGGCCAAATTAAAGCGATGGTGGGGGGATTTTCATTTGATGATTCTCAGTTTAATCGAGCGTTACAGGCAACTCGTCAGCAGGGTTCTGTTTTTAAACCGGTGCTTTATTCAGCCGCGTTGATTGATGGAATGAGTTTTTTAGATACGGCAGTTGATGAACCGTTAACAGTTCAACATGGAAATCAAATTTGGGAGCCCCGTAATCATGATCGTCAATATGTTGGTACCATTACGCTTGCTAAAGCGCTTTCTTATTCCAATAATATTGTATCGGCAAAAACAATCCTTGCTATTGGTCCACAGAAGGTAGTTGATCTTGCAAAAAAGTTTCGTATCAAAGGGCCCTTGTACCCATATCCTTCGCTGGCATTGGGGTGTGTTGATAGTACACTTTATGAAGTAACTGGGATGTTTAATGTGTTCGCCAATGATGGTTGTTATGTTAAGCCGTATGTATTGGAGTGGGTAAAAGATCGTTGGGGTAATAAGATTTACAAAGCAGAAATTGAGCAGGAGCAGGTTATTCCTTCACGTGTAGCCCATCAGGTTGCGCAGGTTTTAAGTTTTGGTCTTGAACGTCGTCGTAAATATGCAAAGCGGTGGTTAGATTCTTCAGCAATTAATAAAACAGGAACTACTAACGATTCTAGAACTTGCTGGTTTGCAGGTTCTACCCCTGAGATAACAACAGCAGTCTATATTGGCTTTGATGATAATCGTCCAATGGGAAGCACTATTTATCCTGTTTATACGGCTTATCCTATTTGGTTTGCGTATCATAAAGATTTATCAACTAAAACAAAAGAATTTTCCTTTGATCCATCGCTTACCCGTGTTTCCTTTAATATTAATACTGGTAAGCAAGCTGCAGAAGGTTCGGGCCCAGACGTTTTTTCTTTATTGGTTTAGTCCTTTATTGACAGTTTTTTGTATTCTTGGGTACAGCTAGAACTATCAAGAAAGAAGGAGATAATAATGAAAAAGGCCTTTTGTTTATTGTTGGTTATTCTTTGTGTAGGTCATTATACGTTGCATGGGTTTCATGTATCTGGGTCTTCACACTTTGCAAGTCAAATGAAAGGTTTTGGTGAAGGGTGTAAGCAATTTGGTGAAGGAATGGCAGAAAGTTTTGGTTTGAATCCACCTGGTTATCACTACGATGCAGCCGTTTTTAATAATGCTGATTCGCCTATTAATGCAGAAATTCGTCGTCTTTCAAAGTATCTGGGTATGAT
>JAYPWJ010000090.1:0-2946 GCA_038135085.1 bacterium
TGTTGGTTATCAACAATATTCATACTGGGGACGAACGTGATGCAGGCCAAGTTGCACAAGCGTTAATTGATGGTGGTCTTGTGCTGCCAGCAGGTAATCCAATGATTATTAATGCTTTAACGAATGCTGGTGTAAAGAATGCAGCATTAGCGCAAGTTGCTGGGTCATTTAAAACAAGCTGTAAAAATATTAAGATAGATACCGAAAAGAATTATATATGGGGTGAATGTAAAAATGCACATGGTGGTTACAATGGGCCCACTCAAGTTGCACCCGCAGTTCCTATAACACTTTCTGATGGGACTCAATATATGCCTATTATTGCAAATTGGGCGGGTAATTTAGTGGATCAAAACTTAAAAAATGGAACATTCCCTGTAAAAGGTGATTTCTGGAAGAAATGTAGCAGTATACAGTATTACCCAGATAAAAATGGAGTTTATGCTTCATGCGGAAAAGGGCAAGGTTATATTCACCCAGCGACAAGTGTGCAACTTCCAAATGGTACAACGTATACACCCTATATTGTTGAATATAATGGGCATTTGACCGATAAAAACTATCAGAATGGAAAAGGGCCAGTAAAAGGTGATTTTTGGAAGAAGTGTATGAATATTCAATTAATGGTTAAAGAGAACGTATTAATTGCGATTTCCGGTAAAGAAGTAACGCAAGTTGGTCCAGTAATGCCGGTGAAATTACCAAATGGGAAAATGTATACGCCACAAATTGGTGTAATGAATGGTTATCTTTTTGATTATAACTATAAAAATGGAAAAGGTATTTTAAAAGGTGATTTTTGGAAGAAGTGTAAGAATATTGTCTATTACCCTGAAAAGAAATTAATTACGTATACGTGTGCCGGTTCTAAAACTATTGGATCAGGCGCTCATGAGGGGGTTGGGTGGTTTTGGAAATCATCATCTCTTGGTGGGATAGAGCCTGGTGACACATTACGCAATAAGAATGGAACGTTAGTAAAAGTAGATGTAAAAGCGATTAGAGAAGAACGAGCTGGTATTGAGTCTATGAGTCGCCAAATGGAACGCATAAAACAACAAAAAATAAATACAAATCCTTGGGGTAGCCGAACATGGGGAACTGGTAATACAGGAGGTTTGGGCAATCGTAACGTACCAGAAGTAGGCCCTTTATCTTTTTAAAAGAGGTGAAATAAAAAGAGGTTAAAGATGGAGAATAAAATGAAGAAGGTTATAGTATGCGCGCTGTTGGTTTTTGGTTCAGTGTTTCAAGCTTCTTTAGGAAGTTCTGACAAGCAATATTTGTACATGTTACAGCATGGGAATAAAAAACTTAATGGGGCTAATTTTAGCAACCAGACACTTATTGGTACAAATTTTTCTGGTGTGCAATTGCAAAGCTCAAATTTTGAAGGTGCAAAATTTCTTATTAAGACTGCTGCAGAGACACTTTGGGATACTGGGGGGGTAGTTGTACATTACCCAGTTTATCCAAACTTTTCTGGTGCAAATTTAACAGGTGCAAACTTTAGCAATACCTATTTTGCAAGTAAAAATAAGCAGATCTTGTATTGGGAACATTATGCAGAAAATGGTTGGGGGTTGGCGATGAGTTTTAGCAATGCGATGGCTTTTCGCAATCTGGCGCAAAAGTATACGAATGCTCAGCAAATTAATTTTTCTGGTGCAAATTTAACAAACGCAAACTTTAGTAATGCGCATTTTACTCAGCTTAATAAAACTCCTCTTAACTTTAGTAAAGCTATTTTAAAGAGTGCAAAATTTGCAAATGCCAAAATTGGCGCAGTTAATTGTTCTGGTGCAAATCTAACAAGCGCAGATTTTAGTAACGCGCAGTTTTCGGTTACCGGTAATAGGTCTTCAAATTTTAGCGGTACGAATTTAACGGGTGCTCATTTTGCAAAAGCTTACCTAGGGGCACTTAATCTTAATAATGCAATTGTTGGAAGTAGCTCAAATAATCCCGATTATGGAACAAATTTTACTGGTGCAAATTTAGCGGGATCTGATTTTTCAAAAATAAAAGGTAAGAAACTTTTAAATGTTGATTTTGGTGGGGCAGTTCTTACAAGCGTAAATTTTGAGGGAGTTGAGTTTGGGTGGAATGTGCAACTTGCGGGTGCTAATTTTTATAATGGAAAGTTACAAAAAGCAATCTTTAAAAAAGTAAACCCTATTGGGGCTCAATGGCTTGTACTAGCACTCTTTAAATCAGATAATAAAGATGGGGTACAAGATGTGCTCAACAATGGGTATGTTATTGCTACAGAAGAGATGGATAAACTAGGAGCGCACTTTACCTTGAGCAAAGGAAAGAATTTTACAAGCCAGATACAAACACTAGAAAAAAGTTATAAATCGGCAGCAGCAGCAGCTACGCTCCTGACAAAAAGCAAAATGGCCATTGCAGCTGCAACAGAAGTAGCTCGTGCAGCGTCACTCAAAAAGCAGATCGCTTCATTAAAACAAAAACAGGTGGCAGAGTTGGCTCAGGTTGAAAGTAAAGAAAATTCAACTGGTCAGGGGGTTATAACAAAATATATGGCAGGGCTTGGTCAAAAACTTATTGATGCACTGGCAAAATCTGATAGTGCAACGGCTTTAAAATTGGCAAACCAGGCCGGGCAGATTACGTTAAAACAACTTGGTAAATATTTGAATTTATATCAATCACCGCTTCAGTATACAACATCTAATAATCAAGAACCATTGATTATGGCTATAAAAATGAACTTTCCAAATGTTGCCAAGGCAATATTGGAAGGGCTTCAGACAACAATTGGTAAAACTCAAGCGCTTGTTTATATTAATACGCTTAATCCATTTTCAATTGTTATGGATAGCTTTATGAGTGGGGGTGATACTACTATTGCAGCGCAAATTGCACAGACGCTTATTGATACAGGTATTCCGGTTCCACCTATACCACCACTTATTAGTAGGT
>JAYPWJ010000091.1:0-2737 GCA_038135085.1 bacterium
GTTAAAAGAAGCAATTGGTAAAGCTGATAAAAATATTTTCCAAGTTGCGTTGATTGATGAATTTAAAAAAGCTGAATGGAAAGATAAGAAATCAATTACTATGAGATTCTGGATGAAAGACCCATCAAAAACACTTTCAAAAGAAGTTATTGATGCAGGTTATATTGCGGTTCAAAAGGCTGTTGAAAAATGTGGAGCTGAAATTCGATGAGTTATCACTTTATAGAATGGTGGTATCATTCACCAATTTTTTGGGAAATCTTTTTAATTGATTGGCTTTCAAAAATAGCGGCCTATTCATTATTAGCAAAGCGTACTATTGTTATTACCAATTTTTTATCGTTAGAACTTTCGTATAATTCTGGAATTGCCTGGAGTCTTTTTGCATCTCATAAGGCAGTTGGTTATTATACAATTATTGCCGTTACGTTTTGTGTACTTGCAGTGCTTGCAAAATATACTACAGATCGTCAAAAGCAGGGTTATTCAGTTACCGGTGAAACATTGTTATTAGCTGGTGGTTTTTCTAATTTTATTGATCGTCTTTTGCATCGTGGTGTAATTGACTTTATCAAAGTTTCTTTTGGTAAATGGTCTTTTCCTATTTTTAATATTGCTGATATTGCAATTAGCGTTGGTGCCGTTTTAATTCTTTACCAATTCTTTTTTGACGATGAATCCTAAAAATTACTGGGCAGCTGTTTGTGCAACCCTTGGCCCTATTGGGTGGTTGCCAGCTCCGGGAACTTGGGGCACATTAATTGGATTTGCTATTGGGGTGTTACTCGCAAACCAGCCGTGGTATCCTTTTTTTGTACTTGGGTTTTGTGCTGTTTCATGGTTTGTTGTAGCAAAAGCTTTGCCATTTTTTTCTACCAAAGACCCAAATCAGATAGTGCTTGATGAAGTTGCTGGTGCGTTATTAACCTTTGTATTGATACCATTTTCATTACCAGCATTTATATTTGGTTTTTTATTTTTCCGTATGTTTGATATTACCAAGTTGGCAGGAGTTGGATATTTTGAGCGGTATGGTGGAGCGACTGGGATTTTGTTAGATGATTTTTGGGCAGCACTGATTGCGGGGTTATTGGTGCGTGCTTTGTTTTGGTGGAATCTGTTATGATTAATTTATTTAATTCCGCCAAACAGATAGTTTTTAATTTTATTGCACCTCCTTTTTGCATTGGGTGCCATGTAATGCTGGTTACTGATACTATTTTATGTACTAACTGCTTTGGTGGTATTGCGCCGCTTGCAACTAAAACACTTCCTATTACCTCACGTTACTCTGCCCGGGTTTTTGCTGTGAGTGATTATTGTGAGCCTCTCCGTTCATTGGTACTTGCAAAACATCAAAGCAATCGGCTTGCTGCAAAACAGCTTGGCAGGTTGATGTGGCAACGGACTGATTTACCCTATGCTGATTTTGATATTATTGTTCCAGTCCCATTACATTGGACTCGCTATGCATGGCGCTGGTTTAATCAGGCGGAAGTGATTGCGCAAGAACTGAGCAAAAAAAGTGGAAAGCCGGTGATACAACTTTTATGTCGGGCTCATAAAACTGAATATCAAACACGCCTTACGCGCCAAAAGCGCCTTAATAATTTAAAAGATGCGTTTCAGTTAGTAGCAGGGGCAGAGCAGTATAGAGGAAAAAAGATTTTGTTGGTTGATGATGTTATGACAACAGGAACAACGTTACACCATTGTCTCAGGACTCTCGTCAAAATCGCCCCGAAAGAGGATGTCATCGTCGGGGTCGCTTGCCGAACTTTGTGATCTCTGTGTTTCCCAAAATTCTTCACACGTTGGGTCTTGGCGGCGGTTATCGAGTTCACGGTTTCTAAGTACTGCATTAATGATCGCTAAACTTTCAAATCGTTTATGAGTTACGGCATATTCAACTGTTTTTTTTCTAATGATTGCGCCTTGGACTGCCAGCACAGCAATTAAATCAGCTTCATCGTTATGTTTTAAACAAAATTCCATTGGTGTTTCATCATCTTCATTGGGCGTGTTGACAAGGGATGGTTTAAGAATCAGTGCTTTATTGACCAATACACGGGGGGCTTTGCAATGTACCAATGCATGTACAATAGTATTTTTGCATCTGTCCCGTTTATTTAAATCAAGTTTAATAAGACTTCTTGGATTAGAATGAAGTTCAAAAAGAGTATCAAGCGCTGCCCAGCATTGCCAGTAAACAGCATGCAGTAGTATAGGGTAGTTATTGTGTTTTTCGTTGATTATACCTGGAGCTGGTGTAAGGCAGGTAATAACTTTACGTACTTCTTCATCATTATGACAAGAGCGAATAAGTGCTTTGCAAATTGAAGGCAAGGGGGCATGATCGCATTCATTATGACTTGATAGTGTAAATGTTGCATAGAAAAAAAAGAACGCAAAGATAGTTCTTATGTCCACCGATTCCCCCTTTATCTCTTTTGCAAGATCCCTTATTCTATGGTACGGTAAAGCGCGTATAAAAAGCTAGAGTTGTAAGATTTATGTTGTTGAGGAGCTTCTATGAAAATGGCTGTTAATAAAGGCTATATCATTGTTGGAGGGCTGCTATGTTTAATGGTTTTGCCCGGGTGTGATTGGTTCTCTCAAAAAGAAATGAAAAAAGAAGATAAAACAGAAGCTCAAGAGCCTGAATGTAAAAAGCATGATTCGACTGAAACAAAAGAGGAATCGGTAAAGACTGTTTTGCTTTCACTTGATGGTAAAC
>JAYPWJ010000092.1:0-2727 GCA_038135085.1 bacterium
CCCTAGCCAATGGTGGCATGCTAGAAACTAATCTAGATGATGTAAATGGTAATCCATTATTTTTTAATAACGATGGCGAAAAAGTTGAAGGGACTTTTTACTTTTTCAAAGATGAAGAAAGTGGAGATTATTTTCAAGTTGAGCCAGCAATGGACGATGATGGCAACATTATGACTGGTGCTCTTGGTGAACCATTATTACTTGATGGTAGTGCTAAAAAAGTTGATGATGGAGATTTAAAAGCATATTTAGATCTACAATTTCAATTTGTTGATCTTGCAAAAACACTTTCAAGACAATTAGGTACAACAGATGTTAATGATTCAGGTGAAGAAACTTACACTCCTTATGACACTGATAATATTGCACATATGCAAGAATTTTCAGACCTAGTTAAAAAAAGTAATTTTGAAGCAATTGAATCAGGACAAGTGGAAGGACCCGTAAAAGTTATACATGAAGATGGTAATATCTTTTTACAAAAATGGGATTGGGTAAATGATATTCCAATTGGTATTAAAGTACCTTTTGCAGAAATAACTGGTGGTACTTTAGAGAATGGTGGTGCAGTAACTCGTAGCAACGACCAATTAGGATCAATAGAAGCTTATCAAGGATCAATAGAAAGAAGTCAAGCGGCTCTAGAAGAACTTGGACTTGGAGTTGGCAGTAAAAGCTTTAATTTACTTGCTGGACAGAACAATTTTGAGTTAAGAGCCCCTCTTCAAGGTGTTGGCGATCTAGGGTTCGGTAGCATGAGTGGAAGAAATAGTGATGCTTTCCAGCAATTCCAAGGCATGGGTGCCGCTGTGGCACAATCAAGAGAAACAAGCATTCTTGATTCACAGCAAAGTGACGAAACAAATAATGGAAATGCTTAAGTTGAAAAAATTAACGTAACCATAATTCGTTTATGATAAAAAGGACAAAAGAATGAGTACAGACTTACAAGGATCAATATCAGCAGCAATATCACAAGCAAATGCAAAAGCTGCAGAAAAAACAGAAGGTAACTTTAGTCAAGATTTAGCGAAGGATGAAGTCGCTAAAGCACAAAATAGAATCAGTGTAGCTGAAGCAAAAGTACAAAAACATCAAGTTGGAATAGCCGAAATAGATGAACAACTAGCACCGCCCCCAACTAAAGAAGTCTCGACAGGTGGTAAATCTGGTGGTACAAAAAAAGTAGTGGACACCGATGAAGTAAGAAGATTAGAAAAATCAAAAAAGAACATTCAAGGTCAACTTAATATAGCTCAACAAGAAGTTGCCAATGCAAAAGCAGAAGCACAAGCAGCATCAGACAAAGCACTCGAACAAGCTGGTATTAATTCAGAAACTCAAACTGAAATTGATACTTTACTTTCTAAAGCTGAAAGTATTAAAGAATCACTTTCTAAGGGAGAAGCAGTTGCAGATTCTGATATTGAAAAGCTTACACAAGATTTTGCAGCATTATCAAATAATCTCACCAAAGAAGATAATAAAGGTGGTATTTTATCCGAAGCATTATATAAACCTATGGCTGATCATTTTAAAGATATTAGTGAACTTCTGAAAAATCCTGTTGAGGCAGACAATGGCAACGACACTTTTGACCCAAATACACTACCAGAAGCAAATAAGGCACTCTACGATATCGGAATAACAGATCTAGAAGAACAAGGTGAATTTATCCAACTAGGAGTAGATCTTGATAATTTTGCACAAGGTATCCGGGACAATAATGGCTTTACTGAAGAATTTAGTCAGGATAAGTTTAAAGAATTAATTACTAAAAACAATACCCTTACAACAAACCTTACTGATGATCAAAAAAATTCAGATACTATTATAAAAGAAAACTTCAATGTAATACAAGGTATTAAAGATGCTACTGGATTTTCTGATTAAATCAAAAGCCCGTTCAGTAATTAACTTACAAAAAAATTTAGAAAGTTGCACAAATAGAAGCTATTTTTATTCAAAACTTAAGAGAAGATGCTATTTCAACAGTACAAAATACAATATTAGTCGCTAAAGAAAAAATGAATATCAATAACTTAATCAATTCCACCATAAACAAAGCAAAAATTTTATCAAGCTCAGCAAATGGCTTTAAAGAAAATTTTCTTGAACGCCATACAGCAAACCTCATTGATCAAAAGTATAATCAAACAAGGATTTATACAAGAAAAGTTGCTAAACATGATCTTGAAGTTGCCAATTTACAAGACAAAATCAATAACCCTCCAACAACGGAAGTTGTAAGTGACAAAGGTAAACTCAAAACAGTTGTTGATCAAAAAGAATTAAATAAAATAAAAATTGAACAAAAAAAAGCCCTAGCATCATTAAACGAAACTAAAAAAGCCGTTGAAGAAGGAAAACTGCAAGCAAAAGTAGCAGCAGCTAAGGCGATGGAATCTTTAGGGCTTGATACAAAAACACAAGAAAGTATTGAAAGCACTCTTAGTAAATCAGAAAAAATCAAACAAGATCTTAAAGAAGGTAAAAATATTAATGTAAATGAACTAATAGAACTCACTCAAGAGTTTGATAAAACTAGTAAAAAACTTACAAGTATAAAGCAGAATAATTTATTAATGAGGAGTGCGTTTTATAAACCTTTTATACACAACTTAAAAGAAATCAACAAACTATCAAATGGTAAAAAAGAGCTAAATGCTCTCGAAGAAGAGAAAAGAAATAAAGAAAACCTAGAACTTTTTAGTATCAGAATACTAG
>JAYPWJ010000093.1:0-2344 GCA_038135085.1 bacterium
CAAGCCCATTGGCAAGCAGTCGCGCAGACATTCATACAACAAGTATGCACCTTAAAGGAGGAAATGATGCTCCCTACAAACAGGGCGATTTCTTCGGCCTTAAAGAAGGAACAAAGGAATTTGTTGTAAATGAAAAATCACGTATAGCGCTTGAAAAACTCAAAAGAGAAGTCGGAAAGAAAATTATTTCTGACGAAGTAAAAGCCTCAACGACCGGAGCAGAAAGGTCAGTTGAACAGGAGCACGAAGCAGAGGATGACGCGGCAATAGAAGCACGAGACGGAGAGGGAGTTTCAACATTGGCAGACCGCCAAGCTGCAGCACGGCACCACTCAGAACAAGCGCGCAGAGATGCCTTAAGAGGGAAATATGGCCTTAGCGGTCGAGGCCCAGCAGAACAAGGCAGAATAGATGCACATAGTGGCACTGGCGATGGCACTGATGGCGATGGAACTGATGGCGACTCTGGTGGCGAAAGTCGCTCATGGTTGCAACGAGCAAGAGACCACCTACTAGGACGCAATAAACCAAAACCAGATCCAGTTGATGAAGGCGGTGGCGAAGAAGAAAATGGAGAATAAACGGTAACCAATGGGGTTGGCTTGCGCCGGCCCCTTAACCCTTTCTAAAAGGAAGTGCAATGAAAAAACAGACACGCTTTATTGTGGTAGTAAGCGCCCTGCTTGCGCTTTCTTATGCTGTTTCTCTTACCGCACAAGTGGGCTTTGCTGACGAACCGGCAGTAGTAACTGCACCAGCTCAACCAGTAAAAGAACCGACAGCCACAAATGAAACTGGCGGCGATGCCGCGCCAAAACCAAAAGGTATTTTAAAAAAAGGTGGCAAAAAAGGTAAAAAAGGTGGCGTTAACTGGGGAGACGAAAAAGGAGGCTCTCTTGGGCAAGAAAGGTCCATTACCGTTGGTCAAAATAAAAAGGAGCTTTCTTTAAAAATTATTGAAAACGGAATTAAAGATACAATTGATCAAAACGATTTAACACAACTGATTGAATCTGACCCTCTGGCAAAATTATTAGAACAAGAAAAAGAAAAAATTAAAGATACCTTTGAGAAAGATATAGAAAGTGCAAGAGAAAGACTGAAAGAAATAAAAAAAGAAATCGGAAAAGGACCAAAAAGAAAGGCTCCAACTACTGAAGAAGACGGTACATTTAGAGATCGACTTTCCCAAGCATATGATAACAGAACAAAATTATTACAAGAACAAAAAAAGCTTCAAGCAGAAATTGCTGAAAAAGTAAAAGAACGTGACGCAAGCATTGCAAAACTAGAAGCAGAGCAACCTGTTCGCAAAGAAGCTCTAAATAAACTTATTGAAGCTCAAAAAAAGATTTTAAAACTGAAAGCAGAAATTATAAAAGCTAACCCACAAACAGTAGAAGATTTTGCAAAACTTACGGATAAAATTAATGACGCATTTGAAAATGAAACAGAAAACCCAGATGCCAAAGCTGACATTAAACAAATTGTTGCACAAAAGGCGTTTAAAGTCGTCACGCAAACTGATGCGCTTACAACAGACCCTAATGGAGTAGAACTTATTAAAACAGCATTAGAGGCAACAACTGCAGGAAACATCCGCCAACTGGTAGAAGCAACAAAAGCTCTTACCGACCCTGTAGCACAAGCAACGGCAAAAAGCTTGATTGACCAACACCTTAAAGACCTTACCACTAAAGCTGCCGACCGAATTATCGAAAAGTAAAAACGATCCAAAAACAGCAAGACAGATGGAAAAAGCCCCCGAATCACTTACCGATAAACCACTTATGGAATTAGTAGACTTGGTAAATGAAATTAAGCAACTCCCTGAAAAACAGCAAGGTGATTTGCTGGCACACTTTACTGAGCAAATTAAAAGAATAGAAACCCCTGATCCTTCTGAAGGGTACACAGGAGTACCAGAAAAAACTGTTTCAGCTGCCACTTGGGTTGAACTTAAAGTTGCAGCAGCTACACTGCAAGAATTACCAGAACTGGTAGAAGCGATTAAAAAAATTCCACCAACAGAGGTCAAAGCTGAAGATTCCATTAGTAGAGATTTATGGGCAAATGAGCAAGTTGATGAACGACAAAGTGCCCGTACCCTAAGACAACTAAAATCTGAAAATAATCAAATGAATGAAGCGCAAGACAGTGCAACCAGAGTGCTTAATGAACGTATTACAGAATTAATCAGCCAAGCGATTCTTTCGGGCGATCCAGAACAACTTACTACCGTGGTAGATGCTGTTAGAAAACTACCCGCCCTGCGCGACAAAGCTTTTGTAGACGAACCCCTTGAAAAAGAAATTAATTTACAACTTCGTGATAAAGTTGGACC
>JAYPWJ010000093.1:2354-2704 GCA_038135085.1 bacterium
TTGAAAAAATTGTAAGGAAAATAATTGAGTTACCAGAGGCAAAAAAGTTTGCAAGAAAAATTAATGTAGCAAATGATGCTTCAGATAAGGATGTTCTTGAATCAATCGATCTTTCTTACTTTGAGCAAGGTCTTTCAACAAAGGATTATCAAAAATTTAAGGTACTTCTTGATCAGATCAAAAAGCTCCCATCATTAAATGATAAAGCAGTTGTTGATGATGGCTTTATTTCAGAAGGTTTTTCTCGAGCGCTTCAAAACGCAACTGAAGGCGTAGTTGATCCAAAAAAATTCTTTACAGAACAGGTAAAAAAAGCAATAGAAGCACAAGATACAAAACTTTTAAATATA
>JAYPWJ010000094.1:0-2425 GCA_038135085.1 bacterium
ATTTAACTGTGACCGCGGAGCCAACATTAACCAGTGAAGGGAATTTGGTCACTATCAAATGGGTCTGTAATAAAGGGCATAAAGTACGTTTTGGTAAAACACTTCTTAAAGGTTCTTCACGTGTTGACCATGATACCGTTCTTAATATGCTTGCGTTAAAAGAAGGTAAGCTTTGGACAAAAAATCGTTTGCAACTTGGATATCTTCGACTCAAGCAGCTGGATGTTTTTAAGCAGATTCGTATGTACCCAGCTCAGGGGGTTGGTGCAAATTCACGTGATGTGGTTGTCTATTTGCAAGATGATGAGCCATTTGAATTAAGAACGCGAATTGGTTTTCAGCAGGTTAGTAAGAATTTTGCACTTAAAAAAGGTTCTACCTATAAAGTGGGTGGGACATTGCTTTGGCGTAACCCAACCTATCATGCTGATTTGTTACGATTTGACGTTGATGCCACCCGCTTTGAACGTAAAATTGATGGCGCCTACTCTGTGCCATGCCGTTTGCCAATTCCAGTTGTCGCAACATTTAAAGGTTATGGTAATCGTTATACTCAACCGCTTGCTGCAGGTTCACGCAAAACACTTTATAAAGTTACACAAGAGGGCATACTTGCGAACTTTACCAGCCAAACACGTCATACAAGCACCGCTTTTACTGCAGGGTTTGAATGGATGGAAACAAAAGATATTTCCCATGAGTTGGCAGCGGCAATTAACTTTAAAGCAGATTTAATTAGTAAAAAAATTCCCTACTTCTTTTTAGAGCCTAGTATTTTTGTTGATCTACTTGATAATAAAATGAATCCTAAAAAAGGTCTCTTTTTTGCGGCTTCTTTAAAGGGAATGTTCCCACTCAAGACAAATGCTTATTCGGTTAAAATGCTTGTTGAAAAGGGAATGTTTTTTCCACTCATGAAAAATAGTGACATTATTTGTGGGGCACGCATTCGGTTTGGTCATATCTTTAAAGAAACCTTTAGTAAAATTATGCCACCGGAACGTTTTTACTTGGGTGGGGCAAATTCATTGCGTGGTTACCTGCCCGATTCATGTCCTCCTTTAGGAACCTTTACCGATGACAAAGGGGCTATACAACGAGTTCCACAAGGTGGAAAATCGATGGTTAATATGAATCTTGAATTGAGAATTCCTTTGGCAAAGCAGTTTGACTGGGTTGTTTTTCAAGACTTTGGCGTATTGGTTGAAGATATCCAAAGTCTAAGCCATGGAAATAATAATCTAGCATCTACTGGATTTGGTATTCGGTATCAGACCTCAATTGGCCCGCTTCGGTTTGACATTGGCTGGAAGTGGAAAAAGCCGTTTCCTGAAGATGCCGGTTATGCATGGTTTTTAACCTTTGGTCATGCCTTTTAATCAACGTTTTCTTTGCTTTACTCATTAAAAAGTTTTATAGTTACAAAGAGGGGAAGAGGTGAATTTAAAGTAAAGGGTACTTATGGCAAAAAAGCATGTTTTACATCAGCATAGTGCTGATCACAAATGTGGCGATCTAGCAACCGAGTTGGTTACACATTTTCCGTATGCAGTTTTTTCAGTAGCGCTTGCCTTTATTGGGGCGGCTGTTATGGATTATTTTTCATTTGGCGCAGAAACACATGTTGTGCAGCATGGGGCACGCGTTTTGTTCCATACGTTCCACTTCTTGCATATTGTTTTTGCAGCGACTGGGGCAATGTTAACCTATTTTAGGTTCTCAAAAAAATTGATTCAAGGGATTATCTTGGGGGCTGTCTCAACGGTAGTTTTCTGTATTCTTTCTGATGTACTTTTTCCATATGTTGCAGGTTGGATACTTGGTGTTGATATGTCATTACATATTTGCTTTGTGAGTGAACTGTCTAATGTATTGCCATTCCTTATTATTGGTATGATCAATGGTTGGATTCTTTCTCAACATGAAGAAGGAAAATTAAGTTTCTATTCTGTTTGGTCTCATTTCGCGCACATTTTTGTTAGTTCTATTGCTTCATTGCTTTATATGATTTCTCACGGGTTTAGTAACTGGCCAGCATTTATGGGTCCAATATTTCTTCTGTTAATTATTGCAGTGGTATTCCCATGTACTATGTCAGATGTTGTTGTTCCAATGTATTTTTCAAGAAATGAGCGCTAATGAAAACAATTCACCTCAAGGATATTTGTAAATCTTATGAGGGTGATGTCATTTTAAATGACTTTAATTTGACTGTCCCTGCGGGGAAATTTTTTGCACTGCTTGGCCCAAGTGGATGTGGTAAAACAACAGTTTTAAGAATGATTGGCGGATTTGAAAAAGTAAGTAGTGGTACTATTATGGTAGGTGATAAAAATATTACTCATCTACCTATCTACCAAAGAAGAGTAAGTACTGTTTTTCAAAACTATGCGCTCTTCCCTCATATGAATGTATTCGATAATGT
>JAYPWJ010000095.1:0-2402 GCA_038135085.1 bacterium
TCGGCATTCGGGGAATAACCTAAGCGAAGGTACGGCCGGGAGCATCACGGTTGTGGTCGAAAGAAACCGCCTTTTGATTCACACAATTGGGTAACTTAAACAACATCATGAAATTCGTCGTCCTTAAATTCGCCAACAACAAGTGCAAAGACATCCACAGAGCGGGCCATTGAGCGCGACAGATCTTCTGAGACATGCGCGCGCCAAAGCGTGGGTGGGTGGAGTGGAGATAAGTGGTTTTAAATTCGATGCTCAAGAATAAACTCTTATCTGGCGACCCGTGATCTTCACTATTAGGTCTCGCACTTTTTTGAGGAGTTTCTGGCGCGCATCCCAGTTATCATAATCGGTGTAGTGCCGCTTAGGAATTTCCATGAGCGCATCAAATTCCAACCGATTGATTTTAAGTTTTTTACATACGTAAGCAATATCATCTTCTAGCTCATCTGGCGCGTATAGTGGCTTCTCAAGCTCGGCAAGTGCCTCATCACGAGTCATTTGCCCAGACACAATTAAACTAGATAAATGTGGCAGCCGTTTATCATAACCAAAACGCGTCGGTAGATAATAATTCTGAAATAGCTTGGTAAATAAAGATTCTCCATGCTTCCGTGCATACGGTTTGTAGCCAACCGTTTCTTGAAGTACTTTTAAAGCCTTCGCTTTGTTGTATGGCATGTAATTCAAAGGGCGGATCGTGCGCATTCTTTTGACAAAAGGGTAGTACAGGTAATAATCAAAAAAACTAATAGTTTTGTAACTCCTTAGGCGCCCGTTACCATATTTTTTAAAAATACTTTTTAAGTTAATTGCATCCATTGCATTACTGTGCCACGCTGGAGGGAAGATACCTTCAGTCGCCATATTACCACCTGACAAAATATATTGAATACCATTTTTGGTAGCGAAATGATAGAGACTGGAAAAAAATACATGGTCTTGTGGAACATCTTGGTTCGCAACTCCTGACTTCAGGTAAGCGAGCTGGAGCTCACGCATCTCATCCCAATCAACAACATGGGTATGCAAATCATACCCACAATGTTTCACCAACGCTTCGATATTATTTACGGCAAGCTCACTATTCCATCCAGCATCTACATGCATAACGAGAGGACGAAGACCAAGTTCAGAAACCTTCAACGCGAGATAAGAACTGTCAACGCCTCCGCTAAGACCCAGAATACAGTCATATGCCTTGTTTTTACCAGCAATTTTAATCTGCTCAACAATACCAGAAAAACGCACGCGCCCTTCTTTACTTGGAAAACAGTTTTTCATACCAACATCATCAAAATGAATGCAATGATTGCATATGCCAGTTTTATCGAAATAAATATCTGGATCTGAAATATCCATTACACACCTACGACAGGAATTCGAACTACTCATAGATAATCTTCCTTCGATTAGATGAAAACCTAATGCGCTTTCTATAAAAAATACCCACAATTAAAACACAACCCCAAAACTTATAATCCACGACCCAATTTATCATTGGTTGAACTGAAATATAGGAAAGATGCATAGCCCCCCAAGAGAAAATGCAAATAAAAATAAAGTCTGATTTGATCTTTGATACTTGATAATCGAAAATCCTACACACTGAAAAGGCTATCAGGGAAAACATAACTACGCCTGCAAAATGAAAAGCTGAATGAGCCTCCGCAACGAAAGAAGATGGCGCAGTATAAAATAACCCCCCTGAATAACCGTTAATAACTTTCCAGGCATGCTCTTCCAGGTGAAATTGCTCATGCAGCCCCAACGTCCACCAGCTGGGGATGTGGGCGCCAAACGAAAGATTTCCTATGTTAAATTCATCTACGATGACATATTGTGGCACAAGATTACCTAAAAAAAGCCGCTCAAAAGGATATAAAATGTTAAAATCTCCACCCATGATATACACACTAAGAATACTCAAAATTATCAAAGCAAAAGAACTTACATAAACAGTAACCCTGTTAAGATAACAAAAGTTGTATTTGGTAACTGCTGAAATTATTAAAAAATTAATGAATAAAAATGCAACTGAGCCTTTTGAAAGATTTGCGGAAGTGAAAAACAAAAACAAAAAGGTGGTTAGAATGAAAAGCAATATATCCCTTGAACTATATGTTACTATAGATCTGGCTAACAACCCATTTGAAAAGGCGATAAGAGCAACAAAAATAATTTCGACATAGCGCTCTTTTATTCCAAAAATCGTTTTCTTGTTGACGTAATCATCCAACCGGAGATCCAAAGCCACAGAAGGATCTTGAAAAAAGTTCAAAAGTGGTGAATTTTCTAACCTTCCATAAAGAAAAATAAGTGAAACCATGCAGATAAAAAGGATAAAAGTATAATTCGGTCTATCTTTGGCAAACGAGATTTTATCTAACTTTCTAGGATAATTA
>JAYPWJ010000096.1:0-2263 GCA_038135085.1 bacterium
GTACTTTTTGAAGATTGAATCATATCTTCACTTAAGTCTTTTAAAATGACATCCATTCCATTGTTGACAGAAACATCAGTAATTCCACCTCCCATAAACCCAGCTCCTAAAACAGCAATTCTATCAGTATTTTTTGGCTTTACTTTATAAGGGTTTTTCTTCTTTTCAGTTGTGGTAAAAAATAGATTTCTCAACGCCTTAGATACATCAGAAAGCATCAGTTCTTCAAAAAGAACTACTTCTGTTTCATATCCCCTTTTAAGTCCTTTTTGTAATCCTGCTTCTACACTATCAAGAATAGCGATTGGCGCAGGGTAGTTGCCCTTTGTGGCCTTTAATGTTTTTTTTCGAGCCTGACTAAATACAACTCCTCTTCCTATGGAAGAATCAAGTAATTTTTCAAATATTTATTTTTTTATCGTTTTTCGTTGAAATTTTCCTACGTTTATCTTTTCTACAAGAGTTGTTGCAGCTCTATGTAGTTTACTGTGATGAACAACTTCATCAACTAGTCCCATCTTTTTTGCTGGATAAGCAAACACGTTTTTACCAGTTAGCATGATGTCAAGAGATTTGGCTAATCCAACTAACCTTGGAAGACGTTGTGTGCCACCAGCACCTGGAAGTAGTCCTAATTTAACTTCGGGCAATGCCATCTTTGTTTTGGTATCATCGGTGCAAATTCTAGCATGACAGGCTAAAGAAATTTCAGTACCTAATCCATAGCAAGTTCCATGAATGGCTGCAACTATGGGTTTTTTACAATCTTCTATTGCTTGTAACATAGCATGGCCTTTTCTGCTAGTTGGTTGAAAATCACCTACTTTTTCACCTTTAAATGATTTAATGTCAGCACCAGCTATGAAATCTTTTTTTGCACTAATTAGTATAGCTCCCTTAATATCATTATTGTTACTTACTTCATTGAATACTTCTTCAAAATCACCGATTAATGTTGGTGATACAATATTCATTTTCTCCTTTTGCGAGTCTATCCAAATGGTAGCAATTCCACCTTTTAATTCTAATCTAAAAAAATCGTTATTCATTATGCTTCGTATTTTTTAATGATCATAGCATGTCCGTGAGCACCTGCAGCACATGCAGATAGCATGGCATATTTACCATTTTCTTCAATTAATCTATTTGCTGATGTGGTTAATAATCTAGCCCCTGTTGCACCAAATGGGTGACCTATAGAAAGTGAACCTCCCCAATTATTAACTTTTGTCATGTCTATTTGTCCAACTGGTTTTTCTTTATTGAGTTCTGTTTTACAAAAGTGTTCGTTTGCAAGACATTTTATATTTGTTAGTACTTGTCCTGCAAAAGCTTCATGAATCTCAAATACATCTATATCATCTAAATTCAATCCCGCTTTATCTAATACTTTACTCATGGCATAGGCTGGACCTAATAATAGTTCGTCTTCCAATCTTTGACCTGTAAAACAATAATCTACTATTTCAGCTTTTGGAGTTAAGCCTAATTCTTTTGCTTTAGATTCTGTCATCAACAGACAAACTGCGCTACCATCAGTTAGAAAAGAGGAATTTGCCGCAGTTAGTGTACCATGTTTTCTATCAAAAGCTGGTTTTAGTTTAGCCAATTTTTCAATTGGTGTACCGCTTCTAATACCATTATCTCGCTTTATCATTTTAAAGTCAGGCTCAATTTCTACTGGAATCACTTCTTTTTCGTGGAAACCATTTTTCCAAGCTTCCTCAGCTAAATCATGAGAACGTTTTGCAAATTCATCTTGCTCTTTTCGTCCTACTTTATGTTTAGCTACCATAATATCACAATCTTGACCCATTGTTCTTTTTGTGGTAAACTCTGATATTAAAGGTAAAAAGTCTTTTAATTTTAAACCCAAGGCAAACTTTATCCAATCTACTTTTGATCTAATTTTTTTTCCTTTCATGAGTTTTGTTCTCATTTGTTTTTTGTAGCCAATAGGTGTTTCAGAAGCACTATCTGCACCTCCAGCAATAACTACCTCTGCTTGTCCAGTAGCTAATTCACCAATTGCAGCAACTATGGCTCTATTTGCGGAAATACATGCTTGTGTCACAGTATGGCATGGGGTTTTGTTAGAAATTCCAGCTGTAAGCGCGGCTTCTCTTGCTAAATTGCTAGTTTTTAAGGTGTGAATAACACAGCCCATTACAACACTATCTACAATTTTGGGGTCTATTCCAGTTTTTGATATTAATCCTTTTATGGCCAATTGACCCAATTCATAGGTCATGGTGTTTAAAAA
>JAYPWJ010000097.1:0-2225 GCA_038135085.1 bacterium
GCTACCTGCTTGCACCGTCCCAAAAACCTGAGCTGGGCCTTTGTGTGGTTCATACAAACCATTTTATTGTTTACCTGTCTGAACGCCCTTAAATAAACGGCCATAAAAAGCGATTCCCATCACAAGCTTACTAGGGTTAACGCCCGCCTTTAAAAAGCCCTGTACTGAAGAATCAACGCTTTCAAACTTTGGTTTTGTTTTCTTCCACCGCCGTTTATCAGGAAAATCCGGTGAGTAAAGTGGCGCATTATGCCCCGTAATTTCTGACCAACCGGGCCCTTCATAGTTATAGGTCATAAGATTAATCCAATTAACCTTTTCTGAAAGAGCTTTAAGATTTTTAAACTCCGTAAAGAACCGGACATTTGGCACCAAGGCAAGCGTAATAATCTTTTTCTGCTTGCTACTTTGAAGCGCCTGCTTTAGATAATTAATAAACGTTGAATAATACTTTGCAAAAGTTTCAAATTCATTATCAGAAACAAACTCCCAATCAATATCAATGCCATCAAAAATATCTTTAAAAAGTGCCACACAATTATAGGCCAGCCGCTTTAAATGCTGATTTTTAACGGCTTCAAAAAAAGCTCCTTTGTAATTCCAACCACCAACAGAAAGCAGTACTTTAAGTTTTGGGAACTTTTTCTTTAACTGTTTTAATTTTTTAATATTTTCTGTATCAACTTCGGGCATATCAAAACTCACCGTTCCATCACCATGTGGTTGAGCAAAACAATAAATCAGTGTGGTGATTTTAATCCCTTTGTCTAACAACGCCTCAATATTTTCAAGATGGTAATCGCGAATTTTGCTTGTTACATAGTTGGGAAAATACACAACAAATTCTTTATTTGGTTTTAATGAACTATTAATTGCTCTCATCAATGTACTAGTTTTATCTTGAGCCGGCTGCCACACCATCACACCACGCAAATGATGCTGCATGGCATACTTAACCTTATGACTAATTGAACGGGGATTATCAAAACTTAAAAAGGTATTTGCCTGGCAAGTAAATACAGAAAAACTAACAATTAATACTTTCCACAGTTTTTTCATGAGCTTCTTTCTATTATTGTTTTATAGATGGTGGCAATAGTGGGAAACCGTTAAGAATAGCCTCATTCCTATCATCAATATGCCCTTGGTATGTTAAGTAAACTTTAATTCCCAAAGCAACTGCCGCTATTGTTGCAACAATTCCATATTTTTTTCCCCATGAATACCATGACATCTCTGAATCAAGTTCATACCGATCAAAAAAATCGGGCAACTCATCAATTAAAATATCAAGAATATCTAAAACATCCTCTAAAGGAAGACTTGTTAATTCCTGATGAGCTTTAAGATTATTTTTTAGCGATTCACTGAGATAATCAAGCGAGTTTGTATGAAGAATATAAATAACAAGAGCTGCAAATTCTTTAATAATGTCATGATCATGAATATGCTTATAAGAAACAAGCTTTGCCCACATATTAACAAGCGGTTTAAAGCTTCTTTTAGCGGTCATCTGCTTAATTGTTAAAATAATATTATTATGAGTAAAGTGAATTCCCTTTACAAAAAGACATTTTTCTTGTTCTTCATAATCAGAAAAAAACTGAACTTCATTCTTATCTATACACTTTTTTAAATAACGAACCCCGCGCTCCAAACGTTTTAAATGGTAAAATCGAAGCAGAACCTCTTGAGCTGTTATTTTTGTTCCTAAAACAGCCTCAACACCTAGAGATAATGAAATATCATCATATTGTTTAGAAAATGCTGTTACCTGAAGTATAAACAAAACAGCAATTACCACTTTTTTCATGATATGTCCCCTTTAATTAATCAAACTACTGTTTAGCAGTGTACCTCAAAAAAGAAGCTCTCTAGAAGAGACCTTTCAAAAAGATTTTCTAAATGCTGAACGTATCAATTCGTTTACTTTTAAAAATGACAATTATGTTTGTTCTATTTTTCTGATAGCAAAAACTCATAGTTATATGAATTCTATGACCAATAGAATTTTTACGCATTATAAGGAGACTCATTATTATTTAAAATAAGTCTATACTATTTATTGTATTCATCCTACTGGACTTATCTTTAGGTGATAATCATAACCATGATCTTCTGGATGTTTGCACTCTATAACTTCAGTTATTTTAAAATTACGCATACTCATTAACCGGCCAGAAAAAACATCAAAAATACCTAAAAATTTCAAAGCACTATAAATT
>JAYPWJ010000098.1:0-2203 GCA_038135085.1 bacterium
CGGCCGTTTATTCAAATTGAGGTAAAAATCGACCCAGAAAATGAAGACCACACGCAGCAACTGCTTGATGAGATTTATAAGAAAAAGATTGAAGGTGCAGTGCTTAAGATTCTCTATCATGTTCCACCGGGCCAAAAGGATGGTGTTGATATTCAAGCTGTTGAACGGGCATGCGCAAACGCACAATATGTGGTTGGGGTTATTCCTTTAAGAACTCATACCAGTCGCCAAAAACGTGCTGGTTTAAAAGTTGATATGAATTTAGAAACTTTGCTTGGCGCCTATTTTGATGAAAAACCAGAGCTTAAGCCTAAAAAAGATCTGCTCATAAAAAAAGCACTTGAACTTTACGAAAATTCTCAAGAAGAAGTAGAATAAAAAAGGCCCTTTTTACAGGGCCTTTTTTATGATTGTTTTACAATTTCATATTTATTTAAAACGCTTTCATGAAGCTCTTTTAAAAGCTTTTCATATTTTGGCATCTTTATCTGGTCTGCAATTTCACGGCGCCGTTCATCAAGCGTTTTAACACGTGCTTTTTTCCGTTTTAAAAGCGTAATAATTTCATATTTATCTCCCGCTCTTATCCATCGTATTTGACCGGGCTTCATTGTGATAATAAACCGTTTTGAATCAGCAATTTCATCTTCGTCAATCCAATACGGATGGCTCCAGGTAACACGCTCTTCATACAAACCATCTTCAACCAGTTCCTTTAACTCTTTTTGAGTAATTTCATCTTTTTGAATGGTCCCTTTTTTAATACGGAATGATGCAGGTTCACGCGCAGGGTAAGCTTTATGAAATTCTTGAATCTCTTTTTCTGTAACCACTAAACGGTTAATAATCAACTGCTGAATCAAATGCTGAATTGCATAGGACATACGTAGTTGCTCTTTACCTTCTTCAAAAGTGTACCCTTCCCGTTCAAAAAGCATTGCAATTTGGTCTTCACCAATGCCATGCGCTTCTTTAATTGAAGCAATATGCTTATCAACCAAATCTTCTGGTACTGGTAAACGGTAAACGTTAATCGCTTCATGATACAGCAAGCGCTCAAGCAGTACCTCTTTTTCTGTACGAGATCTCCCATCAAGTGAACGACGATCAAGATCTAATTTGGTAATAATAATTGGCTGATCATCAGTATAAATAATGATCATTATCTTATTAACTGTTTTGAGCTTCGGTTTTTGTGGCTCTTTTTTGGAAGCCTTTTTATTAACGATTGCCCCTGTTTTTTGCTTTTTATGATATTGAGCAGTTTCTTTTTTTAAAGCAGGAGATTTTACCTCAGCCTTTGCCAGAAGAAGTAATGGAGCCACCAATGCCGCTAAAACTAAACCTCGTTTTTTTGTAATCATGCAACCCTCGACGCTGAACGTGCTGTACTATTTTTTGAATTTTCTTCGAATGACTCTTCAAGTAACTGCTGAACAGATTGAGTATTAAAGTAACCGGTATTTTCTTCTGCTCGATAAACTGTTTTAAGAGCCTCTATTTTTTGTCCAAACATAATCTGTGATTTTTCTGTTTTTAAGGTTTGTTCTATCGCTTCTTTTACCTCTTCAAGCGGTCTGTACTCAGCTAATTGCTGCTCAGTTACCAAACAAATCCAATATTTTGAATCATCCTCTTTAACCCGAACAATTGAAGGGGCTCTCTTTACATGAGTCAATTCAAATTTAAGCATCTTTGAAAGATCAACACTATACTCATTTACTAACCCAAAATCTACTACTTCTAGGTGAGCAGTTTTTGCATGTGCTTCAAAATTATCAAGTGAATCGATGCCTCTAAAGAACACTTCAGCCTCTTTTGAACTTTTAAACATAACCCCCAGGGCTTTTGACCCACCAGGGCTTAAAAGCATATCCGGAATTCGCGTTTTGTTCTTTTCATAGAACTTTTTAATGTCTTGATCACTTACTGCAATTTTCGTTTGAACATCATCTTGAAAATATTTACGAGCAAGCTCATATTCAACCAGTTGCTGCATGAGTTCATATTCTTTTTTGTAATCTTCTGATTCTGTAATTTTACTTTTACGCGCCCAAGCCTTTAACAACTCCTGGTTAACCATTCCAGAAAATACATTATATTTCATCGCAGGAGTTTTTTCTATCATATCAGCAAACTGCGGATTAGTTTGAACAATTTTATCAAGATGCCCTTCAAAATCTTCAGTCGTAATAATCGGTTT
>JAYPWJ010000099.1:0-2160 GCA_038135085.1 bacterium
GTCTGAGTTTGTGTATACAGCAAACACCTTCTCAGAAAAAGAACTTGATTACTTAGTATTTGCAAACGGTATTAGTAACCCAGCAACCAGCGTAGTGGGCTTTAACCCTGCAGGCAAAATAAAAGCAGATGCGCTGATGAGTCTTGTCAGTGGAGAAATCTATAACAAAGAAGGCAAACTTGAAGGAAGAGTAAAAGACGCAATTAAACTTTATGAAAAACAAAATCCATCACTAAGTGGTAAAATAAAAACAGACATTAAAGCTTCTCAAAAAGTTTTCTGGAGCGCTATGACAGGACCATTTACTTTCAAAAACCTCAGGCTAAAGGGTGATTTAAATGCAATGTTAAATGGCGCATTTATTTATACCGGCCCCTCACTCAATGGAAAATACAAAGAAGATTATTATGTAACAGCAACAAAGGGTGAAGTAGGAATGAGTGAAACGGGAATGCCACTTGTATGGGATGACCCAGGTTCATCAATCAACCGCCTCATTAGTTTAATAACTGGCGAAGTCTATTCTATTTCTCTTAACGGTAAAACCCCAACCATTATTAGCAAAACAAATATACATTCTATTGATATAGCTGACGCAAATAATACTTACAAAGTTTACAAAACTTATAAGCATGCACTGACCAAGCAACAGCAAGCAACAATTGAAGCCGCACAAAAAGCAGCTGCGATGGCCGCAGAATCAAAAAGCCTTGAAGAAAAAATAAAAAAACGAGCACAAAGCGCACTCAACACAATCACTACTCTAGAAAGCACTCTTTCAACTGATATCACCTTTGCATATGGAAAATATGAAAAGGCGCTCAAAGCGGCTCAGACAACTGGCAAAAAAGTAGCAGCAACACTCAAAAAAGATCTTGCAGATTATCAACATGCTGTTACACAAAACAAAGCAGGCGCAACATCAGTTGCCTACACAACACTTAATAACACGATTACAAAAGTAAATGCTGCAATTAAAGCTGGTAATACCGCAGTAACAAATTATACCAATGCACCACCTCAACCCGCTCCTACATCAGATGGTTCCGATAGTGGTTATGGAAGTTCAAGCAACTCCACCTATGGCTCAAGCTCTTCACAAGGAAACTATAACTCAACCTACGGAAGCTATAACCCAAGCGGCCCTGGTGGCGGGGGCTATGGCAGCGGTGGCGGATATGGTGGAAGCAGCGGCGGCTATGGCGGCGGAGGCTACTAAATAAGCTTAAGGCCGGCGTTTCTGCGCTGGCCTTTTTTATCCGCTTGATCTTACCGACCAACCCTTTACACTAAAAACTATGGAAACTGATTATAAAACACTCCCAAACCTGCCTGGAGTCTACCTTTTTAAAAATGCCAAAGGTCAGGTTATTTATGTAGGCAAAGCAAAATCGCTAAAGGCTCGCGTTGCTAGCTATTTTCAAAAAACAACTGATTGGAAAGTAACTGCACTTTTAGAAGAAGCTGTTCGTGTTGACCATGTTCTAACCAACACAGAAACAGAGGCTTTGCTACTTGAAGCCCAGCTGGTTCAAGAATATGACCCAAAGTTCAATGTGCTTTTAAAAACCGGCCAACCATTCTTGTATCTTTTGATAACCAATGAACCATTACCACAACTCAAAATTACCCGTAGTAAAAATAAAAAGGGAAAGTATTTTGGTCCCTTTATCCACAAGCAACAAGCACGAGCCGTTCATGCTTTTTTAATTTCTACGTTTCAACTTTTCTGCTGCAACAAAAAAATTGCAAATGGTTGTCTAGATTTTCATTTAGGTAAATGCGCAGGAACCTGTATGAAAGCTTTTAATAAAGCAGATTACACATTCAGAACAACCCTCATTCAAGACGTATTACGCCAAGACCATGAAAGTTTTTTAGAAAAACTTGATACAAAAATTACTGAACATACCAAAAACATGGAATTTGAAAAAGCACGTAATCTACACCAATACCGGGAAAGCATTGATACTATTTTTGCAACACTTGAAGCAAAGTATTCACATAAAAAATATGCCTCTGCTGTTGCCGCAGCAACGCTCCCTGTTCAAAAAATTGATGATTATGAAAAAACAGCGCAAGAACTTAAAGATATTTTAGAACTTAAAGGCTTACCAGAATCAATTGATTGTTTTGATATTTCACATTTTCAAAGTCGAT
>JAYPWJ010000100.1:0-2069 GCA_038135085.1 bacterium
CACCTCAACAGATTTATGAATTTCCTGCTTCCTCTTTTGTTGCTACTTTTGTTGGTAAAATGAATCTTTTTAAAGGAACTTTGCAAACTACCGGACAAAGCCCGGCGGTTGATATTAAGAATCTTGGTATTTTTAGTGTTTATATTTCTGCTCGCTATGAATGGATGAGTGAGGGTGGCCAAGTACTTATGGGCGTTCGTCCCGAAAAAATTTGGATCAGCAAGAAAAAAGAAGAGAACTTTGCAAATGTGACAATTGGTACGGTTGAATCAATTGTGTATCACGGTCCTGCAACACAATATAATGTACGCTTAAAAAATGATGCGTTAATCCAAGTATTTGAGCAAAATGAAGAGCATTTTCCAAAAGAAAAAATTGATTATGATGATCAAGTGTATCTTCACTGGCAAAAAGAAAACGCAATTTTGCTTGAAAGATAAGCTATGGGAAAAAAAATAGTAAAAGTTGGATGGGGTTCCTTTTTTTGGGGTATACCAGCCTTTTTGTGGCAGGTTCTTTTCTTTTATGTACCCCTTTTTTTTCTGTTGGCAACTAGTTTTGTAAAATATTCTCCATCAATGGATTATTCCCATTTTTCATTGGATCATTATAAAGCACTTTTAAATCCTTTATATATTACGATTATACTCCGTTCATTGGTGCTTGCGTGTACCACGGTTGCTGTATGTTTATTAATTGCATACCCTGTTGCCTATTACCTTGCACTTAGAGTGAAGCGATGGAAAACACTTTGTTTTGCGATGTTGGTTTTGCCTTTCTGGACAAACTTTTTACTACTAGTATATGCATGGTATTTTTTGCTTGAAAATGATGGATTGGTTAATACTCTTTTACTAAAGTGGGGTATGATTTCAGCCCCACTTCATATGATGAATTCAGAGTTTGCAGTTTATTGTGGAATGTTTTATTGTTACCTTCCATTCATGCTTTTGCCTCTTTACAGTGCTTTTGAAAAATTAAATACTCAATTGATTGATGCTTCAAGTGATCTTGGTGCAACTGACTTTCAAACCTTTACTCGTATTACCATTCCATTGACCATGTCAGGTATTCAAACAGGTGCATTATTAGTGTTTATACCGGCTTTTGGGGAGTTTGTAATTCCCGCTTTATTGGGTGGTGATAAAAATTATTATATTGGGTCAGTTATTACTCATTACTTCTTGACCGTTCGTGATACATCTATGGGTTCTGCCTTTACTTGCTTTGTTACATTATTGCTTATCTTCTTACTTTTTTTAATTTTTACCGTCTATACCTTCTTAACAAGGAGGGCAAATAATGCGTAATTGGTTGGGAACATTGTCATCATTTTTGTTACCATTGTGGGTCGCTGGAGCCTATCTCTTTTTGTATGTTCCACTTGTTGTACTTACCGTTTTTTCTTTTAATAGTGTTTCGTTTCCTTATCGATGGGTTGGGTTTTCATTACGGTGGTACCAAGAATTATTTGGTTCATTAGAGATTTGGATGGCCACTAAAAATACTTTAATTGTTGCTTGTTCATCAGTATTTTTCAGTCTAGCTTTGGGTCTTTTATTTGTGGTATGGACATCACGTACTAAGCAGTCAACGCTGATGGGGATTTTTTATCCAAATTTGGTGGTCCCTGAAATTGTGCTGGCCGTCAGTTTATTAAGTTTTTTTATTTTCTTTAATGTACCACTTGGTTTACCATCATTAATTGTAGGGCATACATTACTTGGTCTTGGTTATTCTATTCCAATTGTGTATGGCCGTTTCCAGTCAATTGATCAAAATATTATTGAAGCTTCCTTAAGTCTGGGGGCAACGTATCGGCAGACCTTTTTTAAAGTTATTTTACCTATGTTAAAGCCAGCGTTAGTAGCGGCAGGGGTATTGGTTTTTATTCTTTCACTTGATGATTTTTTAATTGCCTTTTTTTGTGCAGGTAGTTCAGCACAAACCTTATCGCTCTATATTTTTTCTATGATTCGTTCTGGGGTTTCGCCAGTGGTTAATGCATTGGCAACTTTTATGTTGGTGACTAGTAGCCTTTTAGTTGCGGTTTTTTGTTCCTTTAAAAC
>JAYPWJ010000101.1:0-2019 GCA_038135085.1 bacterium
GGGTAATACAGTCGAAGTAATTTTACCGTACCAAAAAGATAAATTGCGTATTGAGCTGTTTGGCGACACAATTGAAACGTTACAATTGGTTACCAAAGATAATAATAAGGTAATGACTGAGCTTGATAATACTCTTATTTTTCCTGCAAAACATTTTGTAACAACTGAAGAAAAAAAGCAGTCTGCAATCAAAAGTATTCAGGCAGAGCTTGATGAATATTTGCCAACAATGCAAAATCCACTTTATAAAGAGCGTTTGCAGCAACGGGTGAGTCATGACATTGAAATGATTAAAGAGGTTGGGTATTGTTCTGGCATTGAAAATTATTCGGTTCATTTTGATGGACGAGAATCTGGCCAAGCGCCGTTCTGTTTGTTTGATTTCTTTCCCAAAGATTTTTTGTGTATTATTGATGAATCACACGTGGCGTTGCCTCAATTGCGTGGTATGTACGCAGGCGACCGTTCTCGTAAATCGTCATTAATTGAATATGGCTTTAGATTGCCAACAGCCTTTGATAATAGACCATTGCAATTTGAAGAAATAGAGAGATTTTTTAAAGATACGGTGTTTGTTTCTGCAACGCCGGGTGATTATGAGTTGCAACATTCGCAAGGGGTAGTAGAACAAGTAATTCGTCCAACTGGTTTGGTTGACCCTGAAATTGAAGTGGTTGGTCGTGTTGGCCAAATGGATCATTTAGTTGAGCAGATCAAAGCAACGCGTGATAAAGATAAACGAACCTTAGTGACGGTGCTTACCAAAAAACTAGCAGAAGATTTGGCACGGTACTTAGAAGAAAAACAATTAAAAGTTTGTTATTTGCACAGTGATATTAAAACACCACAACGGACGGAGCTCCTTCAAAAATTACGACTGGGTATTTTTGATTGCCTTGTTGGGGTTAACTTATTACGTGAGGGGTTAGATCTTCCTGAGGTTGCATTAGTGGCAATTATGGATGCTGATGTTGAAAGTTTCTTGCGTGATAAACGTTCACTTATTCAGACCATTGGTCGAGCTGCACGAAACGTTGATGGTAAAGTGTTAATGTACGCTGACAAAGTAACCCGTTCAATGAAAGCAGCAATTGACGAAACCAATCGACGCAGAAAGCTTCAGCAAAATTACAATACAGAACATGGCATTACGCCAGAAAGTGTTAAGCGAAAAGTCACGAAAAGTATTTCACCATTGCAAGAAGCAATTAAAAAAGCTTCAAAAGTAGGGCGTAAAAAAGAGAAGGTCAAACTTTCTGTTCAAGAAATTGAACAACAAAAAGCTGACCTTGAAATTAAAATGCGTAAAGCAGCTGAAGCGCTTGATTTTGAAACTGCCATTGCCTTACGCGAAGAATGGTTAAAACTTCAATAAAGCTATTTTTTTTTGATCGCGTTCATCTCTACGGCCAGCTGCATATGCAATTCCGCAAAGTTGAGTAACTTGTTTTCTGAGCGCTTTTAAAAGTTCTGGGTCTATACCTTTTACTGAATCTGGGCCAAGGAGGTTTACCTTTCCATTTTCAGCAACCACTGTATTATTCCCTAAAATCCTTAATGCCATAATTTCTGCAGGTGTGACAGATAAATTTTTGTACGGATCATGCTCAGCAGCATTTAAAAAACCAAAAGAACAACATGCAAGAGCAAGTAGTGTATTTTTCATAAAATTCCTCCAGAAAAAGAGTTTATAAATAAGGGTTATAATAGCACAAAAAGCCTGTTTTAAAATTACTTCTTTTTCTTCTTTTTACCTTTTGCAAAAACTTTTTGTCCATTAGCTACCATGAATTTCCAAAGCCCGTCTGTATTTTTTTTGAGCCCTTTGTTATAGGCTTCTTGGCAAAGTTTTGCGGTTTCTTTTCTGAGTGCTCTTTCAAGTTCAGGGCTTAAAAGAGATGCTCCAGGCTTATTTTTTGTAGCGAGCCCAACATTGCCTTGGTTGCTGACTAAAAGGTCTCCGAGTATTTGCTGAGCAACAACTGCGGCAGGGCTTACCGATCTTTGTGTATTTTTACC
>JAYPWJ010000102.1:0-2006 GCA_038135085.1 bacterium
AGCGAGGAATTTTAAAGAGAGTAGCGATTATATGCGCTCACGGTAGGCAGGGATAATGCGAGTACATGAATTTGCAAAGCTCGAGGATGTTTCAAGCAAAGAAGTGCTAGAGGTTCTAAGAAAAGAAGGGTTTGAGGTAAAGAGCCATATGTCGGTCCTGCCGGATGATGTCATTACCTTTTTAGAAAAAAAGTTTTCAAAAAAAGCTTCTACGCAAGAGGCAAATCCCAAAAAAAAGGAAGTGAATACTGCGCCGCAGAAAAAGCAAAAAGAACAAAAAGATATTCAGTTACCAGCCCAGGAGCCGCCACAAATGACACCTCAAACGCAAACAGCACAGCCAAAAAAAGAAATTATTTCGAGCGATCAACCGCTTCTTGTAGAACCAATGCCATTGGGGGATTTTGCGCATAAAGCAGGAGTTCCAGTAAGCAATGTTATTGTGACGCTTTTGAAAGAAGGTAAAGCGCGGGCAAAAAATCAACTTTTAACTCAAGAAGATGTTTTGACCCTGTGTCGTGCATATGAAATTGAACATAAAGAAGCTTCTGCCGGGCAAAAGAAAAGTGTGCTTGGCGGCGCAATTAAGCTTTCACAAGAAAATTCTAAAAAACGCCCCCCTGTTGTTGTGGTAATGGGACATGTTGACCATGGAAAAACGACGTTACTTGATTTTATTAGAAAAGCTCGTGTTGCTTCTCGTGAAAAGGGGGGAATTACTCAGCACATTGGAGCCTACAGTGTTCCTACAAGTCACGGAGATTTGGTTTTTCTTGATACTCCTGGCCATGAAGCCTTTTCAAAAATTCGCAAACGAGGCGCTTCGGTTGCAGATATTGCAGTTTTAATGATTGCGGCAGATGATGGAATTATGCCTCAAACGCTTGAAAGCATCAAAGCAATCAAGGCGCTTGATATTCCTGTTGTTGTAGCAATTAATAAAATTGATCGAGTTGATGAACAACGCATAGAGGTTGTAAAGCGACAGCTTACTCAGCATGATATGCTTCCCGAAGAGTGGGGCGGGCAAGTAATGTGTGTTCCGCTTTCTGCAAAAGAGGGAAAAGGGGTTGACCATCTTCTTGAAATGCTTGTGTTGCAAGCTGATATGATGGAGCTTAAGGCTTCTTCAACAGCAGCGGCGCAAGGATATGTTTTAGAATCAAAACAGCTCAAGGGGCGAGGCTCGGTGGCAACTGTTCTTTGCCAGCAGGGAAGGCTTAAAGTTGGAGATTATTTTCAGGCGGGTAAAGTTGTTGGAAGAGTGACATCTTTAACTGATTCTTTTGGAACAAGCCTTAAAAAGGTTGGGCCGTCAGTTCCAGTGCTTGTGACAGGATTTGCAGAAATGCCTTCAGTTGGAGCACTTTTTGATGTTATTAGCTCAGAAACATATAAAAAACGCAGAAGTGAGCTTGCTCGTGTTTCGCCAAAAATGGCAGCACGATTAGCCGCTACAGACGATTTGCAAAAATTTAATGTAATTCTTAAGGCCGACACGCACTCTTCTTTAGAGGCAATTCTTGATGCATTCAAAAAGTTTTCTAAAAAAGAAGTAAAAGAGATTGTTGTAATGCGGGCAGGCGTTAGCGGCGTAACAGAAAGTGATGTTTTGCTAGCTGAAAGCACAGGGGCTACAATTATAGGCTTTAACGTAAAAGCTGAGCAGAATGCAATTTCATTGGCACGTAAAGCTGAAGTTAAGATTCATCTTTTTGATATTATTTATAAGCTTCTTGAAGAGTTTGAAAAACTAGCTGTGAGAGAAAAAGAAGTGAAAATGGTTTTGAAAAAAACAGGGCAGGCGACTGTTTTGAAGGTTTTCAATATCAAAAAGCTTGGAGTTATCGCGGGTTGTATTGTTAATGACGGAACGTTTTCTGCTAAAGGAATTGTCGCTGCAATTCGAGATAAAAAAGAAGTTGCGCGCGGCAAAATAAAAAGCCTTCAGCGAGATAAAAAGACAGTTAAAGAGGTTCATACAGGCTTTGAGTGTGGATTTATCG
>JAYPWJ010000103.1:0-690 GCA_038135085.1 bacterium
CCAACTTTTTTTGCTTTTAGTTGTTGTTTGGTTAACTGTTGTTATCGGTAATTCCACTTGAGACCATTTTGCTTCACTTTGAAAAGCACCTATACAGAAACTTGCCAACATTAAAATGCGTAGATACCTCACGTAAAACTCCTTTATTATAGTTGCTTTAAGCAACTTGTTGGTGATTTTGCGCCATTGCAGGAACAAAGAAAGAGCGTAACCGCTCTACTGCTTTTTCTTCATCAAGATTTTCAGCAGCTGAAATTTCTTCTACCAATAATGATTCAGCTTTGCTTAAAAGATTTTTTTCCCCAAACGAAAGTTCTTTTTGTTTTGATATGCATTTAAGATCACGATAAATTTCTGATATATCCCTAAGTGAGCCAGTTCTAAGTTTATTTTGATATTCTTTATTTCGACGATTCCAGTTACTTGCAGTTAATTCTTGCTGATCAATTCTTTTTGCTGGAAGAATAAACGTTTCGAGTATATTGTTAATATTTTCTAAAGAACTTAATGGCCGCAACCCAACTTCAGTAGCACGATCCATGGCCACCATTACCGTCATGTCTTTATTTAAAAATTTAAGTTCACAAAAGACAGAGACAGAATCTCCAAATTTTCTTTCAAAAATTCGTGAAACTTCTGCTACTCCGTACCCTGGATAAACAACTTTTTGCGCAAGCGAGAACATAATTC
>JAYPWJ010000103.1:700-1984 GCA_038135085.1 bacterium
AAAGTAGGATAGACCCATACTGGATAAAAAGCATATCATACTTTAAATTATTTTTCATCTTTGGCAGAAGGACCCTGTTCTAGGGTATTTTGACATTAATCACTTTTTTCTCTGCCAGCTTCTTATAATAAAAGCATTTTAAGCTTATTCTGTTGCTTTGCCTCAAGTAAAGAATTTAAGTAAAAAACAATTAAAAATACCTATTTTTGGGTTTTTTGATAGAATAAAAAAGAGTTAAATTAAGAGGTAAAAATGGATAAGCTCAAAATACTTAAAAAGCATGTTAAAGGTGCCCTTTTTTGGGGATCATTTGAGGCCATTGCGTTTAGAGCGCTTTTGCTTACACACCAGCTTATGCTTTTTTGGACCGTTGATAAGGCATTTTATGGCTTACAGGGGACTGTTTTTGCGTCCATTTTTTTAATGGTCAATCTTTTAAATGGTTCACTTTGTAGTGCTTTAACCTCAATTTTTACAAAAATGAATGCGAGCAAGAAGAATTTCAACTATGTATTAAAATATTATGTTGCTACCCAAACAGCTATTTTATTTTTTGGTACACTTTTAATTGGTTTTCTTCTTCAATATTTTTCCCTTTCTTTAGCTTTAAAGGAGCTTATCACGCCATTTTGGATTTTTTCATTAGCGTTTTTTATTGCAAGCGAAGGGACAAAGAAGAACTTGCGTGCAATACTCCATTTGGCCTTTAAGAACAAAGTAACTGCACAAGTAGAAGTGGCATTTGTAACAGTTTACATTTGCATTATTTGGTTATTATATTTTATAGGATTAAAATTTTCACTCCCATTATTGATTTTTCCTTTTTTGTTTCTTTCATTTGGAGTTAATCTTTTTTTGTTATCTCAACTATTTGCGTATTATGCGACACTAAGTGACAGTAGTTGCGAAAAAGAAAGGATATTGCAAAAAGATTTCTTAATTAATCGGACTTTTTTATATATAAATGAAATTGGTCGTTCATTTTTTTCAAGTAACTTTTTGCTTCCGTTTTTTGCCTACTCAAGTGGGTTTGTACAAGCAGGTTTAGCATCATGCATTAATGAACTTACCTATTCAATGAGTTTCTTTGTTCAAAAGGTGTTTGGCCCTTCTGGAGCGGCCTTATTTGCCAATACTAAAAACCTCTGTTTTAAAACTAAGCAGGCAGCTTTTTCATATATTAACCAAAAATGTTTGTACGTAATCGGGTCACTTATTGTGCTGTTTATTTTAAACACGCCGCAGCTTTTTCTTTTGAGATTTGGTTCCCAGTCGGTTCATACC
>JAYPWJ010000104.1:0-659 GCA_038135085.1 bacterium
TTATAAGCCTGTGTAACCGCTAGCTGTGCAATTGTTGCGCTGAATCCCAGGATTAACAAAAAAAACAAATTTCTATCAAAAGAGATAGGGTGAATATTTTGAGTAAGCATTAGCGCAAAAGAAAGCACAGTAGATAAAAAAGTGAAGTAAAAAACAGTTCTTAATCCAGCCTCTTTCAGTTGACCTAATTTTGCTACCATTATGTATGCGATAGCTGCCCCAAAACCCGAAAGAACACCCATAAGACCAGCTAACAAGTTATCATTAAATACAGGTTTTAAAATTATTGTTATCCCAACAAATCCTATGAATATGAGAAAAATTTTATTTATTTGAAATTTTTGTTTCATTAATAGTGGTATTAACAGTCCAACAAAAATAGGTGATGTGTAATTAAGTGTCATTGAGGTAGCTAATGGAAGTTGGGTGATTGCATAAAAAAATAAGAGCAAACTTAAGAAGCCAACAAAAGATCTTGTGAAATGCAGCATGCTGTATTTCGTGCGGTAATGAACACCGTTCGCTTTCATTAACATAACAATGATTATTAAGCTTATAAATGATCTATAAAAAACAAGTTCGTATTCATTAAAACTCGAGGAACTTAACTTAACAGACAAGCCCATTATGCTAAAAAAAATCGTCGCAACAAGCATCCA
>JAYPWJ010000104.1:669-1953 GCA_038135085.1 bacterium
AAGCTTTTGTATTTAGATGCTTTATATTTCTTTGTATGATCGGTATATTTGTTCATCTTGACAATGTTGTTAAATAATATAGTCTATTCTTAAATTTCGGAGGTTATATTTATGAAGAACCCATTAGATTCAATTTTAGGCACTATTGTAGCAGGCGTTATACTTACTATTGTTTTCGTATATCTCTTGAAAAACTTTTTTTAATTAGTGTGAGTAATACTCAATTTATTTATTTGTAGGAGATTGATATGGAATATGATTATTTTACCGCAATAGTTCGATGTGTTCACGTCATAGTTGGTGTTGCATGGATTGGACTTCTTTACTATTTTAACTTTGTTCAGGTACCAGCATTAAAAAATGCAAATGCCGATGGAACGGCTTCTGGAATCACCAAACATGTGGCTCCGCTTGCTTTGCTTTGGTTTAGATGGGCTGCACTCGCGACATGGATTGCCGGGGCGGCTCTTCTTGGGGCAAATTTTGTTCCCGCCTTTTCTTTGAGTGGTGGTTATGAGGCTATAGGACTTGGTTCATGGCTTGGTACTATCATGTTGTTTAACGTCTGGGTGTTAATTTGGCCAAATCAACAAAAAATCTTGGGTTTGAAACCAGCCTCAGACTCTGAGAAAACATCCGCAAGACGAATTGCCTTTTTAGCATCAAGAACTAATACAATGCTTTCTATTCCGATGTTATTTTTAATGACCAATGGGCTTTCACATAAAGGGTTAATTGGTTTATAATTAACCTTTAACATTATTTGAAATTCGGCGGCAGTTGCCGCCGTTTTTTATTTTCGGAATGGAATCCAATACATCAATTTTAAATACATACGGAAGACTTCCTATTTCATTTGAAAAAGGATCAGGAGTATGGCTTTATGATAAACAAGGAAATAGATACTTAGATGCTCTTGCGGGCGTCGCTGTTAATACCGTTGGACATACTCATCCTGATCTTATTAAAGGCCTTAAAAATCAGCTAGATTGCTTTATTCATGTATCTAATTATGTAAATATAAAAGAGCAAGAAAATCTCTCATCCAAATTAACTGCCTTAACTGGGCTTGATGCAGTATTTTTTTCAAACTCCGGTTGTGAAGCCAATGAAGCAGCAATTAAATTTGCAAGGTTATATGCTCATTCTCATGGAATTCAGAGTCCAGAAATAATTGTGATGGAACAATCTTTCCATGGAAGAACAATGGCTACTCTATCAGCAACAGGAAATAGGAAAGTTCAAGCAGGTTTTGAGCCCCTATTAAAAGGATTTATTAGAGTT
>JAYPWJ010000105.1:0-369 GCA_038135085.1 bacterium
ATCAAGAAGAACAACATGGAACTGGTCATGCAATTGCCTGTACCAAAGATGCATGGACCGCAGATAATATTTTAATCATGAATGGAGACATGCCCTTAATCACTCCAAGTATTATTCAAAAAATTCTTAAAAAACATACTGAATCAGATGCCACTATCTCTTTTGCGACAGCGCATCACTGCGACCCAGAAGCACTCTATGGTAGAGTTATTCAAGCAAATCAAGATATTCAAATTATTGAATCAAAAGACTTTGAAGGTGATTTAAGTGAAAATTGCTGCGTAAATGCAGGTATCTATGTCATTAAAAAAAACTTCTTAAATGAATACCTTGATAAACTCAATAAAGAAAACGCGAGCAACGAATGGT
>JAYPWJ010000105.1:379-1937 GCA_038135085.1 bacterium
ATATCACTGACCTGATTGGGCTTGCAAGCAGAAACAAATTAAAAGTTCAAACTGTCCCGGTTCCATTTGATCGCATTCGCGGTGTGAATGATTTTAAAGAGCTGTGGGCCGCCGAACAAATTAAAAAGTCTGAAATTATTCAGTACTGGATGAGCAACGGCGTTCGTTTTTCAATTGCCCATAACGTTCAAATTGATTTTGATGTTTCTATTGGAACAGGCAGCTTTATCGGCTCAGGTGTACAGCTACTGCGCGGCAGTACTGTTGGTAAAGATTGTATTATTGGTGCCTACTCATTTTTGAAAAAAGCAACCGTTGGTGACCGTACTAAAATTCACCCTCATTCAGTAATTGATGAATCTAAAGTTGGTAACGATGCTTCTGTGGGTCCATTTAGTTTTATTCATGGTAAATCTCACATTCAAGAAAATGCAACAGTGGGAAGCTTTGTTGAAGTTAACCGCAGTAAAATTGGATCGTATTCAAAAGCAAAACATCTTTCCTATCTTGGCGATACCGAGGTTGGCGAAAAATGTATTATTGGCGCGGGGCTGATTACCTGCAACTATGACAGTGCGCATAAACATAAAACTACCATTCAAGACAATGCGTTTGTTGGCGGCAACAACACCTTTATAGCGCCGGTTACCATTGGTGAAGCTGCTATTACTGCAGCTGGTTCAACTATTACCCATGATGTGCCAGCAAATGCACTGGGTATTGCACGGGAACGGCAAATAACTAAAGAAGACTATGCAGACAAAGTAAGACAAAAAGCACAACAATCATCTGATGGAAAAAAGGCAGAGACGACCTGGACACCAACGGACACACACGGAAAGTTTAAACAGGCCGAATGATTCGTTTTATTCACACTGCCGATATTCATTTCGGCATGGAAAATTATGGTAAGGTTGATGCAAAGACGGGTATCCATACCCGTCTTTTGGACTTTGAGAAAGCACTTAACTTCTGCATTGATTATGCCATTGAACAAAAAGTAGACTTCTTTATGTTTTCGGGCGACGCGTATAAAACCGCACACCCCACCCCTACGCAGCAAAAGCTTTTTATGCGCTGCTTCATGCGGCTCTTTAAAGAAAATATTCCAGCAATTATTGTAGTGGGCAACCATGACAACCCCTTAAGTTTTGGTAAAGCAAACAGTCTTGAAGTGTTTGATGATTTACCGGTTGATGGGTTTCACGTTATGAGCCAACCAGAACTGTTAAAACTTGAAACCAAAAATGGCCCCATTCAAATTGTGGGCATTCCCTGGCCTACGCGTAACACCTTGAGTCTGAGCAGCAAGAACTTGGCAAAAACACCAGAAGAAATTACCCAGTATATTTCCCAAGCAGTTGCAGCAATTATTAAAGATTATGCTGAACAACTTGACCCAACTATTCCTTCAATTTTAGCAAGTCACATGACGGTCAGTTCAGGAATTTTTTCTGGCTCAGAAAAACGAGCAGTCTACGGCAGCGACCCAGTTTTAATGCCGTCACAGCTTGCCATTGAACCATTTGATTATGTTGCTCTTGGCCATCTGCATCGG
>JAYPWJ010000106.1:0-1611 GCA_038135085.1 bacterium
GAGTTATCACTCTACCCGATAATAACCTATGATTATGCGTTTACGGGAAGTACTAGTGTGTCAAAAGTCTTTAAACAAGCTCATATAATTCCAAATATAGTTTTGACTGCAATTGATGCTGATGTAATAAAGACATATGTTAACTTGATTTTAGGGATTGGATTAATCTCTGAAATGGCATACGATAATCTTAAAGATCAAGACTTAACACCTATAAGTGTGAGTCATTTGTTTCCTCCGAGTACAACTCTATTGGGAATTAGAAAAGACCTCTTCATAAGAGAGTTTGTTTTTGATTTTATTGGGCGTTTCACAGGAATGTCCCCTGATCATTTAAGAGAAAAATTAAAGGATAGAACATGAAATCAGATTTACATATATCTCAAGAAAAAAAACTCAAAAATATTTCAGATATTGCTAAGAAAATTGGTTTAAAGAAATCAGATTTATTTTTATATGGTGAACACATTGCGAAAATAAAGAGGATTCCAAAAAGAACAAAAAATGCAAAATTAATTTTAGTTACAGCAATGAGTCCGACCCCTGCGGGTGAAGGCAAAACCACAACGACAGTAGGCCTTTCAGATGCATTACAAAAAATAGGAAAAAAAACTATTGCTTGCTTGAGAGAGCCATCATTAGGCCCTGTTTTTGGAATGAAAGGAGGAGCAACCGGAGGCGGTTATTCTCAAGCTCTACCAATGGAAGAGATTAATTTACATTTTACCGGTGACTTTCATGCCATTACTGCAGCAAATAATCTTTTGCTCGCAATGATTGATAATCATATATTCCATGGGAATAAGTTGGGCATTGATCTAAAGAAAATTCAAGTTCGCAGATGTCTTGATATGAATGATCGATCTCTTAGAAATATCACCCAAGATGGGATTCGATATAGCAGAGAATCAAAGTTTGATATCTCGGTTGCTTCAGAAGTGATGGCAATTTTTTGTTTAGCAAAAGATTTAGACGATTTAAAAAAACGGCTTGGTGAAATTCTGATTGCTTTTAATCAAAAGGGTAAGCCGATTTACGCAAAACAAATAAAAGCACATGGGGCAATGACGGCTCTAATAAAAGATGCTTATAAACCAAACCTTGTTCAATCTTTTTATGAAACGCCTATACTTATTCATGGCGGACCTTTTGCCAATATAGCGCATGGTTGCAATAGTGTTGTTGCTACTCAAATGGGCTTAAAACTTGCTGATTATGTTGTCACTGAAGCTGGTTTTGGTGCTGATCTGGGCGCTGAAAAATTCATGGATATCAAATCAAGAGCTCTAGGAATAAAGCCTGATGCAGTTGTAATTGTAGCCACCATAAGAGCACTCAAGTATCACGGTGGGGTACAAAAAAAGCAATTGAATCGAGAAAATATTGACGCATTAAAGAAAGGATTTGCAAACCTTCAAAGACATATTCAAAATTGTCAAAAAGAGTTTGGATTGAAAGCTGCAGTTGCAGTTAATCGATTCAAATTTGATACTCAAGATGAAATTAATACCTTGAAGAATTTAATTGATCAAGAAGATTGTCAAATGTACCTTTGTGAGCATTGGGAAAAAGGAGCAGTAGGCGCGGTCAATTTGGCAAAGGGTGTTGTTA
>JAYPWJ010000106.1:1621-1910 GCA_038135085.1 bacterium
ACGCCAAACAGGGCCCATTATGCTTACAATATCAATGATTCTATTATCAATAAAATTGAGTCAATTGCTACAAAACTTTATAAAGCAAAAAAGGTAAGATTTTCGGTAATTGCAAAACGTAAGTTAAAAGAGTTTGAACGGTTACCTAAAGTTAAAAAAATGCCAGTTTGTATTGCAAAAACTCAATTTTCATTTTCTTCTGACCCTTCACAATTAGGGGCTGCCTTAAATCATACCCTTGAGGTAAAAGATATTGATTTAAAAAATGGCGCAGGCTTTATAGTTGCAA
>JAYPWJ010000107.1:0-1906 GCA_038135085.1 bacterium
GGTCAATCGACAAACCCCGAAATCTGGCAAAATCGGTCACGGTTGAGTAACGTGGAACTCGTTATTTTTATTTTTTTCCAGACAAAAGACTACTTATTTTTGGTAGTGCATAAACTTTTTTAGTAGTTTCTTTGCTCAAGCTTCTGTTAATAATGACAATTGTAGAACCATGAATTGGGAGTCTTTTTACAACTGTAAATACTTGGTAGCCTCCGCCGCCCATCCATTCGTTACTTGCTGGTTCAACGTCTTCTTTAGTTGTATCTTTAAAATAATCTGAATTAACATAAGCTTGAGAAAGAGATGATACTGACGATGTTACTAACCCAATTTTGTCTCCTACGCTCAGTCTCAGTATAGAGCCATTTGTGACATTGCTCGAAAACCCTAGCATTGTAACTTTTTTGGCATCTTTAATGTAGGCACCATGTTCAGAAGAAAGCTTTTTGTTCCCTTCTGAAAGAGGGATTCCAACGATAGCTTTGCTTTCTGCAACCGCCAAGAGCGCAAGTACGCCCATTACCACCAATAATTGTTTCTTCATAATAACCTCCTTTTTTATGGTTTTTAAAGAAACTTCTCCGTTTTTATACTATTTTTAGATTAGCTGATTGAGAGGGGGAAATGCAAGGGTTTTGTTTTTTTTTTTTTGAATATGAGCTTATTTTGGTGTTTTTTATTAATTCAGAAAAGTCTCTGTTTAAGCTTAAGCGGTTCAGATTTGTGCTTTCAGGCTTTTTCGAGTATTCTATAGAGGAAGATGATACTGTGGGAATAGGTATTGTCCAGGAATCAATGAGGCCGTTTAGTCGGCCGGTTAAGGATAAACGTATATGAAAATATATGTCGGTAACTTGAGTTATAGCTTGTCTGAAGATTCGCTACGCTTAAAGTTTGAAGAATTTGGTGGAGTAGAATCTGTAAGCATCATCAAAGATAGAGACACAGGCCGATCAAAAGGTTTTGGTTTTATTGAAATGCATGAAAAAGACGCAGGTGACAGAGCTATTGCAGAATTAAACGGTACTGAATTTGAAGGCCGTAGAATTACTGTTAACGAAGCTCGTCCTCGTACAGATCGTCCAAGACGATAAATTCTATTGCAGAAAAAAGAATCCCGTCGTTAAGGCGGGATTTTTTTTGCTTATTTTCTAAAGTTGATGCGAAAGTGATGCAACTGTCTGTTTTGTATGTGGAGGATTTTTTTCGGTTAAGATAAACAGGAAAATAAAGAACGAACAACACAACACAAGGCTCGATAGTCTTCGCCTATAACTTGGTTTCATAAATTCCTTCTAGGTCTTTCTTATACATCTCAGGGCAGTCTAGTATTGCAAGTTTGCCTATGAATGTCAAAAGCCCCTTTTTCCTGAGCTTAAAGCTTCACTTCTTGCGCTTCAAGTTTCCGGTCAATTGCGTAGTGAGATTTCATAAACTTGAGCGCTTGGTTGTGATTTGTAAACTCTTTTGGATACGCCTTTTTGCCCAGGTGGAATAATTCAATTAGGTTGATGGTATTTTGGATAAAGTAGTCTTGCGAAAGTACCTCTCGTCGTTTTTCTTTCCAGCTTTTTTCTGCTTTTTTCTTGTCGGTTTTTTCTTCTTTTTTGTTCTCTTTATTACCGTCTTTTGAATGTGGGTCAATTGTTCCCTTCAGCGATTTTTCTTTTCCATAGGTGGTGGTTACCCATTTAATGGTGTCAGAAGGAGGAGAGCGGTATTCAAGTTTAAAGTCTGGCGTGACCCCTTTACCTTGAATAGAAGTATCAAATGGTAAATAGTAAAGACCGGTGGTTAACTTGAGTGCCCCTTCATTGCTGACTGGAATAACTTCTTGCACAGAACCTTTTCCAAAAGTTTCATCACCAACTACAAAGGTTGAAATCAGATTTTTATTTTTTGCGTA
>JAYPWJ010000108.1:0-1855 GCA_038135085.1 bacterium
AGTTGCAACAGTGTGGTCCTCCTGCGCATTAATGGTTTGGCCTTCTTCCCCTGCATTATTTCCTTCACGCTGTGCTTCTTCTTCTGCTTGGTTGGCTTTTTTTCTACGTTCAGCTTCTGTTTCTGTATTGTTGTTGTTGCCAAATAAACTGTCGGTGGCTTTTTCTGCAACAACTTTTGCTTGAGCAGTTTCAAGCATTGCGATAACACGAGATTCGCCTTTTACCTGTTTTATTATTTCGTTTATAGCTTCTAGTGTTTTTTCGTGAGTTTTGTAATGTGTAAGACTTTTATCAATTATTGTTTGAGTGAGTTTTTTTACTTGCTCTGAAGAAAGGTTTGCATATTCTGTAGTAGTATCCAAGCTATTTACGGCCTTTAATAAATCGCCAATTGCTTCGGCTGGTTTAATTGTTTGGTATTTAAAAACTGTATCAAGATAGCTTTCTATTTCTGTGCTCCATTGATCATCATTATGGTCAGCAGTTATATTCAAAATTATTGTGTGCCTTATTTTTGCCAATTCATTATACTCTTTGTTCCCTTGTGATGAAGTAAATCGTCTCCATTGACGTGAAACAAATCTTTCAATTCGGCCCCAAATATCCCAACGTTTTGTTTTTTCTGTTTCAAATTCATCAATTAATGTATCAAATTTTTTGTTTTTACCGTCTCTTTGGTCTACAAATGCTTTTACTGCTTTGCCAAATGGTTTGTAAATTTCATCTGGAAGTTTACGTGCTTTAATTTGTTCACCAAGATAGTTTAACCAGGTTTCTGGGGTGTACGGTTTTTGACCTTCTGGAAGCGCAGCGTTAAGAGCACTCAGGTCGATCGATTCACCATTTTTAATTTGGGCGGTAATCGTTTGTAAGTAAACTTCTAATTTGTTTGTTATTAAAGAACTGTTTGTGTTTTCACCATTGAGCGCTGTTAAGAGCTCTTTGGCAGGGCTTGTTGTTGGTTTAATTGATGAATTACCTTTTGGAAGTCTGTCTGGACGACGTGGACCATATAGCTTTCCATCTGCGCCAATTACACGCAGTGCATTTGGTCCAGTTTGAATACGGTCGCTACGTAGTTGTTTTCTCCATCCTGCTTTTAATAAAGAGGTTCTACCTGTTGCTACGCACAGTATAAAAAAGAAGAAAAAAAGGTTATTCCTAATCTTTTTCATTTTAAACCTCCACTTCTTAATTATTCAGCAGCTACCTCTGCGCCTTCACCGTTGCCATCGCCGCCGTCCCCATCTTGCCCAGCTTTTTGTCGAGCTTCTTCTTTTTTTTGTTGTACTTCTGTTGGTGTTGCACCATTTTGACCACCGGTTGTTTCGTGTACACCGTCATCTGAACGTGTTTGGCTATCACCGTTTGGTCCATCGCCACCTTTGTTGTTATTAGCAGGGGCAGGTTTTTTGCCGCCTTGTTTTTCTGTTCCCGTGCTTATAGTTGTACCGCTTGCATCTCTTTCTTCTTGGCTTTCTTGTCCTGCCTCCTTACCTTGCTCATGTGCTTTTGCTTCAGCTGCTTTTGCGGCAGCTTCTTTTTGTTTTTCAGTTTCTGTTTTACCACCACCAAGTAATCCATCAATAACGTTTGTTTTTACACTTGCTGATCTAAAAGCTTCTTCAATTGGAGTGGTACCAACGCCATCACGGGTTTTATTAAATTTGATATACTTTCTTATTTCTGTAAGTATTTTATGTTGTTCATCTGCAGTTTTACCTTCCATAATAATATCAAGAACATTTTTTAAGCATTTTACTTTTTCGGGCCACGACATTCCTCTTTTTGCATTGATTCCTTTTAAAAGTTCTGCAACTGCTTCCGGTTTCTCTTTATAGCTCCTTACAAATG
>JAYPWJ010000109.1:0-1800 GCA_038135085.1 bacterium
ATATCTAAAAAAAAGACCCTATTCCACTTTTTAAAAAAAATAAAAAAAGCCTTGTATTCTCCCAGTCAGGGTATATACTCTTAGGCAAACTCTTAATTCTTCATTACTAAAAGGTTTTATTATGAATAAAAGGTACTTATTGGCCGTATTATTGGCTTTTTCTTGTTCTTTAAGTGCATCTGAAGCTGATGGTAATACAAGCGATGGTTCTTCTGGGTCAAGCCGATCTGGTTCAATTGGTTCAATCGCAGTTGTTCAAGATGGTAAAATACAAAAAAAACAGTATAGAAAAACTTTGCCAATAGCTGTACCTACTCCAGGGCACTCCTTTTTAAAAAGAAGAACCAGAGATGAAATTCCAGGAAGTCCATTAAGAAATAGTCAGGTTTTTGATGAAGTAGCGGCTTCGTTGGTTGCCCAGGAACTTAAAGATGCTTCGGGTGATGGGAATTAAGAATAAAAAAGGGGGCCCTTTAAGGCCCCATTTTTATTTGCAAAAGGTTTTGTTAGTTTTTATTTATCCATCTACTTCTTCACCACCGCTCCCATTATCCGGGAGTTCTCCCTCTTTATTCAGTTGATTTTGATCATCTCGTGTAACGGTTGCTTCGTGCTCTTGTAGACCAGTGCTTGTTCCTTTTTGTGGGGCTGAAACAGCGCTTCTGTGTGATTGGCCATCAGTGCTACCGACAGTTCCTTTTTCAACGGCAGGTGTTTTATGTGTAGGTTGTTTTTGAACACCTTGACCTTCACCTGCTTTTTTTCCATCATATGTAACTTGTGAGCTAGTAGCTGCCGCCTCTGCGCCTTCATGTTCGGCATCTTTTTTAGCTTCTTGAGCTTCAGCTGCAGTTTCGTGGTGGATAGTGTCATTACCAAAAAGACCATCTGTAAGATGTGTTTGGTTTTTTCCACTAAATCTTCCCCATTTAAAAGCGTGTTTTACATCATCTACAAGACTACTGAAGAAACCTTTCTTTTCTACGCCTAATCTGTCTCTTGCTCGATCTGAAACTTCACGAAGTCTGCGTCGCATCTTGAACTTGCTTATTGGATCGCCTGCTTCTTGTTCAACCGTGTCTCGAACTAAATCATCATAATTTTCTAAAAGTCTGTGTTTATCAGCGGGGACTTTAAGTTTTTTCCCCATTTCTTCTATAAGATCTGTAAGCTGACTAATTCGCTTTTTAGGGTTAGACTTTGAATATATGAGTTCTCTTACCGTTGCTTCATAGAGTTCACTTGGTTTATCACGGTATTTTTTTATAGCAAGGTCCATTGCGGTTGAATCTGGGACGTCCCCTGATTCTAAAATTTGGCGAAGTTTACTACTTTTGGGTAATGTTTCGGCAAATTTTTGAACAGTAGATTTTTCTGTCCCAGCACTTTGCCGACCGCCTGTTTTTCTTTCAACAGTTGAAGCATCAGATTCTCGGTTGAGACCAAGAGCATCTCTTCTGTTTGCTCTATCTGAACGTCTAGCAGCATCCGCTTCAGGAGTTGCGCTTGCCTTTAACCTTTCTACCGTTGCTTCTGCAACTTCCTTTATTATTGTTTTTTTTACTTTTCTAAGCTTGTCCATAATAGGTTTATTTTTGCCTTGAACTTCATTGATAATTACATCAAATTCTTTAATTGCAGCCTTTTGCTCTGCTGGGTCAAGTGATTTTACATATTCAGAATAAAGATCAGTAATAGTTTTTGCCTCAGATGTTTGTAGCTCGCCCCTTTCAGAGGCTCTTTGAAGGATGTTTTTTACAATTTCTTTATAAATTTCTTTTTTTGATTCTGGAAATTCTG
>JAYPWJ010000110.1:0-1194 GCA_038135085.1 bacterium
TTTATAGTGAGTTTTCAGATGGGGCAGCGGTAAAGCCGATTTTAGTTGCCTTGCTGTGTGTTTTTGGTTTTTGGACATTGACTGTTTTCTGGCAATTTTTTGTTTCTGATAGTCCGTTTAATAGTGCGTTAGGGGTTCATTATCAAGGCCTGTTTAGTCCTAATCCTTTTTATTCTTCGAAGTTGATATTGAGTGTTGTAATGGTGCCACTGTCGGCACTAATATTATCTTTTTTAATTGAGAATGGATTTAAATACTCTGCAATTTCCTACTCAACTTTGATTTTTTTTGTTACTGTTGTGAGTGGTACCCGTTCCGCGTTATTTTCATTGGTTTTTGTTTTCTTGTTTTTGCTTGTTTTTTATCTTGAGAAAATTAAATTCCCTCGGAGTTTAAGTGCTTTTATTTTTCTTTTTTCTTTGGTTTTCTTTTTTCTTTTTTGGGGCTTGGGTATCACGCCAAAAACTTCGCAGGCATTGATTGTTTTTAGTGATTTGTCATTTCAAGGGGTTGACAAAGCTTTGTCAGGTCGACTTTCACTCTGGAGTGATGCATTAGCTGTCGGAAATTCTAGTCCCGTATTTGGTGTCGGTGCAGATAATTTTAAATTTGCTCAACCAATGTTGGAATCGCCGGCTGGTCAAAAATGGGGCTGGTTTTCAATGTCCGAAATTGGAGGCGTTCAGCATAAAATAGGCGCCTATCATTCGCATCAGTTTTTTTTAGATGCCTGGGCTAGTAGTGGTGCCATAGGCATTATCGCTCTTGCTTTAATGTATATACTTATATTCTTGTACACGTTGAAAATGATTAAAAATGCCTCTTTTATATTGATTGGTGCGTTTCTTTGTTTTTGGTCCGCTTTTTTGCCTTTTAATACCCATAATAATCTATATGGGTTTTGGACTTCCGCTTGGTTTTGGGTATTATTTGGTGTTTTAGTTGGTTTGGTTAGTCGTTTTAATTGTAAACCTGTGGCAAGCCCATAGGGATGTGCAGAATAAGTCTGGTCACCTGATGCAATCTTCGATCTTCTCTTGATTGGATTATCCTATGGAACCCCAGCTCACATTTGCTGATAGCGAGTTGGTTCAAAAGTGCCGCAAGACTCTGAAAGAGATTTTTTCAAGCGAATGGATAAATTAATTCCATTGGCCCCATTGGAATCGACCTGACGGGCTCCCTCCTTAAATT
>JAYPWJ010000110.1:1205-1796 GCA_038135085.1 bacterium
GTAACAGAATCAGTGCCTGAAGCTCGTTGTTGCGGATCTAACCCTCGATATGCGAGGCTCTAGGAAGCATACGGTCGAAAGTGGTAGGTGTGTCGTAAAAGCGTAATTCGTTACGCCACCTAATGTCCTGTCATTCGATCAGGGAGCGCCGAGCCTGCGATCTTGTAGGTATAACTTTAGGTGCGAACAAAGATAGGATTCACAAGACTGCCTGAAGGCTCGCATCAAGCAGATAGTGTTAATTCGTATTAGGTATGTCTACAATGCTTCCATGTTCAATTGCGGCCAGAATGCTGGCTATACCGCTGCAAAAGCTGAATTAACCGAAAACAAGGGACTAGATCGTTTGTTCCTTAGCTTTTAACTTTTGTTTGTTTCATCTATTATCGTAGACTTGTGTTTTGGCTGGTTGTTTCATGCATCTTAAAAGCTCTGGCTTACATCAAATGTTTTTGAATGTGCCTCGTTCGGTTAAGCGGATTATTCTGGTTGTTGCGGATGCTTTGGCGTTGCTTGTTGCACTTTGGTCTGCGTTTGCTTTGCGAATTTCTGAATGGTGGCCTTCGTCGTATCTTGCGGATGCTTGGACGC
>JAYPWJ010000111.1:0-1730 GCA_038135085.1 bacterium
TGTTTGCTTGCCGTTAAGATCAGTATTTTCCCAGTGATAGCTTGGATTAGCTAATATGTTAATACCAAGATTTACAAACTCTTTCTTCTCAATATTAAGCATCAAGCTTGCCTGTAAGGCAGATATTTTCTTATCTACAACAGTTAGTTCCTTATCCAAGGCTCCTATTGCTGCATGACCCTTAACAATACCAAGCTTAGCTATTAGATCCTTTTTTAATTTAATGAGCTTATTGATTTGTGCTTTAACCGTTTTTTGTTTTGCCATATGCCTAGTACTTCTTGATTCATACACATCAGACAACATTTGATTAAGTAGTTTTTCAAAGTCTTTGTGAATACTTTTCTTATTGAAAATACTAAACAACTGACTTTCCAACTTATCTCTACCAATGCTTTTTCCGCCATATGCACACACCTCTTTCTTTTCTGGACATCTGTAATAGGGATATCTTAGTCTTTTGCCTTTTGAAAATGATGCTGTAAGCATAGAACCACAATCACTGCACTTTAAAAAAGACTTCAAGGGAAATTCCTCCCTTTTTTGAATATTGTAAGTTATAGGTTTCTCACTAACTTTTGCTGCGACAATATCAAAAAGCTTCTTAGAAATGATGGCTTCATGTTTTGCATCTATTTCTTCTAAATTAAAGTTATCGGTTTTTAGATCAAACTTAGCTATGTAAAGTTTATTTGTAAGCATGCGTTTATAGTCTTCACCTTTGTATTTCAGCCTAGCTCCTGTTTTTTTATTAAAAAAGACTCCTTCTGGGTAATTGCCAATATCTTGGAAATTGATGTATTTATCTTTAGAAAAGTTTTCAAAAATTTCTTTAACTTGCTTAGCTTCCTGTGGATGGGTACAAAGTTTTTTATTTTTTCTTATGTAGCCCTTAGGAACATTGTATAGCCAATAGCCTTGCTTAAGCCTAGTAGATTGCTTATCAATAGTGCGTTTATGTATGTTTTTCCTCTCCAAATCAGACATGCCAATCATCATGTGGAGCATAAATTCACCTTCAGGACCATCAAAATTATTAGTTATAAACTTGATGACACCCCCAGCTCTTTGAATTGATTTCATTATGTCGTAATAATTTTCTTTATCACGACCCAACCGATCTACATGCTTTAGCAAGACATAGACACTATTTTTAGGATATTCTGCAATCAGGTTACACAAGCTGGTAAGACCATTTCTTTCTGACGTGGTTCCGGATACAGCATCACTGAAGTGTCCAATAATCTGCAATTTATTCCGTTCAGCAAAGTCAAGACAATCCAGTTTTTGTGAATCTAGGCTATTCCCATCTTTTTTCTGGGCATAAGTAGAAACTCGTGCGTAAGTTACAGCTAGCTTAGGTGAAACATTCATCAAACAACTCCTCTGAATATTTAAGCAAAAATTCAATAACAATGGCTTTATCTTGATCAGATAAATCTAATTTTTTTAACGTATTAAGATATTTAGTATGCAAAAAAACCTCCTTTTGCAAGGCAATCAAAGGTTTTCCGTCTGGAAAATTAATTTATCTAAATGCCAGATTGCATTTAATGTAAGTTTTTATTCTATAACTTTTCTTCACATTTTCTACAATTTTTGTATATTTAAAGTGTGCGATTTTTAGCCATACTTGGTACTATTTTCTTAGTTGCCTGCGGAGGCGGCGGAGGCGGCTCAACACCAACACCCCCACCAGCACCCCCACCAGCACCAACCGTAAGTTTTAG
>JAYPWJ010000112.1:0-1709 GCA_038135085.1 bacterium
AGGATGCACTAATCGAGAACCAACCATTTCAATCCACTGTGTATGTTTACAGGTTGAACATCCCTTAGTACAAAAAGGACAAGACATATCAATTTCAAGGCCTGGTTCTACAAATGGGAAAAACCCTGGACGAGCACGTACTTTGAGGTTCTTTTTATTAAAAAATGTTCTTAAAAATCTTTTCATAGTGGTGATCATGTGCGCAAGTGAGATATCTTCTGCAATCACCAACCCTTCAATTTGCCGAAATTGAAAATCATGTGAAGCATCGGTTGCTTCATTTCTAAATACACGGCCTGTGCAAATCATAGCTAAAGGTGGCTTGTTTTTTTGCATACTTTTAATTTGAACTGGTGAGGTATGTGTACGCATTACCATCTCAGGGACATTCAAAAAGAAGGTGTCCTGCATATCGCGAGCAGGGTGGTTCTTTGGAATGTTGAGAGCTTCAAAATTATAATATTCCGTTTCAGCTTCAACTCCGTCAGCAACGGTGTACCCCATAGAAATAAAAATGTCTTCAATTTGCTGAGTTGCTTGGGTGTAAAGATGTAAGCTTCCTTCAGGTTGTTCTGGCTTATAGGAAGTGACATCAAAATCTTTGTGTTGTTCTTCTTCTTGCTCAAATGCTTGGTCTTGGAGTTCATTTTTTTTGGTTAAAAAAGCAGCTTCAGAGTGCTGCTTGAGTGTATTAAGAGCTGGGCCAAAAACGCGTTTTTCTTCTTGAGAAAGTTTTTTAAGAAGGGGCATTAATTCAGCTATTTTACCTTTTCTTCCTAAAAATTTCACACGGGTGGCCTCAAGAGCTTCAAGCGTTGAGCTCTTTTTTATTTCTTGCTGACAGGCCTTTTTGACTTCATCAATAGCGGTTTTGAGCTGTTCCATAGTCCACTAAAAAGCTTAAAATTTTTTAAAAAATAATACAGAGCTATCGTAACAGAGAACGACAGGGTTGGCAATTTGAGTTTATTTGTTGACAAAATAACCTAAAACGGTACCTTTAAAGTACGTTCTTAATTATAAAGAGCGTTTATCTTTCAAATTGCCGGGGTAGCTCAGTGGTAGAGCATGTGCCTGAAGAGCACAGTGTCGATGGTTCGATTCCGTCTCCCGGCACCACTTTTTAAAAACTCTTTCATTCTCCTTCTCAATGTACTATGGTTATCCAAAAGGATTGGCACATGGTGTGTCTGAGTAATCAAGGAGAAAGAGTGCAATGAAGCTCAAAACGGTCGATGTCGGCAGATCCTCAATACTGCTTAATAGAAGAAGGGCTGCATCAGGGAGCACTCAAGAGCATTCAAATGTAGCTTGGTTTAAACTTGCAGAGTTTGTTAAACGGGGGGAAAAAGAACGAGCGCTCAGTCTTTATCGTCTTTTGACTCATTCAATTTCTGATCAATCATTTTTGAAAAAATTAGAAGCAGATATTTGGGCTTCGTTTGATAAAAAACAGGCAGAAATATTTTATAATGAAGCAGCACATTTGTATAAAAAAGAAGGGCGCTTTCAAGAGGCGCTTCTTATTTTTGAGTCTCTTGCATTAAAAAATCCAGAAACACTGACCTATTTAGAAAAAGTAGTAACGCTTTCAGACCAATTGGGGTGGATGCAAAAAAAGATAGTTTATCAAAAAAAGCTTTATCTTTTGTGGCTTACCAAAGGCAAGGTTGAAAAAGCATTTGATCAGTTTAAAGCAGTTGAAGAAG
>JAYPWJ010000113.1:0-1427 GCA_038135085.1 bacterium
CACTTAAAAAGGTTGCATAAAAACACGATCCCAGGGCAGAAAATAAAAGATGGTAAGGTGCCATCCCATCGGGTTGTTGACCAATAACTACACGCCCGGATGGCGACGTAGCTGATCCGACAAATGTATTGGCAAATTCAAGTTGAATCGTGTCTTGTTTCATGATTGATACCTCGCGTTTTATTTTAAACAAAAGCGACAGCTTTTGCTATGATGAGACTTGAGGTAACGATGCGATTAAAAAACCTACCTTTATCTAGCTTTCCCTTTCAAACACAAGAGCACGTTCGCTACCGTGATACCGACCGACAAGGTCATGTGAATAACACGGTGTTTGGTACCTATTTTGAAACCGGACGCGTTCGCTTACTTTATGAACCCAACCAAACCCTCTTAGAAGGTCATTCAACATTTGTCGTTGTCAAAATTACCATGGAACTGTTAGGAGAAATACATTGGCCCGATACTGTCGATATTGGCGTGGGGATTCTAAGGATCAATGCCACTAGTTTAATCATTGGAAGTAACCTTTATGTTCGCGGTCAAATTGTGGCCTCAAGTGAGGTGACGGTAATGCATGTGAATGCCCATACAAAAAAAGTTGAGTCTATGCCGAAAATTTTATGTGAAAAATTCGCGTCATATTTGTTATTATTCACCTAAAGGAGTACTTCATGAAATCAAACGAAGAATATCGCCGCCAAGCCTATGAAGCCGTCAAGAAAAACTTATGGGATATCCTCCTCCCACTGATTATTTTTTCAATTGTTACTGGGGTCTTAAGCCAAGTCGCCGGAATTTTTGCACCAACAATCGATAATACCGTCTTTCCACCCGTAGAAATAGATCCGGGAAATCCTCCGGTTTATTCGTTATTTAATCTCATTATCTTTATTGTATCTGCGTATGTTGCCTTTTCTGTGCTTCATCTCTTCATTCAAGTGGCCAAAGATCAAAAACCCGATTTAGAAGATGTGTTATTAAAAGGGGTAAAAGAACAGCCTATCAACGCACCCGTTCTCACCTTTTTAACAAGTTTATTTGTGGGTTTGTGGACCCTTTTATTAATTGTTCCTGGTATTGTTAAAAGCTATGCATATAGTGTAGGTACCCTCATTCTTATGCAAGATAAAGACGTTCGTGTGATGGATGTCTTAAATAAATCCCAAGAATTAATGCGCGGAAAGAAAATGCAATTATTCCTTCTCGATCTCAGTTATTTTGGTTGGTATTTATTATCACTTTTCACGTTAGGTATCTTACTGATTTGGGTTGTGCCACGTCATCAAACTGCGCGCACGCTCTTCTTACTTGACGCTTACGAACAACGATAATTACTCTTTAAGTAAATAACCATGAAACACGTCTCGCCCGGGGAACGATTACGTCAATTACGTGTTTCCCGTAAATTATCACAAAAACAACTT
>JAYPWJ010000113.1:1437-1692 GCA_038135085.1 bacterium
ACAACTTGCTAATGCTCTTTTTGTCCAACACACCACCATCAGTAATTGGGAAAAAGATGTTCGGAAAATAAACCTCGAACAGCTTGAACAAATTGCAACGTATTTTAACGTTGATCTCTCCTATTTCCAACATGGTGAATCAACCCTTCCTGCCCACAAAATAACCAAACCTGCAACCTGGATTGCGGGCGTTTCTATCGCGTCCATTGTTTTAAGTTTTGCCGCATTACTTTTGGTCAGTCGTACAAGCCCCAC
>JAYPWJ010000114.1:0-1688 GCA_038135085.1 bacterium
CTCTCAAGATGAGTTTAAAAAGCTTGATACAGAAGCTGATCAACTCGTTAAGCAAATTGAAACTTCTACGACTGAAGAGGTGACTGATGTTGAGACGGATGTTAAAAAAGAAGCCGATAAAATAAAAGATCTTTTTGGAAATGCGTTTGAAGATGATTCAGATCAAGATTTTAAAAAAGAAGTTTCAAAACATCCTGTTAAAGCGGTTGTTCATCATGAAGAGAAAGCTGCTTAGGGGTTAGTTTAGTTTGAATGTTGCTCGAAAAATACTGTGAAATCTTAATGTTACCAGATTTTGGGTTTGATAAGCGATCTGAAATCTGGTAATCTTCTGCTAAAGCAATCGTTAAAATTTAGCGGTGCCGAAGTGGTGAAATTGGTAGACACGCAGCCTTGAGGGGGCTGTGGGAGAAATCCCGTGGGGGTTCGAGTCCCTTCTTCGGCATTATTTGTAAATTTTTTCAGGAGAATGTGCATGGCAAGTCTGGCGCGTCGTGGTGCGTATGTAAGTTTTATGTTCTGGTTGACTCTTGCAGCAGTTGGGACTTATTTTGTTTGGCCTCTTAAAGATCGCCCAAGAAGGGGAATAGATCTTGTTGGAGGGTTTTATATTACGCTCAAAGTGGACGTAAATGAGTCGGTTAAAATGTCGCTCAATGACAAGATGCGCAACCTTCTTACGGTTTTGCAAGATCATGACATTGCAGATCCGGTTACACACAAAGTTCAAAATTCAGAAATTGTTTTAGGCTTTAAAAATGTTGAGGATGCAAATAAAGCATTCCAAATGTTTAAAGCACGTAGTACGTTAAATCTTAATGTTCATCATGAAGGTGAAACAGTTCGCCTTGTAATGTCTGATGTTCAAATAAATCAAATTAAAGAAAACGCGGTTGAAGGAAACGTTGACGTTTTAAGAAAGCGTTTGAATGAATTGGGAGTTGCCGAAATTCCTGTTTCTCGTCAAGGTGATACCAATATTATTATTGAGCTTCCAAGTGTTGATAATCCAGCACAGGCAAAGGAAATGATTGGTAAGACATCCCAGCTTGAAATTAAAGAAGTTGAAGGTTCTGCTTCAAATGAAGATGATCTTTTAGATCGTTTTGATGGAGTTTTACCTGAGGGTATGATGATTGTTACCGAAGAAAACGGTGCTCATACGACTTATTATTTAGTTTCTGATTACACTGATTTGACTGGTCGTGATTTGAAAAATGCATCTTTTGGTAAAGGCCCTCAAATGCAAGCAATTGTAAACTTTGAGTTTAATGATGAGGGTGCCCAAAAGTTTGCTGAAATGACTAAAAAACGTCGAGGCGGTCAAATTGCGATTATTGTTGATGATAAAGTTGTTTCAGCTCCTTCAGTGAATGAACCAATTACTGGTGGTTCCGGTTATATTCATGGGAGCTTTACTGAAGAATCAGCAAAAAGTTTGGCTACAATGTTACGATCAGGTGCGTTTAGAGCGCCCGTGACATTTGAAGAAGAGCGTAGAATTGGACCATCATTGGGTGCTGAATCTGTTCAGCAAGGTTTAATGTCTTGTTTGATTGGGCTTGGTCTTTTAATTCTTTTTAGCTTGTTTTACTATAAGGCAGCTGGTTTTCTTGCCTTTTTGGCGCTCATCTATAATCTATTGTTAATTGTTTTCTTCATGACTTGGTTAAATGCAACATTGACGT
>JAYPWJ010000115.1:0-1630 GCA_038135085.1 bacterium
GTTGTGCATGGCCTGCTATGAGCTGGCGTGCAATAGGTGCCGTTAAAAAGGGGAGCGCTAAGACGGGAGTTTTATTTAAATCTTTTGTTTCAGTAAAACGTTTTCCTTGTGCTACAAGGGCTTTAAGTGCTGTTTCGTCTTTTGTTCGAACAAGGCCAATAATCTGCGCTGAAGGTGGGTAAATTGCTGGATCCATTTGCATTGCGCAAATTGTAAAAAATTGAATAATTGGTAACAGTAAAAAAAGATTTTTCTTCATTGAACATCCCTTTGTTTTATACTAATCCTTAAAAATTATTTTCATTATCTACCATTAAATCTTCGTAACTATCTGTTGAAGTAGAGCCACAGCACCATACAAAATTTGTATCTAAATTTAAACAATATTTTCCACTTATTATACAGTAGAGCTTATTCATGTCTTTTTTTTTCTTACGATGGTAAATATTCTACCATCTGGTGCGTGTGCAGTTACTGCTTCACAGTCTTCCGGAATTGTGGGTTTTTGTTCTTCTTTTGTTATTTTGCAAAGATTGGTAACTACCTGCTGAGCCAAAGGGTTAGAATCTGGCCCAACTGAAGGTTCAGGAACATCGGTAGGATCACTAGTGAGACCATTCCATGGTGGAGGGTTTTCGATCTTAAAAGATAAAGATGCAATGGATTCGCGCCATTTGAATATATCAGGTTTTTTATGTTGAATTTTTGCTACTTTGGCTTTATTCAATGTTTCTTGAGCATAAAAATTAGGAGTAAAACAACAAAAAAACAAAAGAAATAAACTCTGTTTCATTAACCTCTCGCCTATAGTGCTTTATAATACACGTTCTTAGTGTGCCAGGTGGGAATGCTCAGTGCAATATTTTTATATAATTGTTTTTAAAAAGGGGATGGTGCAAAGCTAATAACACCTAGATATAAAGACTAGTTTTTGTTTTGATTAAGTTTTTTAAGAGTTATTGGCTACTTTGTAAATGGGTTCTTTTTAAAGTGGTATCTTCTTGTTTTATCATTCGTTTTAATTCAAAAAAAGCACGCCATCCTGCTTTTGTTAATTCTGTGTTAAAGTAAGGAAGTTCAATTAAGGTAACCTGAGTATGCTGGCACAATGAGCTTAATGCTTCAAAAGTTAGTGTATTTGGTCTTTCTACAATAATTTGATCAATGGTAGTTCGTCCAGTTTTTTGCATGAGTTCTGGCAGCAACGTAAATTGAACCCATGAATCGGGCGAGAGTTTTTTGGCAAAGGCTCCTTGATCTTTAATGATTACTTTTTTATTTTTAATTAAAATAAGCACTTTATTTTTGCCGCAATCAATATGAAAAAGCGTTTCATGAGGGCAATTTAACTTGAGGTAGCAGGTGGTTGCTCCCAGTAATAAACTTAAGCAGAAGATACTTGGATAAAGTCTACCTAATCTTTTGTGGTGCATAATTAGAAATGCCAGAACAGTTATTGCGATTAAAATCAAAATTGATGGTTTATAAAACCCAATAAGCCACCCTTTATTGCCCCAGGAAAGGCAATATGACCAGAGCACCGTAACTTTATCAAGCAAAAAAATAAGTGCAGAATTGGGAATACCAAGCAGCTCAGTAAAAAAAATTAAAGAAGAACATAGTAAAAAAG